>JAQUEZ010000259.1 GCA_028684915.1 Desulfobulbus sp.
GGCAGCATGGTGCCTAAGTCGCCGAAGGCCCCGGAAAGCTCCAGGCGATTGAATTTAAATTTGTCGACTATTTTGCTGGCAGGATGGTCTTGCTGTTCACTCATAGTGGTAAAACCTCTTTGAGAAAAATGAATCATTTGTCACGATAAAAAAAATAATCGTGACAAATGATTATGTAGATATACCCCCAGCTATTGTCAATGGAATACGGTAAAGGGTGTAGATTTTTGTAAATTGATGGACCCGAAAAAAGTCAAACCGCCAATTTCCTTCGAACGGGACATGTCGGTTGAAGAATTTCGCTCAGGATGAGTGCTGTTGGGAGTTGTTCTTGAGTTAGCTCTTTGGAATAATTTCAGGACGCCAAAAAGAAGCACAAATAGGCACCAATAGGTCCCCTCCGCCTCACCAGGCCAGCCAGCCCGGTAAGATTATGAATATAGGCGGTGTGGTATCTGCAATATTTTCATGGCGAATGAACCAAAAGCCGGAATGCGGATGGTCGATGTGACAGAAAGTAAAACCAAGGTGGAGTGGTTTTGTTTCATCGAAAAAATTGGCTCTTTTTCAAAACGGGTGGGTAAAAGCAATAGTGCCCCCAAAACCGGAATGCTTTACCCACGACCTCCAGCCACTCTTTTGCCGCAAAAAATGATACGGCCACCCCTTCATGAAACGAATCATTGAAACCTTATTTCAACGGGTTGGTTGCCTTGTCATGTTTTTAAAAGATTTTCAAATGGGTGAGCCTGTTCAACTTGCGATTTCTTACCAGGGGGGGGCACCATCTCAAAATTACCCACCCATTTTGGGAGAGAGCCAAAAAATTGCTTACTCTTGAGCCTTTTGAAAAAAGACGGGGTTGTCATTCCCGAGGTAGTCATCGGGAATCCAGTCCTCAAAAAAACAAAGAATTTTGGATTCCCGCTTACGCGAGAATGACGACAAAACTCGCCAACAGCTCATTTTGCAAGAGGCTCTGTTATCAATAGGCCGAAAAGATCACTTTGTTGATGGATAATTTGAATACCCATACCCCTGGTTCGTTCTACGGGGCATTCGCATCAGACAAGGCGAAGGCCCTTTGGGATCGTTTCGAGTTTGTGTCCACACCGAAGCACGGGAGTTGGTTGAACATAGCAAAATCCCGTGCTTTGGACGGGGGCAGCTGCCGTTTCCTTTGTCAGAAGTGCAAGACCCCGGTGGATGTGACGATTTTTTCATACTCAGGATCGGATTCCACGATTATCCATCCTTATGCCGTTCGTGGGCATTACAGGCGCGGTGGTATTGGCCGAGGGTGCGTTGCACGTGACCCAAGAGGCTTGTTTTAGGGTACAGGCCTCTGCTATTGGCCTGGCCAGCTTGGAGGCCGGTGAGCAGTTCCAGGCCATCGGTGGCTTGCCCGGCGGTGTAGAGGTGAAATTGCCCCTGTTGCACCGCCTCCAATATTTCGTGGTCGAGCATGAGGTTGCGGCGGTTACGCTCGGGGATGATTACCCCTTGGTTTCCGGTGAGTCCATAATCCTTGCAGACACGGAAAAATCCCTCAATTTTTTCATTGATGCCCCCCACAGGCAGCACCTCGCCGTGTTGGTTGAGGGCACCGGTAACGGCAATTCCTTGGCTGACCGGCACCCCGGCAAGGGCTGAAATCAGGGCAAAGAGTTCGGCGCAGGAGGCAGAATCGCCTTCAATACCGTTGTATTCCTGCTCAAAGACGATCGAGGCGTTGAAGGTCAGCGGTGCGTTGCGGCTAAAGAGGGCCGCGAGATAATTTTCGAGAATAAACACCCCTTTATCGTGGATCGGCCCGGATAGCTCCACCTCGCGCTCGATGTTGGTCAGCCCGTCTTCACCGGCATGGGTCCGGGCGGTTACACGCACTGGGAAGCCAAAACGGTGGTCACTAAGATCAATCACACTGAGCCCATTCACCTGGCCGATTCGTTCCCCTTCAAGATCAATCAGCACCTCGCCATCGGCAATAGACTCCCGCATCCGCTGCTCAGGGTAATTGTGGCGTAGGCTGCGGGCCAAGTTGGCCTGATCGATATCCTCGGTCGTGACCAACTCACCGCCCCGCTGGCGGCACATGGACGCACTCTCGACAATCCTGGCATCGGTATGGCCGAATATGGCGCTCTGTCGCCGTTGATCATCGGTCTCTCGGTGAGCATTCTCCAGCAATCGGGCCACCGCGGCAGCCGTAAAGTGGGGCAGGTTCCGCTTGGCACAGGTTTGGGCAACAAAGACCGCCGAGGCATGTCGGGAGGATTCGTTGGTGAGGAACTCTTCGACAAAGTCGACCTTAACCCGAAAACGACGGGCAAACTCGGGGTCTCCTTCCTGCAGTTCATAATAGAGATCGCGCGAGCCGATGAGTACGATTTTGACCTCAATGGTGACCGGATCCGGAGTCAATGAGACCGCGGCAATCGGAGCAAAGGCGGTTCCCGGCTCCTCGATTTGCAGATGGCCGCTACGGAGGAATCTACGCAGTTTCTCCCAGACCAGGGGGTCGGCAAGCAGGTCGCGGAGGTGCAGCAAGAGAAAGCCGCCATGAGCTTTGAGCAGGCTTCCTGCGCGGATACGGGAGAAATCGGTTACCAGGGCTTCATTTTCAGTGTGGTACTCGATTGAGCCAAACAGAGAGCGATAAAGGGGATTGTCTTCAATGATCACCGGGGCGCCGGCAAGGCCGCTATTATCCACCACTAGGTTGATGCGGTAGCGGGCAAGAATCAGGTTCAGGGTCTCGACACGCAGAGCATCCTCATCGGGATCGCTGCCTTTGAAGAGCTCCAGGTTATCGAGGATATCCTGGCTGAGCTGCTCAAGGTACAGGGAGAGTTTGGGGCAGTCGCGGCCATCCTCGGTGAGTCCGTGGAGTAAGGTTGTTACCTCACGCTCCAACAGCGGCCTGACCACCTGTCGCCTGAGTTCGGTCAGATCGTCCTCCATCTGCCGTTCGAGTGGTCGGGTTATCTCAAAATAGCGATTGATCTCGGCTAGAAGGGCCTCTTCGGCCTGGTTAATAGCCTCACGTTCCTCCTTGCTTAAGGCCAGCATTTCATCTTCAGTCATGGCATGCCCCTTGGGCCCGCGCAGAGTGAACATCATCTGCCCCGATTCCTGGCGCATGGTGAAATGGCGTTCTTCGGCAAAGGCATCGAGATCGGCAAAGGCCTGGGTTTCCTGGTCCTTAAAGGTCTTCTCGATGCGCTCACTCTCCAGCTTGTAGTCTGGGCCGTCCAACTGCTGTGGAATTTCCGCGGTGAGGGTCTTGACCATCTTCGCCATGGTCTGACGTAAAATCCTCCCTTTTCCCGCTGGCAGGTGCAGGGCGCGGGGCCGTTCGGGGGCTTCAAAGTTGTGCAGGTAGCAGAGATCCGGTGGAACGGGGCGCTGTTCTGCTGCCTTGAGCATGGCCTGTTTGAGGAGTGAGGACCGACCACTGCCTACCTCGCCGAGCACGAACAGGTTGTAATCGGCCTGCTGCATAGTCAGACCGAAATGGGCGGCGCGTTCCGCACGTTCCTGGCCGATCCAGGGCAGGGGCTGGTTGATTAGCTCGGAGGTATCCTGAAATCTAAGGCTTTGCGGGTCAATGCTCAGGCGAAGTTCGTTGGCGGCAAGTTGGCTAATGGGCATATGAAGGAGGGGGAATTAGGGGCGGGCCCCATTGGGGATTCTTGCATCAAAAATGGGAAGCTACTCCCTATTTTTAATAGGGTTTCTATAAAACCAAAAGGTTAGGTACAAGAGCAGGGCAGGGAAGTCAACCGTATTTGCAGGGGATGTAGGCGGATGAGACGGGTGTTTTGGTGCAAATACAATGATTTTTTACCGCTGGTTGTAATGAGAGCTTGATCATCAGGTGGCAAGCGCCTACAAACAGATATGTTGCGGGGGATGAACATCGGGACGAACCAGCTGAGATCCCTCACCTACGTTCGGGATGACATCGGGGCGGGTAGGTATTGCTTGGAGTGGTGGCAACACCTGCCTTCGCCTTTCCCTAAAAGCCTCATACTTATCAAAAGAACAATCTCAAATCATGACTGCAAAAAAGACCAAGAGTTTTGAACCCATGCAATGGGCGAACAGTGTGCCCATTTTTCGTCATCCAGTGATTGTCCGGCAGTTGTGCTTGGCCATTGGCCTTCCTTTTGGAGTGCTGGTGGTAGTTCTTTGTCTGGTGGCTGAGGATGTGCAATCCCTGGTCTATCCGTTGGGCTTGATTGCCGGTTTGTTTTGCCTCACCTGGGTGTTTATCATGCTTGTCTGGCGTGGGCGGTACGAGGTGGAATGCATTCTCGACAGTAGCGGTGTGCGTTGCCGGACGCAAAAATCTCAGGCAAAAAAGAATAAAATAATCAATGTGCTCACCGTGGTCCTTGGTCTGCTTTCCGGAAAACCCAGTGTTGCCGGCGCCGGGATGTTGGCTCAATCGCGGCAGGATCAGACTATTCGCTGGAAAAACATCCGCAAGGTGAAGCGCTACCCACGCATACACGCCATTCTGGTGCACGGCGGTTTTGCCGAGCATCTGGCCCTGTTTTGTACACCGGAAAACTATGAGGAAGTCGACGCCCTGGTCAGCCGTCAGTGCGAGATGTGATGGCCCGGCGGCAACGGAAAAACAAGCCCAATGGAGGGCAACGTGTTGGCCGGATTTTTATTCTGCTGATTGGCCTGCTGTTTATCAGCTGGGGGTTGCTTTCCGTGGGGTTGGGTCTGTTCGGGGAACGGGGCGAGGCGGTTATCACCCATATTCGTCGGGAAGGCGGGGAACGCAACGAGACCATTCGTGGCCGGTATACCTACGTAGTGGCGTACGCCTTTACACTTCCCGATGGTCGGCGCGTTGTGGGCTCGACCAAGAAAATCGGTGGGGCAGTTTATCTCAAGGCGACCGGTACGAGCAGGAAGCCGGTGCGGTATTATGATTTTTTCCCCTATATTAATGCCTTGGAAGAAGATACCGGTTTACGGACAGGCCCGTTGGTTATTTTCTTTGTTGGTGGTTTGCTGATCTGGTTTATGCAAAGAGCAGGGGGAAGGCGATGAGGCTTAAGAGAATGGGACGCGGGAAAGTGGAGGCGCATAAAGGGGAGATTCCTCACGTTCGTTCGGAATGACATCGAGGAGTGGGGGGATTACTTGCCAATCTCCACCTCCGTTGTGTCATCTCGAGCGCAGGGAGAGATCTCCTCTTTCTTACCCTTGATGGCGTCGTAAAAACTTCGATCTACTGCGTCGCCGCATTTTTCCCGACACTCGACATACCTTATGTATGCCTTCCCGCCGGGAAAAATACTATTCCTTGTATATCTGTGTTTTTACCTAGCCATCTTTTAGAGTGAGATGGACTTTTTATGAGTCCATTACCCCTCGAAATTAATGAAAAATCTTGTTGATAGCCTGTACTTGTAGCTTTTCACCTTTATGCTGCAATATGTTTACCCCGCAATAGTCCTGAGGGATCTGGAGCAAATCGTCAAACGGCAGATCCTGCAAACAGGAAAGAATCGCCCTGTTCACTCCGGCATGGGCCACGATCAAGGTTGGGCCCCGGTGTTTGTTCGCAATTTTCTGCAGTACAGGCAGGGCGCGGGCGGCTACTTCGGCAAAACTCTCTCCCCGCAGTGGACGGAATGTACCCATGTGCAGGCCCCGTTCTTCATAGGCATTGGGAAAGCGTTGCCGCACCTCCGCAACAGTCAAACCCTCCCAGGTACCAAGATCAATTTCCCGGAAGGCGTCGACGGTCACGATTTCAGAAGTGGAGCGGCCGCTGACGAAAGTTGCCGTTTGCATGGCCCGGCTCAGCGATGAGGAGAAAAATCGGCTGAAGGGAATATCGGCAAGCACCTGGCCAAGTCGTTTGGCTTGGTTGATGCCGTTCTGGTTGAGAGGGAGGTCGGTCTGGCCGAGGAAGCGCCGGGGGGAGGACTTATCGATCTCGCCGTGGCGAAGCAGGTAGATCAATGACTGCATGCCACAAAGGCCATCTCCATGATCAATTCCAGCGGTTGGCCTACCTCGGACTCGACCGCAGTCGCTAGATCCTGGGCCAAGCGATAACGGCCAAGGATAGCCTGAACTGCTTCCGGATCATGGTTGTAGAGGGCTAGTTTTTCTTCGAATCGCTCGTTGACGCCAATCATGCGGCTGCCGCGAACCAGTTTGTCGGCCAGATGCACCAGTTCCCTTTCGCCCACACCCATCTCCGCCGTCCATTGCATATCCTTATGCGCGGCGACAATTTCAGCTGCCTGGTCAAAACCGAGTTCGCGCAACCAGGTGGCCCCGGTTTCCTCGTGATGGGCATGGCCCTTGGCAATATCATGGAGCAACCCGCAGACTCGGCAGGTTTGCGGGCTCAGTTCCCGACCGCTATGGCGAATAAGCGTCTCACAGAGGATGCCGGCCACATCGCCGACCATGCGGCCGTGGGCCAGCCCCTTTTCCGGCATTGCGTAGATATGGTCGATAATCGCCTCTGCCTCGGCCATGGTGGGGATACCTCGGCGGCCAAAGCGGATGCAGCCGGCAAAGTAGTCATCGGGCGTATCCATATCAAAATGGATATTGGCATCAGCCACCTGCACCTCACCAACTTGCTCGGGATGGTTGGTCTCAAGCTCGCTCAGCAGGGTACGGAGACCGCCTTCCGGCTCAGGTGTAGTGCGAATCAGGGTGATCAGTTCGGCGGACAACAGGGGTGGATGGCCTCGGAGCTCATCAAAGACCGGGTAGAAAACACGGGCTGGAGCTTGTGTCTTGGCCTGGAGCAGCAGATTGACCGTGCCGCGCCGCACCAGAGAAATATCAACAGGGAGGAGGAAAAAACCGCTACTGTTCTCACACAGTCCCCGGACTCCGGCCCGGACCGAGCTGTACATACCGTCGGCAAAGTCTGGATTATGCACCGGGCGGACACCGGCTTTTTCGGCCACAGCACGTACTTCGGACACACGGTGGCCGGTGACGACCACGATATCGTTGATCCCGCAGGAACGAAACAGGTTGATGCTCTGTTCAAGCACAGTGGTTTTGCCCATGGGGAGCAAGGCTTTGAGTTCACCCATGCGTGAGGAAAAGCCTCCGGCAAGGATGATGGCGCTGGTTTGTGACGACATGGCTGAAAATAAGATGCGGTTGGTCGGATCTGCTCTAATTCGCTGGTAGTTTAGTTGGTTACAACCTAAACCTAAATCAGATCAGATGCCAGGCCTTTCTGCCGGTGGCACGTTGGTAAATAAGTTCGCCCACGATGGAAATCGCGATCTCTTCCGGGGTATCGGCTTCAATACCAAGGCCGATCGGGCAATGCACACTTTCCAGCAGTTCCTCTTTGAAGCCTTTGTCCATCAGTTTTTTGTAGATGGCGTTTCGCTTTTTTCGCGATCCGATCATGCCGATGTACCCGGCCTCGGTGCGCAGAGCCTGCTCAAGCACATCCATATCGTGCATGTGTCCACGGGTAACGATCACTAGATAGGCATCGTGGTCGATTTCAAAATCCTCAAAGCAGTTATCAAAGTCGGAGAGCACCTTGACCTCTTCGGCCAAGGGAAACCGCTCCGTATTGGCAAATTCGGAACGGTCATCCAACACCACCACGCGAAAGCCGACCCGGGTAGCCGCTTCTGCGGTACAGGCAGAGACATGACCGGCACCAAGGAGATAGACTGTCCCGGCAACGGCAAAGTAGGAGAGTAAATATTCCCGTCCTTCATGCTCGATCAGGGTCGCGGCTGAGGTGGAGGACCGGACCTGTTTGATGGACGAAAGCAAATCGTCGGAAATCTCGGTGTGGCTGGGAGTACCGCGATGATCAACCACAAAACGCGGCTCCTCATCGGAGCCCTTTGCCAGCGGGCAAACCAGGGTGATGCGGCGTCCGGAATGCATCGACTCCAGCAATCGACGGAAAACCTCACGATTGGATTCGCTTGGGGCAATGTATTCGAGGAAGACTTCCATCCTTCCGCCGCAGATCATGTCGGTATTGGCTGCCATGGAGTTGGTGAGGTCAAAGGCCTTGCGCAGCGATTTTTTGTTGGAGAAACATTGGGCGGCCTCCTCCATTGCCAGCGCCTCAACCTGGCCGCCGCCGATGGTGCCACCGATACGACCGTCGCGAAGGATAATCATTTTAGCCCCGGCAAGGCGAGGGGTGGAACCGGATTGACTGGAGATGGTGACCAGGACCAGGTCCTGACCGTCACCCAAGGTGGAACAAATCTGTTGAATTAGTTTTTTCATGACTGGATATCCTTACGATGGTCATCAAGGGTGCGTTTTGCCGGATGGATAGTGGTCTCGGGTGGTGCGTC
>JAQUEZ010000260.1 GCA_028684915.1 Desulfobulbus sp.
TCCGAATATCTGGGAGGGTTGGATTTGACGTTGTTGAGGATTTGGAGCCCAAAGTCATCGTATTGGATCAGTCCCTGCTTGCGGGCCTGATCAAAGTCCGAGGATTCGAGGTAAATTTTGAAGGCCGAGTTGCCGTTGATCACCCGGCCCACCTCGCCGAAGCTGTCGAGGTCAAGGATCGACTGGGTGATGACCATGAAGCTACCGTTGTACTTCCTGGCCCGCCGATACCCCTCATTGATCACCGGGCCGAGCATGGCGGCCTTACCCAAAAACTGCCAGGCCTCATCAAAGATGATCAGCCGGGAACGGGATCGGTCCGAGAGGTAGAGATCCTGGGTGACCGCATTGAGCACCAGCAGGGTGACCACCCGGTAGAGATCGGGTTGAATTTTGAGGTTTTCCAGTTCCAGAACCACAAAGGCATCCCGATGAATGTCAAAGGTGGAGGGACCGGTGAAGAACTTGCCGTGGAAACCGTGGTTGGTGAACTCGCGGATGTTGAAGGCCAGCTTCCGCGCCACCTCGACCAGGGCAGGGTTATCGCTCATGGAGTCGAAATCCGCTGCCGGCACCTCGGGAAATTTAGCGAGAAACGCATAGACCGTATCGGCATCAGCCTCTTGTTCCTTCTGCTGCCAGGCCCAGCGAACTGCATTGCGGATCATGTTCAGCTCGGTGTCATTACATTTGTCGGTGTCCGAGTTGGAGTAGGCCATTTGGGCAAAGACAGCGGTGACCGATTTGAGTTCCTCCTCCGGTTCCTGGATGGAGGTGAAGGGGTTGAGGCTGACCGTGGTTCCGGGCTGGAAGTCGAGATAGCGGGCGCCGAGCATGTTGGCGATTTTCTTGTACGAGCCGCCGATGTCGATGATCCGCACCAGGGAGCCGCAGGCGTAGTAATTGAAGGCCAAGAAGTTGACCAGAAAGGACTTGCCCGAACCGGTGGTGGCGCCACAGACGGTGTTGTGGTTGGGTGCCCCCTTGGCAAAGAAATCCAGGCTGATCAGTTGGCCTTTGCGGCCGGTGAAGATCAGCTTGGGCACTCCGCCGGTGCCGGCGAAGTCGCCCTGAACGGGTAGTAGTGGAGTCACGGAGGGCACTGGGGCAATGAAATCCCGCTCCAGGTTGTCGACGTTTTTGCCGGTGGTATAGAGGCAAAACGGCAAGGCTGAGAGGAAGAGGATTTTCAGGACAAAGGTGTCCTGCTGCATGACATAGCCGTTATCCTCCCAGATCCGCCGAGCCCGTGTGCAGGACTCGCGTGCCCCTTCCAGATCCCGATCCCAGACCAGGAGGATGGGGATGATACGGACAAACTTGACCCCATGCTCCAGGGCATCGGTCGCCTCCAGATGTTCCTCCTGTTTCCGCCGAAGTAACGGGGAGAGCGAGCCCACTGCCTGTTGATTGAGCAGCAGGTTGCACTTGGCGTGGATCCTGGTCTCCAGTCCCTGTTCAAAGAGGATGTTGAGGGTGTAGAGGAAGCCGGTCTTGATCTGATCCATATCCGAGACGAGGCCCCAGATACCGCCAAAGAGCGTATTGGTCTGCAAGGGATCGACCTCGGCCGGGATAATCTTGGGAGTGGTACAGCAGAAAAAATTATCGCCCACCCGGAGATGATCCCCTGCCTCCCGCACCACGGTATCGGCGTTGAGAATCTGTTTGCGCAGGGGGATGGTGTCGTTGTAGCTGGTGAAGTTGTGCTCCGGATACCCGGTCGGATAATGATTGAATAACCGCCGCGCCCATTCAAGCAGATCGCCCGGCGGCATGGAGCGTGGAGACAGGAGCGCCGCTTTCAAGGTTTCGGTGATCTGCCGCTTGATGTCCTGGAGGGGTTTGGCTCTCTCCCGGTCGATGAAGTCCTCGGGATTCGGCGCCTCCGGGGTGTCGCCGGGTAGCTTGACCGCAACGAACAATCGGAAGTTGCGCACTGGGATGTTGGAGCAGGCTGCCAGGCCTCGCCGTCCATGCTCCATGAAATCGACAATCTGGTCGGCGCTGGTACGAACAATGATATCATCCACTGTTCGACTTTCCTGGTAGGCCTCCAGAATCGGGGCGATATGGGAATCGGCATAGAGGATCAACTGGAGCACACTCCCCTTGGGCAGTCCGGCCCGGAACAACCCTTCCAGCGAAGTCAGGGCCTTGGGGCCGGCAAAGGTCAGCGGGGTGCATTCCCAGAGCATGCCCAGACTGCAATCCTGGTTGAGGTAGATGTCGAGGTTGTAGTCATAGGCCAGATAGTTCAGGTAGGCCGCGAACGGATGCCGGCTGGTCATCTGCTCAAGATCAGCCTGCTTGAGGTGTGCGCCAGGGCCAAGGCCGATTTTTTTCAGCAGGGCAATCATGGCTTCTTCTCGCTGACCTCGGTCATCACCCACTGGGAAGGCTCAATCTCCAGATAGGCGTACCGAGTCATGAAGAGTTCGTTGTTCTCCCCCTTGTAAGGCAACAGCAGTACCCGCAGGATCTTGGGCGGGTTGAGCACCGGTGTTTCCGGTGCCTCCAGCAGATCGGCAAGCGCCTTGTAACGGCTGTTCTGGGCCTCGATCTGGGAGGCGTTGCTGTTTTCACTTCCTTGACCGTCAGGAAGCCGGGCTTCCTTGTAGGCGGTCGGCGTATCCAGGCACTTGCCTTCACTGTCCTTGGCCTTGCAGCGGAAGTTTTCCTCATAGGGATTCACCGCGTCCTTGACCCCGGCACAGCCGGAGACGCAGAGGAGAGTCAAAATACCAGTAAGCAGTTGCTTCATCTCATCCTCACTGTTGCGCAAACTCATTGTTCTTGATGTCTCTGATCTCCAACTCCTTGCCCTCGGAGATGATGACCGTGATCTTCTTGGCCGCGCCGACCTCGATCACCGGGGTGGTCTGTTTCACCAAGTCGAGGTAGAAATCGCTCATGGTCTGGGAACCTTGGGAGAGGCCGGTGCCCAGAGCGGACTTGCCGACCTGGGCACTGTCGATGGTGGAAGTGGAGCCCAGCGCCGAGGTCGAGGTGGTGGTGGCCGAGGACTTGAGGGCATCGCCCGCTCCCTCGAACAAACCGGCGACAATAGCCCGGACCGTGGCCGCACCCATACGCGAGACCACCCGGCCGGAGAGTCCGACCTTGGAATCCGAGTCAGTAACAAAGCCCTTGACCTGGGCATCGATCACTGCCTTGCCCTCGTTGCTCAGGCAGGAGAGCGAGACCAGCCGCACATCGGCCCGCTCCTTGTCGAGCCGTCCCACCGCCTCGGCGACCACAAAGCAGCCGGAGAGTTCAGCTTTGATGTCGTTGGGCAGGACCGCCGGGGTTTTGATTCGCAGCAGCAGCGGTTCCGGGCTGTTCTTGCTTGTGCCCGAGGTGGCCGCATCAAAGCCGGTCAGCAGGTTGGCCTCCATAAATGATGGCGGCAGGTACACGGTCCGGCCCTTTTTCTTGGCGTCACCCTTGGGCAGGCTATCGTTTTTGACTACCGTGATCTTGCCGATCCGCTTCTTGTCCTTTTGGCCCCCGGCAGGTGCGATATGAGTTCCCTCTTCATCTCCAGTCGCCGGCGGTTGCATGGGAGGCGGGAAGGCGGCCTTGCCGCGTTCGATCTCACCGGCTTCGGGTATCTTGGGCAGCTCTTTTTCCTGAGCAGGTTTCTGATTGCTCCTTTCAGTCGCTTCCAAGTCCTTCCGGCCCCGCTCCAGTTCCCGCTGCATGGTGGAGACATGCCCTTCAAGCTCTTCCAGCTTGCGGCGGTACTCGCGGACAATGGTCTTCTCCATCAGATCCGGATCAAGCCGGGTATTCTGGCCGCGTTCGCCACTCTGCCCTAGTTCATGAATAGACCTGGAGTTGTAGCCGGTTACCACGATCACCAGGAGAACAGCCCCTATCAGCGACCAGATGACGATCTTCTTGCGTGCCGGTGTGAGCCGATTGAACCGTTCCTTGATCTTCATGGCTCGGCTCCGGTATCGAGGGTGGTCATGGTTGCGGCAGGTAGATTCTTGCGTTCCACCACAAAGACCCGGGCCGACTGCTTGGGCTTGAGGTTGTGTTGTTCGATGGCCACCGCCAAAATCGGATTGCCGACAGCGGCGTTGAGGAAGGTCTTCTCAGCCAGCTCCAGATCCGTGGCCAGTCGCGAGGTGGCCTTGAAAGACTTGAGCCGTAGGCCGACGCCTTCGATCTCGACCACCTGCTGCCTGACCAGATCAAGGTCTGGACAGAGGTGAACCCGCGCCGTCTTGTCGATCACCTGATAACTGGAGGGAAAAACTCCGTCGTAGGCCTCCTTGATGAGTTGCAGGGCCTGCTTCTCCAGGGGCATGTTCTTGTAGCGGGCGATGTTCTTCTCCACGGTCTCGCTCTTGGGCAGTGCAAGCCGGATCGTGACCGCATTGATCTCCGCCGGGGCGCCGATGATGGTGTAGACCGAACCGTTGCAGACCGCATAGATCTCACTGGGCTCCTTGTTGTACTTGAGCTTGCCTCCCACCTCTTCAGCGGTGAACTTGACAAAGGCATTGTTGCCAGAGAAGTGGCCGGTCAGCCCTTTTTCCTCGGAGAAGATCAGATCGCTCATCTGCCCGGGGCAGACGATGCGGTTGATCTCCTTAGCCGAGAGTTCCACCATGGTGGGTACCTCGGCGGGAACGCCTTCACCGGCTAGGGTCCGGCCGGTGGTCAGCACAAGGCAGCCGATGGAAAGGCACAATCTCTTCATTTGTCGCTCCTCTCTTCTCCGGATTTTTCCTTCTCCTTGAAGGCTAGCAGGGAAAACCGACCGTCCCTGATCTGGTAGTCGAGGAAATAGGTCCGGGTGGTGTTCTCCAGCCGGGTGTTGCCGGTGTACTGCTTCAGATCGCCAAACACCTCGATGCGGTTCTCCTTCATGGTCAAAGTCTGCGGATAGAAGACCGAACTGACTTGAGATTCCTCGATGCGGCCTGCCAGCGAGTACCAGAGGGTGGAGGCCTCGGGGTAAGATTCCGGAGCGTAGTAGACCAGCAACTCGTTGAACTGCTTTCTCGCCGTACTGGGCGAATAGGTGGTGGCCAGGGAGATGATCCGCCGGCCGACGTCCTGGATGTAAGCCTCGGTCGGCCTGCCCTGGACGAATTCCACCGTGCCGGTCATCTGCGGTGGGATAAGAATCATCTTCTGGTAGCGTACCGCCCGGTAGGCCATAAAGGAGGTTAACACCAGACAGACCGCCAGCACGATCACCACAAACTGGAGCAACCGGTTGCGGGCAAAGAGGTTGCTGCTGTGTTGCACATAAGTGTTGATTTTCACTCGTGGAACTCCTGTTCAAAGTAACCGGGATAGTTCTTCATCTGCAGTAAGGCGCAGGCGTAGAGCAGGTGCTTGAGGAATCCCCGGGGTTTGCTTCGCTTGGTTCGGATGTATCCGTACTGGATGCCGACAAAGACGATCCAGGCCAGGCCGCCGTAGATCAGGGCAACGGTGAGGGTGAACGTAAAAATGGCCAGCTCATCGACCTCAAACCACAGCACCTGGAAGGGGCGGGACAGGTACTGGGGGAATTTGCGGGATAAGCCGGCCATGTTCCCCTCAACAGATCAAGGCGCCGATTGTCTCAACCACGGTGTTGGCCCGGAGCAGAAAAGCGCCACCAAGCACAACGCCGGCCGCCGGCAGAATCATTTGGCGGATGGCCAGGATCGCAGCCACGCACATGCAGGCCACACCTCCGGTGAAGCCCACCGGGCCAAGCAAGATCTGGTTTACGCCGATGTCGTAGAGGTCATAGGCAAAGGAGCCTGTTGCCGGCACGGTCATGGCCAAGGCGTTGCCCGTCTTGAACAGGAAAAGCAGCACGGCGGCCATCCAGGTGGTCATGTGCAAATGTTTGTGGAAGCGGTGCATTCGGTTCATCTCGGTCTCCTTCAAAGAGTGTTTGAAATATCTGCCGTTCAGGCAGGTTACGGCTGGATAACGGCGAGTTCGACTCGCCGGTTGTTGGCCAGGTCTTCGTTGCCGGGTACGGGTTGCTGCGAGCCGATGGCCGCTATTTCGGAGACGGTGTAGCCGTGGGAGCGAAGGACCGCTGCCACCTGTTCCGCCCGATCTTGGGAGAGGACGCGGTTGCGGTCATCCGTGCCCAGCGAACAGGTGTGACCGGTGACGATCAAGCCGGTTCCCGGAGCAATGGAGCATTGGGCCAAGGCTGTTAGCAGAGCACCTTGCTCGGACAGCGACAGCTCAGCTCTGCCAAGTTGGAAATGTACCACTGGAAGCTCACAATCATCCGTGGCCTTTGCGGTCCTTTCCTCGCAGGCGGCCTGGCGGTGGTTGAGGGTGCTGGTGAGGACGAAAGTCTCCTGGTCGGCCAAGCGCACAGTCTCGCTCAACAGGGACAAGCGTTCCTGGCGAATCTCCCTGGCCATAAGCAGGGATCCGTTCAGGAGCAGGCCAAGGGCCAGTATGCAAATCAGGTGTAGGTTCATGGTTTCCTCACTCTCTTTTTTCCGGGGTGTTGACCTCATATTTGATTCTTTCGTTGCGTATCCACTTGGATGGGTTTTGGTAATCACCAAGAAACGTTGTTTCTTACTTCTTAGTTTGTGCTTTGTAAGAGATCGTCCTGTTCCTTTTTTTTCTTTTCCCGATGCCTGGCGACCTGCGCTTGGGTGCGAATTTTTCGTATGCGGTTGATTTGTTTTCTGGTCATCTCGAATCGGAAGGTGATTTGGATTTCTTCGATGACTTGGGTCAGGGACAAACGACTCTCTGGTTCCTGATTGAAGTAACGGGAGTAGGCATAGCGTTCCCATTTCGAGTTGAGGGCCACGGTTCGGATGAATCGTTCCCTGGTATGCAGTGACATTCGATTGAGTTGTGCACGCAGCACGGCCCTGTTGCCCCAGATCTGCTCGACAATTCGCAGGCCGATCAGGTCTTCCTGGGTGAGTGGATCCTGGATGATCTCCTCACGCTCCATGAGCAGCAGGATTGTCCTGGGAATGGGGGATTGACGGGCATAATCGGTGATGGTTGGGCAATGGTCGTTCATCAGTTGGCCTCGGTGAGTTGCAGGAGGGTGTTGTGGAGAAGACGGCAGACCTGCCGTCGGCTTACTCTGAAGTGCTGGGCCACCTCCAGGGTGGTAACTGGCAACTCTTGCTGGAGGATCCAGGCGCAGACCTCCCGTTTTCGACCTTTGACCCCCTGGAGGGCTTCTTTGATCTCCCCAAGGCATGGTTCAAAAGGATCGTCCGCTTCTTCTTGGAGTGCAGGACAAGTTAGAAGGTCATGCGGCATGTGAACCGGTTGGACACCAGCGGCCATTTTGAGGCAGTGGGTTTTGAAGATGACGCGAAAGAAAGGCGTCAGCTTCTGAGGGGAGTTTTTCTTCCGCGCCACGATCAGTGCTTGTGCAGCCGCCATGATGGCCTCCTGGAACAGGTCGTCCTCATCTGCTGCCATGTACGGGAGATAGGGATTCGCTACCCAGTGGACAACGTGCATGTGGAAGCGGACCCATTCCATGGCGATGAGCCAGATTTCATGGTCGGTGGTTGGCTGGATGGCGCTCGGTGCTGTCATGGGAAATGGAGGGTGGACCGCCCTTCTTTTAAGATTAAAAAAAGATTAAAGATGATTAGAGGGGTCGCCACCTCGGGAAAAACCTAATTTTTACAATAAATTAGATGCTCAAAAGATTGAGCAGTCGTGAGTGTAATGCCCCCAAAACGTGAGTGTAATGCCCCCGTTTTTGTGAGTGTAATGCCCCCCGGTGTGAGTGCTATGCCCCATGCTTGTGAATGCTATGCCCCCGAAGCGTGAGTGCTGTGCCCCATCATTTCATAGGTATTTGGGAGAGGCGGACCAGGGTCAATTTGTCGTCCTGATCAATACGCCACCCCAAAATTGCACCAACCTCGATCAGTTCGTCCATGGCGAGTCGCAAGCCCCGGCGAAAGTCAACCAGGCGGGCACACTCCGAGCCGCACAGATGCTTCAAGGTGGCGACCTTCACCGGAAAGGGCGACCTATGGCTCGCATAGAAGCCATGCAACCACTTGGCGAGATCGGTCCTGAGTTGTAGCCGTTGTTGCCATTGCACTTGGGTCCAGCCAACATCAAAAAGCCCGGTCAACTTGGTATTGATTCTGATGATGTAAGACTGGGCTTCATCGCTGAAATAAAATTCGTCGACCAGCGAGCCAGCATAGGAAAAACTCCCTTGATGCACGCCATGATTGAGGTCAACTTTGATCTCCACGGCAGTAGCAGCTAGGCGTCGGAGCGAATCCTTGAGCCATTCCCGACCTGATTTGCCGCCTTGGCGTCCGATAGCCGCAAGAAAAGGTTTCACCTTGAT
>JAQUEZ010000261.1 GCA_028684915.1 Desulfobulbus sp.
ACGGCGCGGTAGTCGGGACTGGTGGGCCGCTTGGTCAAGCTGTTGAGCTTGGGCCGATCATAGAGGCCCCTATCTATACGGCGCAACTCACCCGCCAGCACCATGCGCTGCAGGGTTTTGTCGATGACGTTGCGGTTGCCAAGCTGCGCGAAGTCGGCCGGCACCCAGACATGCCCGGGTCCGGCTGCGTCGATCTGTGCCAAGATACTCGATTTGAGGTTGGACATGGATATCTCCTTTGTCCGATATTTGTACATCCTTTTCGGACAAATGCCAAGGTTTCCTTGTCCGAAAATTGTAGCTTAATTTCGGACTCCGATTATTCCATACCCCTTCCGGTAATCGCTAGACGACCGTCAGCTGTTGTATTCTCGCGTTGAGCCATCAAGCGTTCATTGCCTCCAGATAGGGCCGCATCACATTGCTCACCCGACAGATTGTGGCAAATCGCCAAAGAATATCCGCCTCGCATCGACGGTTTCTTAAGCAATCTTTCAAGGCTTCAAGTGCCACGTCCAGGCCAATTTTATTGCGATATTTGAAGCAATCAGCCACAGTTTTCCCCGGTTGATATATTGCCACCGGTATTCCGTCGATGATATGGCTCTCGATTCCTTCAATCAGTGCTGGGCCGGAAAAACGAACGAAGCGAATTGGCAATTCCTTATTCACCGGCAAACGTGTTTTGCGGTCAATCGCCATCCAAATCTCATGGGGTGCCTGGGTGGTGAGGTTATGGAACCGCAGAGCGGAAAGCAGACAGATAACTCCTCTCGGTACCATCTTCGCCGCTTCCGCCAGAGAATGATGCTCGGATATCTGAGTGTCAGGAAGCCGATACAGCCCACGAGCCACCTTTTCAACCAGGCCACGCTGGTAGAGACGTTGCAAGGTGATGCGTGGAATTCCCAGTTCGTCAAGATCAGCAGGACGGAGAACCGTTCGCGTCTTGAGGATTTTTAGAATTTTTTGAGAACTTCCTTGCATATAGCGTCCTTGTTGGGATATTCCAATTACGTGGTGGCACCATAGGGCTGATTTTTGCATGTTTTAATATGTAGGCATTTGTAAAAATATGCTAACACTTTATCGCTAATATGGCAAATTCAAGAATGATGGGAAGGAAGAGCTGATGGTTCGATGACAGGTTCTCGGTAAACCGGTCATCCAGCAAAGCAACTGAAAGACAGCACCAGCCATCGTCGCAGTCTATGGTTCGGTTACTAATGTCTACTGCGCACAAGATAACTGACAGCTCCGTCACTTTAGCCAGGGGGGCTCGATTTGCCTTTGCGGTATATCAGATACAAAATCGAATTAACCTCTCTATGTCAAAATTCATGATGCCATTTCGCATATTTCTGTCTTCTCCCGGAGATTGTGTCGAAGAGCGTGGCACCGTTCATGCGGTGGTTGCGAAGTTGAATATCGACCCATTGGTAAGCGCATTTACTCGCATGGAAGTTGTAGCCTGGGATTGGGGGGCAGGAGTTCCGTTGGAGGCGCTTTCTTCGCCGCAAATTTCTGTAAACAGGCATCTTCCTACTCCAGATGATTGCGACCTATTTCTCGGCATTTTCAACTGCCGTTTTGGAACGCCGTTGCCGGGCCGGGAGTTCAGGAAAATCGACGGCACGCCTTATCAGTCCGGCAGTGAGTATGAATTTCATCGTGCATGGGAAGCTCGCAGACGCGGTTTGTCGCGACCCGAGATTCTCATGTATCGGCGGCAGCAAGAATTGCCTGCCTGCCAGGATGTTGAGCAATGGCAAAAGCTGGAGGCGTTTTTTCAGCAATCACCATTCATGGAGAATGGTCAATGGACTGGCGCCGTGGACAGGTACCAATCTCCGGATGAATTCGCCCAAAAACTTGAAGGGCACTTGCGTAGGCTATTGAGTCAACGACAACCTGGCTCTCTGCCGACATTCGGGGACTGGCTCAATAATCAGGCATCCCTTTTGACCGCTAACGCCGGGCCGCGGTACACCGGCAAAGCTCACGTAGAAACCGACATCGGCCAAGTATTCGACTGGTTATTGGTAAGGCAGCCTGCCATAACTGGGTTGGACAAAGCATTGTCAGAGGTCTGGAAGCATCTTGATCGGGACGACGCATTCTCCGTTATCCGTGCAGACATGGAGCGGATTGCCGAGGTATTGCGCGCCGATATGTATTGGCAAGCCACTCCCGATTTCGCCTTCATGCTTGATACCTTGACTCGCGTGGAAGCCCATGCATGGGCCGAGCACGAGGCGCATGAACGCGCCAAAGAGCAAGAGGCAAGGAATGATACCTGGCGTAACCGTGAATATTCCCTGCGGCAAGCCGCCTACATGGCACAGAAAGCAAGTGATCTCCTGCGAAACTATTCCAGCCTTTCACGGCAACGAGTGATGCTGCTTACTGGCCCAGCAGGGCAAGGCAAGACCCATACTCTGGTTCACGAGGTTAATCAGACACTGGCCACAGGAGGGATTGCCTTGGGTGTTTTGGGGCAAACCTTGAGTGCTGCGAATACTCTGTGGGATGCAATTTGCCGGCGCTCCGGTTGGCAGGGTACGCATGACCAATTGTTGGACAAATTAGAGAACGAAGCCGCAAACCGCAACCAACGGGCGTTGTTGGTGATGGATGCGCTCAACGAGACCCCGGATCGTAGGCGCTGGAGCAATGAGTTGGCCGGAATGATTCAGGAGGTGTTGCGACGGCCACATTTGGTTTTGGTTATCTCGGTCCGCACGGATTATCTGGAGCAAACCCTGCCGTTGTTGCCCGATGGTACGGATACACCTTGGGTGAGGATGGAGCATCCAGGATTTTCTGGAATAGAGCCTGATGCTTTGCTGCGCTATTTTGAGCACTATGGTGTTAAAGCTCCCGTCGCGCCGCCGTTAGGTGAGTTTGGCAATCCACTGTACGTCCAACTTCTGGCGAGAAGTATGCAGGGCCATCCATTACAGCACTGGCTGCCATCTTGGCTGGAAGTTTGGCGTGCATGGATGGCGCGATTGGAGGAGGAAGCCAAGGATAGATTGAGCCTGGACAGCGCATCTCGTCCGGAAATCATGCGCCGAATAATGAGCAAGCTGGCGCAAGCGATGCTGGAAGATGGGCAGTTCAATTTGCCGCGCCACCGTGCAGATGACTTGGCGAGAGGGATGACGGGGGTAGATGGCGTCATTGCTTTTCTCTGCTCTTCCGGGGCGCTAATAGACCGTTTAGAGGATGACGAGGATGTCGTCGAATTCGGCTTCGAGCGATTATCCGATACCTTCTTTGCTGACCGATTGTTGGCAAAATTGTTCGAGGGGAAAGTCAGCAGGGAAGAAAAGCTGATTGCGTTGCGCGCCGCTTTCGCCTCTGGCGGCGACCTTCATTCGCTGACATCCAGAGATTATGTGGATCACCCGCTGTATTTTCGCCGCGCCGGTTTGCTGGAGGCGTTGTGTTTGGCCGTTCCTCTATGTACCGGGGCGGAGCTTCCGACGCTGTTGCCGGAAAATGACTCGGAAATTCCTGATTGGCAGTTATCTCAAGCTTTCTGTGACAGTTTACGCTGGCGTTGCCGCCCCGAAGAATTTGGAATGAATGGCAAGGCATTGCACGACATGTGGCGGCATTACTCAGATAAAAGCAACCCGGTGTCAAAACTGGATGAACTCATTCGCTTTGCCCTGATTCCTGGCCACCCATTTGCGATGGATCAGGTCATCCATCCAAGATTGCTGGTTCAGGAAACTCCTGGTGCATGCGATGCGATGTGGTCAGTGGATCTGGTTCCCTTATGGGGTGATGAGCATTCCAATTTGCGCCAATTGGTCATTTGGGCGCGGGATGCCAACCTTCATGGCGTACACGCGGATATAGCTTTGCCTGCGGCCCGCTTACTGGCCTGGATCTGCGCAACTTCGCAGAAAGGCTTGAGGTTGGCCGCCATGAAAGGACTTACTCGATTGCTTGCGGCCTGCCCGCGAGTGATGGAAGCATTCCTTCACGACTTTCTTGGCGTCAACGATGCGTATGTTCTAGAAGCAGTGCTGGTGGCTGTATGGGGCGTGGTGCAGGACGGGCGTGATGCTCAAGCCGCAACATTGGCGGCACGGCAGGTATATGAAAGCCAATTCCCGGAAGGGAACGCACGTTGGTGTCATATCACCTTGCGCCATTACGCATATCGAATTGTGGAAGAAGCGTGTCGCAAGGGATGGCTACCGGATATTGCCCCCATCAGCGTCAAACCGCCTTATCGGAGCACATTGCCGTTGGGTGAAGTGCCGAGCAAAGAAGGGTTGAAAGCACTCGACACATCGAAAGGATTCGGAAGGATTATTTTTTCCTGCACGGATAATGACTTCTACCGCTACATCATAGGAGGCAACTCAGCTTCAATCGACTTCCTAGCTCAGCCATTGTCGGATTCTGCAGAACCTGCCAGACCATTTGCACGAGCAGAAAGCTTCATGTCCAGAGGTGCTGATGAAAGCATATTCGACTTGGCTTTGGCAGCTCGCTTCGTAGCTTGGAATTGCCGAGGTTTAGGCTGGACGGCAGAACGGTTTGAAGATTTTGATACTGGTTTTTACACACGAGCCCATAACCGGATGGGCAATGACGAAGATACGGAGCGTATCGGTAAAAAATATCAGTGGATCAGTTGGTACACCTTGCTGGCCTTTCTTTCTGACAACTATGCCATGAAGCCGGGCTGGAACAAGGAGCCTCAAGTATATGAGTCGCCAGCCCAAGTTGATATCAATCCTCATGATCCGGCGCGCTGGCTTCAAGTTGTTGCACCGGCCATTTATAGAAGTGACAAACAGGATTTCTGGGGCATCCCGAGCCTGCCATCTTGGCCCCTACACAACCTCGAGGAAATGAAAGCGTGGGTGGCTTCTTCGAGTTATGACCTGCCACCTGCGGATGTCATTGGCTGTGTGCCGGCCATACCGCAAGCATGGGGAGATGGGCCTTGGCTGCGGTTGGCTGCAGAACATATTTGGCAAAGTGAATTCGCCCCAGGCGGCTGGGGTCTTGGGAAAGAATATTTGGCCGACTTATGGTGGCAATGTTGGCCGATACTTATTAACGCAAAGGACTTGCCAAAATTGCTGGAAAAAGTGAGTGAGCCAGAGGTGCAAAACGAGTTGGCGGCTGTAGGACGAATTGACCCCGCGAATGATTGGCATGCCCCGCTTGCTCAGTGGCCCGCCACACAGGCTGATTGGGACAGCGGATTTCAAAAATCTCAACCTACTATCTGGCATGGCTTTTGGCTGCCGGTTAGGTGGCGACCAATGGTTGGAGAATGCGGACATCCGGATCGACGCGATGACCATGCACCCATTCTGCTGCCCATGCCATCGTTATTTCGCGAGTGGGGCCTGGAGCTGGATTTGCAGCGTGGTTTGATTTTGTATCAAGGTGAGCCAGTATTTGGATTGGCGGGATGGTTGTTTGGTGAGAATGCATTGTTTGCAAATCTACCTAGACTGCGCGGCTTGCTAGACGCATCGGGATATGCGCTGATCTGGCGGTGGTGTGGCGAACGCAGAGCATTCATGAATCTTGGCTTGGGAGGCCGAGAAGAAGGGGACTTTACTTGGGCGGATTACCACGGTATCGGTTACTTGGGTGCTGATGGACGCGTACAGGGTGCTTGGTCGGAAAAGAAAATTCGCAGAAGAGAATAGGCGCCTTGGTAATAATTTAAGGTTTCAGTTTTCCTCTTTTTCTGAAGCGACCTACAGCACAGGCCAACAAGTCGGGCGTGACTCAACCTGATAGGGTGGTATGTGAGTGCTGTGCTGCAGTAAGCAGTCGGCTTGATTAACGGGTCAAATGAGTTGAGCCTTGAAAGGTTTCTTTCAAGGCTCAACTCAAAACTTGTCGAAGCTTACAGCATTCGTCCGCTATCTTACCAATGGCCTCCTCCCATTGACCCGGTCTGGCCCCCCATTGACCATGCCTGCCTTCCCGCCTGGGTGTTTGTATTCTTGTTCATGTTCGTGTTCATGTTCTTGTTCATGTTCGTGTTCGTGTTCATGTTCTTGTTCTTGTTCATGTTCGTGTTCATGTTCATGTTCATGTTCTTGTTCTTGTTCATGTTCGTGCCCGTGCTCGCGGCAAAAGCGCTGGTGGTGACGAACATACCAAAAATAAGGGCTCCTGCTAAAATAGCTTTCTTCATGATGCTTTGCTCCTTGGTTTAAGATTATTAGAAGGCGGTTGCCTACGCCTGTGCTTAAGCACTATTTGTGCCATGTTCGGCCAAACGAACGGTATTGTAATTTAACCTGTTGATTTTACTATATAAAAACTGAACAATATGATGCGAACGATTAGAAATGCGAACCAAGAGCAAAAAGGATACAATTGTAAAAACGAGGGAAACATCCAGGAATCGGACATTGCTCACAAAGGAGATTGCGTAACAGGCTAATAAAATGTTTATTTTGCAATAACCCACTGTTGTCTCGAAAACGGACACCACAAAGTGGGCCTGCCCATTTTTGTACCAGAGGGTGCCTGCGGCACCGAAGATAGTGCTGGAATATTGCATTTTCTACCTCTTGACTATTGACGGTCCCAGCAGTGTATCAATCCACCGATGTCGAATATTGCCGCCAGCTTCAACGTGACCCTGAGCGCCACATGCTTTCGACAGCTCTGTTACTGTACCCGTAACATTCAATCACGATGCCAAGTGTGGCTTTATTACCCAGATGTTCTGGCGAGCGGCTCTGACTGTTGCCAAAACACCCAGCATGGTAGGTATTGAGAAATAATCAATGAGTTTTTGATCGGCATCATGGTTACAAAAACAGATCGCGGCAGCCGGTAGGATTTGCACACATCACCTGGATTATCATTGGATCTATGGGAATCCTGCTGATCGTTGTGGTGGTGTTAGCACCCCCCAGTTTCTTCGTTTCTTCCATCACCCCGTTTCTTCTTTCTTGGCCGAAGGCCTGAGTTTCTTGCCTTTCTTGACCCGTTAAGACGGAAACAAAAAACGGCTGCCAAACCGTTATGGTCAGTGCAGCCGTTGGCGTTGCCGGGGTTTCTTCGTTTCTTGAGTTCTGTTCACTATGCTGCCGTCGGCAGCGTTTCTTCCTGAACACCAACAATCCCGGCCTTGTCGAGGACAAAGCCAGCGGCCTGTTGGGCCTTGGCAGCGGCGGTGAAGATAGCCTTGCTGTCGCCTTGGAGGATCTGTAACCAATGCTGAATGTACTCCGGATGGCGCATGTTCTCAAAGGGGATGCCGGTATGGGCGCCGAGGAAGGCGGAACCGATCTCGGCCACCAGTTCCTCGAAGGCATAGCCGAGATCACCGAACCGGGCGCCGAACACCCGGTTCAACCGTTCAGGATGCCCGGTCCAGTGACAGATTTCGTGGTAGCCGGTGGCATAGTAGAAATCATCCTGCTCGAAGCTGGACCGATGGGGCAGAAGCACCCTATCCGGACCCGGCAGATAGCAGGCCTTGTTGCCGCCATGCTTCAGGTTCGGCAGGGCCAGGATCTGCTCCGCCATCTCGTTGCACTCGTCCAGATCTGAGGCCTCTTCTTCGACCAGCGGCGATAGGTCCAACCCCTCGCACTGCTCCACGTTGAACACCGTGTAGCTACGGGCAAAGGGGATCAGCTTCCGCTCCTGTTGGTCGTCGGTCAAGGCATCGGATTCCGCATCGCCGTCCCGGTCCCTGGCGGGCAGGAACTTCCAGAAAACAATGGCAGCCCCTTTCTCACCCTTGCGCACATGGCCGCCCAACTGCTCGGCATTGCGGAAGGTGAGCCAGCGAGGATCGACATGGCCCCGGGCCAGCGCCACCAGGTTGAGCAACAGTACATTCATCCCCCGGTAGGGCCGGTTGGTGAGGGCATTGCGGAACGGTCCGTAATGGACCGATTGCCAGGGCTTGGCCCAGGGATTGACACCGTCTTCCAGGGCGGTGATGATCTTGGCGGTGATTTCTTCGTAGATTGATATTTTTGGATTGTTCATGATTTCGCTCCTTGGGTGCAGGGGACAACCCATCGGGTCATCCCCAATGGGTGTCAGGCCGTGTGATGGCCGGTTTCGGAAAGGGAGAGGACCTCATCGCCAACGATCAGATGGTCGAGCACCCGGACATCGATCACCTTAAGGATCTCGGTCAGGGTGCGGGTGAGTTCCAGGTCTTCCTTGCTGGGCTGGATGCCGCTGGAGGGGTGGTTATGGGCAATGATGACCGACGCTGCGTTGAGCGCCATGGCCTCCTTGACCACCTCGCGGGGATAGACCGAGTTGCGGTTGATCGAGCCCCGGAACATCTCCCGCCAAGCCAGTACC
>JAQUEZ010000061.1 GCA_028684915.1 Desulfobulbus sp.
TGGTGCGCAGTCGATCAAAATCCAGGGGTTTGGTTAGGTAATCATGGGCCCCCTGCTTGATCGCGGCCACGGCGGAGTCCACCGAGGAAAAGGCGGTCATGATCACCACCGGAATGGCGGGATTCAAGGCATGGATGAGCTTAAGCGCCACCATGCCGTCCATGGTGGTCATACGCACATCCATGAGGATCGCATCAAAAGGGCCCTGCTCGACCGAGGCTACAGCGGTAGCTCCGTCATCGGCCTCTTCCGCCTCCCATCCCCACTCGGTAAAGAGCGAGTGAAGCATGAAACGATGCACCCGTTCGTCATCCACAATCAGTACTTTGGCCTTTGTTTGTGCCCCCATGAACTGCCCTGCCTCAATCGATCATCGCTTCATCATTACACGAGCATACTTGCGGGAAACGAGTATACTGCCTCCATGGAACATACACTGACAATACACAAGCTCATCCACGGAGGCAAGGGACTCGGCACCCTGGCTGATGGGATGGTGGTTATGGTGGCCGGAGTTCTTCCCGGCGAGAGAGTGACCGTCCGCGAGACCAAAGTCCACCGCGGCCACAAAGAGGCTGAACTCCTTCGAGTCGAAGAGGCCTCCCCAGACCGGGTCGAGCCGCCTTGCCCTCATTACGGTAACTGCGGCGGCTGCGATCTCATGCATGCCAGCTATGAAGCCCAACTCCGGATCAAACAAGAGATTCTCCAAGAATCCTTGCAACGGGCCCGGCTGGAGCTTTCAGACGATCAACCGCTACCCACCCTGCCCTCGCCTGAAGTTTTCGCTTACCGCCACCGCATCCGCCTCCATCTCGATAACGAGGGACGCCTAGGCTACCATCAGGCGGCCAGCAATCTCATTGTGCCGATTCGTCGTTGCCTCCTGGCCACCGAACCCATTAACCGGGTTCTCGAAGCCCTGGTTGACCAGGATCTGCCTGCGCTCTTAAAAGAAAAAATCCGCGAAATCGAATTGAGCCATTCTCCGGCGGATGAACGGGTGATCCTGGCTCTTCACCCCCAAAAAAATACCAGCGAAAAAAAATTAGCCGATCTCAAGGCATCCCTTTCTTCTCTGGGAGCCGAGATCGTTATTGCCCGCAAAAAACCGGGCAGGAATGGCCGACCGACCAGCACCATTACCTTGTCCCAGGATTTCTCTCTCCCGGATCAGGCCTATGAGCTTCGATGGACGCCCTCGTGCTTTTTCCAGGCCAACGCCTTACAGAACCCGCAGCTGATCGCACTCGCCTTAAAGGCCGTCAGCGCGCTGCAACAGCCTTTTTCCGTGCTTGATCTTTTCTGCGGAATGGGCAATTTCTCCATCCCCATGGCTCGCAATGGTGCGCTGGTACTTGGCATCGAGCATAACCATGAGAGCATTCATTGGGCAGCAGCCAACAGCTCGACAAACGACATCAGCACGACCCGTTTCATAGCTGCGGACGTGCTGATTCAGCTAAAAAAACTGGTCAAAACCCGGCAAGAGGTGGATTGCATCCTGTTCGACCCGCCCCGCCAGGGCCTGGGTGAGGCCGCTGCCCTGCTGCCCCAGCTCAACCCCCAACTGATTGTGTCCATCTCCTGCGATCCGGCCACCCAGGCTCGAGATCTGCGCGAAATCATCAACGGCGGGTATCGACTCTGCCACATCACTCCGGTGGACATGTTCCCCCAGACCCATCACATCGAATCCCTGGCCCTCCTTGAAAGGAATTGACATCCACGACCCTGCGAACTATTTTGGTTGTTTTGTTCAAAAAATGAAGACATTTCCTTTCCTGCCTGTGGTTTGACCGGATACGGGTCGCAGACCGGGTGCACACCAACTGATCATATATATTCCATGGAAACAACAAGCAATCTTCTCAAGCAGCGCCGCGAAAAGGCCGATTCACTGGCTGAGGCCGGCGTCAATCTGTTCAGCAATAGCTTTAAAACCCCGCAGTCCATTGCCGATATCATCCCCCAGGGCGACCAGCTCGCCGCTGAAACCCATGATGAATCAGGCCATCGCTACCGCATCGCCGGCCGGGTGATGTCGATGCGCAAATTTGGCAAGGCCGCCTTTTTCCATGTTCAGGACACCACGGAACGGATTCAGGTCTACGCCCGCCGCGACCTGCTTGGCGAGGAGGCCTTTGGCCTGTTTAAGAAGTGGGATGTGGGCGATATTGTCGGCGTTGAGGGCGGTCTGTTCAAGACCAAAACCGGTGAATTGTCACTGGAGGCCCAGAGCCTGACCATGATCACTAAGTCGCTCAGGCCCCTGCCGGAGAAATTCCATGGCTTAACCGATGTCGAGACCCGCTATCGCCAGCGCTACCTGGATCTGATCGTCAATCCCGAGTCGCGTGAAGTATTCAAAAAACGGGTCGAGATTATTCGGCTTATCCGCGAATTTCTCAATAACCGCGGCTACATGGAAGTGGAAACCCCGATGATGCAGCCGGTTCCCGGCGGCGCCACGGCAAAGCCCTTCCGCACCCATCACAACGCGCTCGACATGGATCTGTATCTGCGCATCGCTCCGGAACTCTACCTGAAGCGACTGCTGGTGGGCGGCTTTGAAAAAGTGTTTGAGATCAATCGTAACTTCCGCAATGAAGGGCTTTCCACCCGGCATAATCCGGAATTCACCATGCTTGAGTTCTACCAGGCCTACGCCACCTACCACGACATGATGGACCTCACCGAGGAGATGGTGTCCTGGTTGGCGCACGAGGTTACCGGTACCATGGACATCACTTACCAGGGAGTACAGGTCAATCTGGCTCCACCCTGGCAGCGACTGACCATGGAGGAATCCTTGATACAGATCGCCGGTATCGATCCGGCCGTGCTCGCCGACGACGATGCGGTCATGGCCCTGGTCAAAGAAAAAGGGATCAAGCTCCAAGCCGAGGCCGGAGTGGGCAAAGCCAAGACCGAGCTTTTTGAGCTACTGGTTGAGGAAAAACTCATCAACCCGACCTTTATCACCTCCTACCCCACCGAGGTTTCGCCGCTGGCCCGCCGTAACGAGGAGGATCCCAGTGTCACCGACCGGTTCGAGCTCTTTATTACCGGTCGCGAGATTGCCAACGCCTTTTCCGAGCTCAACGATCCCATCGATCAGCTGCAACGCTTCCAGAAGCAGATCGACGAGCGCGGCGACGACGACGAAATCCATCCGGTGCTGGACAGAGATTACGTCCGCGCCCTGGAATACGGGATGCCATCGGCCGCTGGCGAGGGTATCGGCATCGACCGTCTGGTCATGCTGCTCACCGACTCACCCTCAATCCGCGACGTCATTCTCTTTCCGCACATGAAACCGGAAGCAACCGAATAATTATTTCTTCACCTATGGCCGCCTTTGTCGTTCCCGTAAAAAAAACACGGGAACGACGTTCCGCACTCCCAACACACGCACTTTGTGATGCATGCTTTCTCGGATTTTGACTTTTTTTGATCATATCTCCTTTGAGTGGTTTGTCAGCCGGCGTTACCTGCGGGCAAAGCGGAAACAGAAGTTCATCTCCCTGATCACCATCATCTCCATTCTTGGAGTGGCGGTGGGGGTGCTGGCGCTAATCGTGGTTCTCTCTGTCTATACCGGCTTCAGCGAGGGACTCAGGGATCAGATCATCGGCGTCAATGCCCATGCCTTGGTACAACGCTTTGGCACAGTCATCACCGATACCGACGCAGTTCGAGCTAAAATCGAATCTGTGCCCGGAGTGGAAGCCACTACCCCTTATATTTACGGTCAGGCCCTGATCAGCTCCGCAGGACAATCCTCCGGAATCGTCCTCCGCGGCATCGAGGCGCCCTCAGCCATGCGGGTGATCAACATCGGTCGGAAAATGCTGGCCGGGCAACTGACCGATCTGGACAACCCTTCAGAAGTACCCGGAATTGTACTCGGCCGTGACATGGCCAGCCAACTCCAGGTCTGGGTCGGTGATAGAATTCGTCTGATCTCTCCCAACGGGCCGCTCTCCCCCATGGGGGTTTTACCCAAGGTTCGTACCTGCCTGGTGGTGGGTATCTTTGAGACCGGGATGTTCGAGTACGACTCCACCATGGGCTATATCAGCCTGGAAACGGCCCGCAGCCTCACCGATCTGCGCCAAGGCGTCCATGGAATCGAAATTCGGGTGGATGATATCGACCAGGCCGACCGGATTACGGCTGCGGTTCAACAAGCACTGGGACGCGGCTACTCGGCGCGCGACTGGATGCAACTCAACCGCAACCTTTTTGCCGGGCTCAAGCTGGAAAAGCTGGGCCTCTTTATTGCCCTTGACCTGATCATTCTGGTGGCTGCACTCAACATCATCAGCGCCCTGATCATGGTGGTGATGGAGAAAACCCGCGACATTGCCATCCTCAAATCCATGGGTGCCACCACCAAATCGATCATGCGCATCTTTTTTTACCAGGGCATGGTTATCGGCCTCTCAGGTACGGTTCTGGGCGTGGCAGGCGGTTTGGGCCTTTGTGCACTGCTTAAACGCTACAAAATCATAGAGCTGCCGCCCAATGTCTACCCCATGTCGACTATGCCGATCAAAGTTGTCCCCTTTGATGTGAGCGTGATTGCCATCTCGGCCATTCTGATCACCCTGCTGGCAACGCTGTACCCCTCGTGGAAGGCCTCACGGGTCCGCCCAGCGGAGGCGTTGAGCTATGAATAATCCCCTGCTCCAGGCGAAAACGCTGACCAAGGCCTACCGCAGCGGTCAGGAAGATATCGCTGTACTCAAGTCCGTAGATATCACCATTCATCCCGGTGAGATGGCAGCCATTGTCGGGGCCTCCGGCTCGGGAAAAACCACCCTGCTGCAGATCCTCGGCACTTTGGATATGCCCGATTCGGGTCAACTCCTCTTTCAGGGCCAGGAACTGACCGGGAGGAGTGAGCAGGAGCTGGCCGAGCACCGCAACCGCCACATCGGCTTCATCTTCCAGTTCCACCACCTGCTCCCTGAATTTACCGCTTTGGAAAACGTGATGATGCCGGGGTTGATCAATGGTCGTTCACGTTTGCTTGTGCTCAAAAAAGCGCAGCAGTTGCTTGAGCAGGTCGGATTGGGAAAACGCCTTGACCACCGCAGCGGCGAGCTTTCCGGCGGTGAACAGCAACGGGTTGCCCTGGCCAGAGCCCTGGTGATGGACCCGGCCCTGCTTCTGGCCGACGAGCCCACAGGCAATCTGGATTCCACCAGTGGCAACCGGGTGTTTGCCCTGCTGAAAGAGTTGAGCGAAAACCTAGGACTGTCGGTGATCATGGTCACCCACAACATGGAACTAGCCCGGGCCATGGACCGCTGCCTGACCCTGGCAGACGGTCGCCTCCAATAAAGCAAAATCAGAAGAATTTAGTAGCGTACCATCAGTTCGTTACGAAGCTCGAAACGTTATTTTCGAGAACAACAATGATGGATTCGTAAAAAGTCCATCACACCCTAAGAGATGGCTAGGTAAAACACAGATATACAACAAACAGTGTTTTTACTGGCTCGAAGGCATACATAAGGTATGTTGAGCGTCGGGGAAAAAACTGTGACGCAGGATATCGACATTTTTACGACGTCATCAACAATACTTCATCGCTCTTACAGAGACCTTTATGATCCGGCCCTGTCTGCTGCTCCGCATCTTGGCACTCTGCTTGCCTCTTTGGTTGATCGGATGCGGGCAAAGCTCCCGAATGAATGCCGTCCCTGCCTTGGCCACGCGTACGGTGGGCGAGCAAAAGCATTCATCGACCACGACCTCCCAAGCCGCGCTTTCCTTGCCCGGGCCGGACGCCGCCACCACCTCCTGTATCGATCCTGCCGTGGTTCATGACAGTGAACGCAATCGCGCAAGCTGCTACCATTTACAACCGGCACGAACCGTGGTGACCACCCAAAAAATGGTATCCGGCGGCAAGAAACCAAAAACCAAAGTTGCCCTTAAAAAATCGCACAAAAAAAAGACCAAGGCAAAACAGGGCCAAACCCGAACAACTGTGCGCACGGTTGGTCTCTGTCAGCCACAGAGCCTGATCTATGCCCGCTGCCGTACCGGCATCAGCACCTGTCGGCTGGGCAATACCAGCCCGGTGCAATGGTTTGCCTGCGCCCGCAAAAACGGGGCAACCGCCTCCACACCGGTCGCCGGTTCGGTGATCGTCCTTGATACCAATGGACGTCGCGGCATGCCCACCGGCCATCCGGCCTATGTCGAGGAAGCCCGAAAAAACCGCGATGGCAGTTGGACGCTCCGCATCAGCCACACCAACTATGACCGCAAATGCCACTTGGCTCTCGACTCCAAAGTTATCTTTTACCCCTGCTCCATGACTGCCACCTTTGCCCAAGGTCCCTGGTCGCCTTGGGCAAAACATCTCAAAGTGCTTGGCTTCATTTTGCGCTGATCACCTCCGCCGCCCACGCTACTGTCCATGCCCCTCTCAATTGATGATCCAATCTGCCAAGCACTGTTGCAGAAGGTTGACCAACTCTCCCCGTTGGAGTTAGGTGTTCTCCAGGTCCTTGCCGTGGCCGATGAACCACTGAACGCTGCAACGGCCCTGACACTCTGCACCGACTCAGGCCTGCTGGCCGCTGCTGCTAGCCAAAACTCGGCCCCGATCACCTCACTGACACCCCAACTACGACGGTTAAAGAAACTCGATCTCATTGGTGAGGGCAACCAGGTGAATGAGTGCATCATCGAAGTAATCGTCCGCAGGATCTTTGCCGACACCCAGACCAGGCTCACCCCTCCTCCGCGACAGGAAGCCACCAGGAAAAAAATCACTCCCAACCGTAGCGGAACCCAAACCCGGACGCCCAAAATTCAGAAGCTGCCGCTCTCTGTCCCCCTGGCCCATGCCATAGTCGAGGCTGTGCAGACCCTGCTGCCCGTGCCCAACGCGATATACTATTTGCGCGGCACTCAATTAACCACTGCCTGCCGAAGAAAATTACGCGAACTTCGCCTAACCCTGGTCGACCCGAAAAAGATTCTGCTGGACGATCTAGTGGACGAATTGACACAGCACTGTCTTCCAACCTCGGTATCAGTCGCGGAGGCTTTTGTCGACCCGGTGGTGCGCATAGTCAATACCCCTTTTGACCCTGCATGGATACAGTCCTTGCCTGCCGAACGCCAGGCCATGATTCTAAAACGCATTTTCATCAACTCGTATTACAGCCAAGAGGACGATCAACAGGCCCTGGAACTGGCCCTTGATCCGGAGCGGCTGAAGCAGATGAGCAAAGGAATGCGGGTAGAGTTAACCTTCCAGCTGGTCGTGCGGTTGATTCTGGGTGGGCGCCTGGATGCCGCTCAGGAACTGTTGCGATCGATGCGTCAGGAAGTAACCGGGGACTATGATTTTGGTCTGAGTGCCTGGATCACTTTACTCGGCGGGAATGTGCAGGAGGCGATCTCCCTTTTTGGATCCGAACTCAAGGAACTGCGACAACGGCAAGGAAAACGAAACCTCTTCCTCAACAATCTGACCGGTCCTTATTTTATTTTCGCCTTGCTCCAGCAGGGCGATCTGGCAAGCCTCAAACAGGCGGCCACCTTGCTCAAGCTGCTACAACACCAACAGTACGAAGAACCCATAGCCGCCTACTCCGCCCTGGAGGCCATCCTGGGAAGCCTTAACGGGATCTCGCCCGAGTCCGCCCGCCGGGCTCTGCCGCCGCTCAGTCAAAATCTCCAGCATACCGACGGTCCGAGCGGCCCACTGTTCGTGGCCATGGCCATCTTCTCTATTAGCGGTCGGTTAAGTGGCAAGGAAATCTCGGTCCTCGAACAATTGTTCACCCGTTGTCAGGCGACCGGCCTGGACTGGGCGGCCCTGGAATACGCCCAACTCCTTTGCCGCGCCAATAAGGAAACACCAGCTCGACATCGATTCATCGATGCCGTTACCCAGGCCACCGGCATTACTCCCCTGAGCCTGGCGATCAAGATCGAGGACCAATGGCAAAAAAGTCTTCGCGCCCTTCATTTGGTGGTGGAGGACGCAACAAACCGCCAGAGCCAATCCTCAGTCGCTGGCCAGGCACGCGTTGTTTACATGCTCAACTTCAACGGTTCCGGTGAGCTCACCGATATTGCGCCACTTGAGCAAAAGCGCAATGCCAAAGGCATCTGGAGCAAAGGGAGGCCGATTGCCCTGCAACGATTGATGAGCGGTGAAAAGCTCGACAATCTAACCCAGGCCGACCAAGGGCTGCGGGCCGCCATCCAGCGTCATGAGTCCTATTACAGTGGGTACAGCTTTGATTTCAACCTGCAACAGGCCTTGCCGGCGCTGGTGGGGCATCCCTTGCTTTTTCTCGCCGATTCGCCGACCACTGCAGTGGAGATTATTCGAGGGGAACCCGAATTCCAGGTGGTGGCACAAAAAAACACCGTGGTTGTCCACTTCACCCCTCAGTCCCTCGGAGAGGAGCGGTATGTCCTCATCCGGGAGACACCGACCCGCTACCGGCTGGTTGAATTGAACCCAACCCACCATCAGATGGCGCGTATCCTCGGTTCAAAAGGGATAAGCCTGCCCGCCTCGGCCCTTTCGGAACTCAACACGGTTCTCTCCTCGGTGGCGAGCCTGGTGCCTGTCCATTCGACCGTGCCGGGAACGGCGTTCTCCGTCGAGACGGTTCCCGCAGACTCCCAGCCCAAGGCCCATCTGCTTCCCCATGGGGATGGACTTCGTTTGGAGATCTTTGTCAAACCGCTTGGCAAAGGTGGGCCGTACCTCAAGCCTGGCATAGGAGCCGGCACCTTGATGGCCGATGTCGACGGTCGGCGTTGTCAGAGCGAACGCGACCTGAAAGAGGAACAACAGCGGGCGGCTGCGCTGGTAGACAACCTGCCCAGTCTGGCTGGCTTGGCGGAGCTAGAAGGTCAATGGTTTGCAACCGATGTTGCCGAGGCACTGCAGTTGCTTCTGGAGTTGCAGGAGGCCCAAACCCGTGAAGAGGTCCAGGTTGAATGGCCCGAGGGCGAAAAACTGAAGGTCGGCCGGACGCTCTCCTTTGCCGATATGCACCTGCGGGTGAAAAGCAGCCAGTCCTGGTTCGAAGTGGACGGTGAAATCCGGGTCGATAACGAACGCGTCTTGGATATGCGCCGTTTACTCGATCTCCTGACAACCACACCACACCGTTTTCTCCCCCTGGGAGACGGTGAGTTCGTGGCCATCTCCAGTGAGTTGCGCAAACGGCTTGATGAGTTGGCAGCCTTCAGCGATCGCAAGGGCAAAAAACTGCAGCTGCATCCACTGGCCGCCCTGGCTATGGAGGATTTCACCGAACAGATCGGCCAGCTCGATGCCGCTCCCCAGTGGCGACAACGGTTGGAGGCGATTCGCGAGGGCATGGCACAAACCCCGCAACCTCCCTCAACCCTTAAGGCGCGGCTGCGTGATTATCAACTCGAGGGATTCCAGTGGCTGGCCCGACTGGCCCACCTGGAATTCGGTGCCTGCCTGGCCGATGACATGGGCCTTGGCAAAACCATTCAAGCCCTGACTGCCATTCTCCATTGTGCAGGCCAAGGGCCAACCTTGGTGGTGGCGCCCACCTCGGTCTGCGGTAACTGGCTGGTCGAGGCACGCCGCTTTGCCCCGACCCTGCAGCTGATTGTCTTTGGCGGCTCGGATCGCGCCGGCCTGCTTGCTGATCTTGGTCCCTTTGACGTCGTCATTGCCAGCTATGGCCTGCTCTATCAAGAGTCGGATCTGCTCACCGCCGTGGACTGGCAGACCGTAGTCCTCGATGAGGCCCAGGCTATTAAAAATGCAGCCACCAAACGCTCCCAGGCGGCAATGCATCTCAAGGCCCGCTTTAGGCTCATCACCACCGGAACGCCGATCGAAAACCATCTCAGCGAATTCTGGACCCTGTTCAACTTCATCAATCCCGGTCTGCTCGGATCAAAAGAGCGATTCAACACCCGCTTTGCTCATCCCATTGAACGGATGCATGACCGCGAGGCTGGCAGACGCCTGAAAAAACTGGTGCGACCCTTCATTCTCCGTCGCCTCAAGACCCAGGTGCTTGAGGAGTTACCGCCGCGCACCGAGGTTATGCTTGAGGTAGAACTCAGCCCGGAAGAAACCGCTTTGTACGAGGCCCTGCGCCAGCAAGCCCTGGAACGAATCGAGGCCGAGCAAGGGACCAAAGGCGGCACGCCGATGCGCATTCTGGCCGAAATCACCCGGCTGCGCCAGGCATGTTGTCACCCACGGCTACTGGCTCCCGAGAGCACCCTGAGTGGATCCAAACTGAACCTCTTTGGCGAGGTGGTTACCGAACTCCTGGAAAACGGGCACAAGGCCCTGGTGTTCAGCCAGTTTGTCGGTCACCTCGCCCTGATCCGCGAATACCTTGATGCCCAAAAGATCGACTACCGCTATCTCGACGGCTCCACCCCGGCCAAGGAACGGCAACGGGAGGTCGATGCCTTTCAATCCGGCCAGGGCGATCTCTTTCTTATCAGTCTCAGGGCCGGCGGCCTTGGGCTTAATCTGACCGCAGCCGATTACGTCCTCCATATGGATCCCTGGTGGAATCCGGCGGTGGAAGATCAGGCCTCGGACCGGGCCCACCGCATGGGACAAGAACGGCCGGTCACGGTTTACCGCCTGGTGGCCAAAAATACCATCGAGGAAAAAATCGTTCGTCTCCATGCCGAAAAACGGGATCTGGCCGATAGCCTCCTTGAGGAAACCGATACCGGGGCGACCTTATCCGCCGATGAATTGCTGCGCCTGATCCGGGAGGCATAATTTTTTGACCAGAGAATTGCTCTATCCGGGCCCTAGGTCCCGACTATGACCGGATGCACCAGGGACCGAGGGAAAAAATGTATCAGAACCGGAAAAACTGGCTCTACCATATATCCTCTTTTCTTAGAGCTTAACTTCCTTGCCGTTCAACAGCAATGTACCGTCTTTGATCTCAGCCATGTGTTCAGCCCGCTGTCCCTTTTCAACAAACAACCCGGTCTGCATGCCTGAAAACATAGGCTCAAGCACGGAGGTCTTCCCGCCCAGAAGCTGTGTGGGCAGGCTGCAATGGGATTTTAGGGAAAAGATATCAAAGGCCAGCGTTGGTTGATTGGCAAGAGGCATGAATTGGGCAATGGTCATGTCCTTCTTGAGTCCCACGCTCAAATCTCCGGTAACCTTTCCCTGGGGCAGGGTAAAATGAAGATCGGAAATTTGTAGTTCCAATCCCTTGGTTAGCAATTTCTCCGCTGGCCCCAAGAGCTGCATGCCAATCTGTTGCATCTGCTGCTCCAACGCCTTTTCCACCTGCTTGGAATCCTGTGCATTGACGCCGGCACTGGTTATGGCCTCATTGAATGCGTTCATATACAGCAGCAGCAATTCCTCGTAGGCAGAAGCATTAATGCCATTCATCGCCAGGCGCACAAACGCATTGTCAATCTTTTCATCACCCGCAGCAATGGTGTCTGCGGAGTATTCCATTTTTCCCGAAAGCCTGTTCTTCTCCTTGTCGAAGTCCGAGGCGTAGTTAATTTTCAGGTTCGTAAAGGAAAACGGTTTTTTGGCATCTTTCACCCATCCGCTCTTGGCGCCCATGGTGGCATAACCATTCCAGAGATAGATCGATTCCATCTTCAGGTCGGCATTTAAGCTCACGCCATCCAAGCCGGCCAGGCCATCCACCGCCAAACCATCCCAGGAGCCTTCATAGACAAATTTTTTGAGTTCCTTATCAACCTTGGCCACCACATGAGCCGGTTTGACCTGCAGGATGTGCTCATCGACTTTGACGGAAACAGCATCCAAATTGGTTGTGACTTCACTGTTTCCCAGCAGGGAATAATGGGTGGTAATGTGCAGCGGATCTTTACCGGCAAGTTTCGTCTTGATGAACTCCTCATACTTTGGATTTTTCATCAGCGATGTTGTGGCCACCGCACCGGTCAATCCATGCTTGATATGGTCGTGGAACAACACTTCCTGAGCCCCATAAAGGGAGGAAAGTGGACCCAGGTTATATTTCCACTCCACCTCCGAAGAAGCATATCCCCGGGAGTAACGGGTGATTTCCAACGTTGCTCCTAAAGTGGCATCCTTGTACATCTTGTTGCATTTAGTCAAGATAGCCCGGAATTGCCGCTCCGCGACCAATCCGCTGACATATGGGGCACTACTCCCTGCTGCAATAAGAAGAACTACGACCGCACTGATAATTTTTTTCATACGACTCCTTTGGACAGATGTCCAACTTGTGTTGGTCAAGTAAAGATAAAGGTACCCTGCCATGCAAATCCAGCACGTAACACAATGAAAGAACGCCTCAGTTGCGGCAAGAGGGGTACAACGATAAGGACGCAACAGGTTTTACCGCTCAGGATGCACAACCAAAAACCTGTAGACTCTTCTTCCCCAAAAAATACCCGGCGTCGACCAGCCCCAAAGGCAGACAAAAAATGATGTCCTGCGATACGGGCTAGACGACTTTCGTCTGTAGCAGGATTCCCTTTGTTTTTGCAAGCAGATACGGCAAGCTTTACCAATAAAAAATTGTTGCAAAATCAAGCCTGCACATCTTCCAAAGGGGATTCTTCCTTCTCCAATAAGGCTTGTTTTTCACAAATGCATTGTCCTGCAACGGTTTTGCCCGACACCCTCTACAGACGCAGTGTTGTTCCTTTTTTCATTGTCCTGGATGCGCTGAGGTCATACCCTTTTCTCAGACGCAGCCCACTCTGCCTAGGGTGAACAAGGAAGGCCCGAGAACCGCGTGGCCTTGTTCTGTGTCGCGTTTGATCAAACCACACTTCCGCACATCACAGGCAGAGAAAGAAATGTCGCTTGCAATCTCTTATCCCTACTCATTACGGAGGATCATCCATGCACCGCCTTTATCAGCGTATTCTCCCCCTTGCCACGCCCCTCATCTTTTGCATCGCCTCTTGGGTTCAGGCGCAAATCCCTTTTACTCCGACTCAAGTCCCCGGATATTACCGAATGCAGCTCGGTCGCTTTGAAATAACCGCTCTCTATGACGGTGCGGTTCAGCTCGAGACGAAATTGTTGCAGAATGTGGAGCAAACCGATCTCAAGCAGATGCTTGCGAAGATGTTTGTCGGTAATCCAAAGATGCAAACCGCAGTGAATGGTTACCTGATCAATACCGGTGAGCACCTGGTCCTTGTTGATGCTGGAGCCGGGTCCCTTTTTGGTGAAAATCTTGGCGCATTACGAAAAAATATGAAAGCCAGCGGTTATCGCCCTGATCAGGTGGACACGCTTATTCTTACCCACATGCACGGCGACCACATTGGGGGTCTCAATGATGAAGAGGACAGACCACTCTTTGCCAATGCCACGGTCTGGGTAGCCAAAATGGAGAGTGGGTATTGGCTTTCCGAGCAAATGGCAGCCTCTGCGCCGAAAGAACGGCAGCATGCCTTTGCAGTGGCTCAGGAAGCAGCAGCACCGTATCAGGCGGAAAAACGGTGGCAGACCTTTGATGAGGGAACGGTTCTCGTGCCTGGCATTCGTGCGGTGAAAGCCGGTGGCCATACGCCGGGCCATACCGCCTTTGCGGTGGAATCAGAGGGGAAGAAACTCTTGATCTGGGGCGATATCGTTCACGCCCATGCGGTCCAGTTTGCCCGCCCGGAGGTCTCGATAGATTTTGATGTCGATCAGCAGCAAGCCGTAACGACCCGCAAAGCTCTCCTGCAACAGGTGGCAGCAAGGGGCGAGCTGGTAGCGGGCATGCACCTGCCCTTTCCAGGGATCGGTCATGTTCGCGCCGAGGGGGAAGGGAGGTATGGATGGGTGCCAATAGAATTTGCCCCGCTGCCGACCCGCAACGCAAATTAAGCCAGCCAAACCATGGCCAACAAAAAAGCCGCCTCCCGGGAGAGCGGCTTTTTTGTTGATTCAATAACAGCGAGACCGATTCGCTTAGCCGATATACTCCAAAGCAATCTTCAACATCCGCCGAACCGGTTCAGCAGCACCCCAGAGGAGCTGATCGCCAACCGAGAAGGCGCTGAGGTATTGGGGCCCGAGGTTCATTTTGCGCAAACGCCCCACCGGAATATCCAGGGTACCGGTAACCCGCGCCGGGGTCAGTTCTTTAAGCGTCTGCTCCTTGCTGTTCTCCACCAAATACACCCACTGATTGTGGGCGGCAATTGCCTGCTCGATCTCGGCCAGCGGGATATCTTTTTTCAGCTTGATGGTAAAAGCCTGGCTGTGGCAGCGCATGGCGCTAATCCGCACGCAGCACCCATCCACGGGGATCTGCCCCGGAGCCAGACCCAGGATTTTGTTGGTCTCGGTGACGCCCTTCCACTCCTCGCGGGTCTGGCCGTTGTCCATGGCCGAATCGATCCAGGGAATAAGGCTACCGGCCAGTGGTGCCCCGAAGTTGGTAATGGGAAAGGCCGGATTGCGCAGGGTGTTGACCACGTTGCGATCAAGGTCCAGGATTGCGGAGCCTGGGGTGTCCAGCAGGTGTTCCGCATTCTCCCCCACCAGCCGCATCTGCTCCACCAGCTCACGCATGTTTTTGGCACCAGCTCCAGAGGCAGCCTGGTAGGTCTGGCTGGTGATCCATTCCACCCACCCCTGTTCAAAAAGTCCACCTAAGGCCATTAGCATCAGGGAAACGGTGCAGTTGCCGCCAACGTATTTTTTGATCCCCTTGGCCAACCCCTGGTCGATCACCTTACGGTTCACCGGATCCAGGACAATGATCGAATCCTTATCGAGTCTCAGTTTAGAGGCGGCATCGATCCAGTAACCCTGCCAGCCCTTGGCCATCAGCTGCGGGTGCACTTCAGCGGTATAGCTGCCGCCCTGACAGGAGACGATGATATCCATCTCAGAAAGCAGAGCCGCATCGCGTCCGTCCAGCAGCTCATAGACCGTACCGTTAACCTCAGGCCCGGCCTGTCCGGCCTGGGAGGTCGAAAAAAAGCTGGGTGCATAGCCCTGGAAATCCCCTTCCTGCCGCATCCGCTCCATGAGCACGGAACCGACCATACCGCGCCAGCCGACAATACCTACCTTTTTCATATCTTCCTTTTGCTCGTTTTCAAATGGGTGATTGAGTAAAAAGCCCTCAAAGCTGAAAACCGTGCTTCACAAAAACAGCGTTTTACGGAGCACGGAACGTTGTTCTCCTGTTTTCCAAGAACAGCCAATAGATGAAGCCGCCCTTACTGTAGGCGGAAATAACTCTTCAGCTCATCGGCTATCACCGGAGCCACGGTATAAACCTGGACCAAGTTGTCGCTGACCGTGCCCGGATAGGTGTCGGCACCGATTATACAACCGATTCCCTTTTCAATAAATCGTTCCCGGGCACTGCCCGCCAATACCAGATGAGTAGCCATGACCATCACGCCCACGGCTCCGGCCTGGCAGCAACGATCCACGGTCTGGAGCATGGAGCCGCCGGTGCGGATCATGTCGTCGCAGATGATGGCGGTCCGCCCGCGTACCGCACCGGAAAGCTGCCCGACGATGGTCTTGTCGACATCGTAGCGATCCTTATTGGCTGCGGTATGCGGGCAATCAAGCAGGCCGGCCAACCGAGCCACCCGTTTGGAAAAACCATAGTCCGGAGAAACCAACACGATGTTGTCGAGCTGCAGCTGTCGAATCTTTTCTGCGGCCAGCTGTTCGCTCCACAGATGGCGGGTACGGATCTCACCGGAATGGGCATGCATCACCGACTCGGAATGGAGGTCGAGGAAGGCCACATAATCCGGTCGGGCGCGGAAGATCTGCCGGGTACGGGTAATCCCCTTGGGGATCTCACCGGAATCGGGTTTTGCCCGTTCCATGGTCGAATAGCCCAGATAGGGAATAACCACGTTGACCGAGAGTGCATTCCAGTACCTGGCCCCGGCAATCAGATCAATCAGCTCCTGGTGCGAGGTATCGTCATGGGTGTTGGCAATAATCACCAGCTCGCAGCCGGCGATATCGCGGGGAAAGGCATGATAGATTTCACCGTCGGCAAAGGCGCGGGTGATCATCTCGGTCACCGGAACATCGAGCTCTCTGGCCACCTTAGCAGTAAGATCAACAGCGGAACGGGTGCTGATCAGAACAATGTTTTTTCTTCTTGGCATACCTTTCCCTCCCTTTGCTCTGCCAGCCGACCATACTCATACAAGGCTGGTTGGCATTCATAGTTATGGGCGGGGTGTTCTCCAGAGAAGCCCCACCCATGCAGGTTAGTTGGCCAGAATTTCGTCGACGATGGCATCTCCGAGGGCAACGGTGGAAACCGGTGATACTCCGGGAGTGGCGATGTCGCTGGTCATGATCTTCTTCTCAAGAATCGCTGCAACTGCGGCCTCAATGGCCTCTGCCGCCTTATCCTGACCCAGGCTGTATTTGAGCATCATGGCCGCGGAGAGGATCTGGGCGATTGGGTTGGCAATGCCCTGACCGGCAATATCCGGGGCGGAACCACCAGCCGGCTCGAACAAGCCGAACTTGGAGCTGTTGAGACTGGCCGAAGCGAGCATTCCCATGGATCCGGTCAGCATGGCGGCCTCATCTGAGATGATATCACCAAACATATTGCCACAGAGCATAACATCGAACTGATGCGGATCCTTGACCAGCTGCATGGTGGCATTGTCGATATAGATGTGGTTCAACGCGACATCCGGATAGTCCTTGGCCACCTCTTTGACCACTTCGCGCCAGAAGACCATGCAGGTCAGGACGTTGGCCTTATCCACGGAGGTCACCGTTTTTTTGCGCAACCGGGCGGCCTCAAAGGCCATGCGGGCAATGCGCTCGATTTCGGAGCGTTTGTAGATTTTGGTGTCCCAGGCCTTTTCATCCGGACCGCTGCCCTCGCGTCCTTTGGGCTGGCCAAAATAGATACCCGAGGTTAACTCGCGCACCACCAGCACATCAAAACCTTCACCGACGATATCCGCTCGCAGTGGGCAAGAAGCAGCCAGAGCCTTGAATACCTTGGCCGGGCGCAGATTGCAGAACAGATCAAAATGCTTCCGCAACGGCAGCAACGCAGCCCGCTCGGGCTGTTGGGCCGGCGGCAGAGACTCCCACTTGGGACCACCAACCGAACCAAACAGAATCGCCTCACTGGCCTCGCAGACTTCCAGAGTCGATGCAGGCAGGGCCTCGCCATGATTATCGATGGCAATGCCGCCGACGTCGGCGCGGGTATACTCCAGGGAAAAACCGAACTTCTGCTGAACAACGTCCAGAACCTTGATGGCCTCGGCCATCACTTCCGGACCGATACCATCACCGGCAAGAATTGCAATCTTATGTGCCATGTTTATCCTCTTGGGAAAACGAAAAAATTAAGAAATAGTGGGTCCAAAAACAGCAAATTACCAAGCACGGAACGTCGTTTTCAAAGCATTCGAGGAAAACGACACTATTCAGTGCTTCTACAGGGAGGCAGAAATGGATTTTTACTACCAGATCAACCGCAATTATACCAGAAAGAACTCACCGCGCCCTCAGGTGAGGCCGACCACGGCCAAAAGCCGCGGCGCAGCGGAAAAAGGCAGGGTCAATTGGTGCCGCGCACGAATTTGCCAGATGCCGTCATCAAGACTGTCGATTGCGGCAAGGGACTGATCATGGGCCAGCATCAGCAGCACTCGAGTCTGTGGGGTGAGCAGATGCCGGACCAGGGGCAGGAAGAGTCCTGGTTCAGCCACAGCTCGACTGGTGATATGGGTAAATCGTCCCTGCCAATCCTGCGCATACGACTCGAGCCGGTCCGCCACCACCTCGGTGTTGGTCAACCCCAGGGTGCGAACAACGTGACGGAGAAAACTGACCCGTTTCTGCCGCGGCTCAACCAGGGTGAATTGGACCTCGGGAAGCACGCAAGCCAACACCAAACCGGGAAATCCGGCGCCGGTCCCCACATCTAAAAGGTGTGCACCCGGCCCCTGGACAAGGGGCAACAGGGTGAGCGAGTCGAGAAAATGATTTTCGATTATCTGCTGTTCCGGGGTCTCGCGAGCAATGAGATTGACCTTGCGCCGCCACTTGAGCAGCTCACGGAGATAGGCAAGAAGAAGATCCGCATCCTTCTTGCCTATCTCCAAGCCGAGTTGCTGCGCCCCCCGAAGGAGCAGGTCGCGATTATTGGTCGCCAAGTCGAATCGCCACCGAATTGCCGTGGGCAGCCAGCCCTTCCAGGGCGGCCAGGCGGCGAATATGTTTGCCATCTGCCTCCAGGGCGGCCTTTGAGTAGGAGATAATCGAACTTTTCTTCAAAAAAGTCTCAACCCCTAAAGCCGAAGAGATCCGTGCGGTCCCCATGGTCGGCAGGACGTGGTTGGGACCGGCTACATAGTCACCGGCAGCCTCCGGGGTCCAGGGACCAAGGAAGATCGCACCGGCGTGGCGGATCTTGGGCAACCACTGCCAGGGCTCGACAATCTGCAACTCGAGATGTTCGATGGCGATCTCATTGGCCAGTTCAATCGCCTGTTCCAGATCCTCGGCTAGGAGAATCAGCCCCCGCTTCGACAAGGAGGTGCGGGCAATCTCGGCCCGGGGCAATTTGGGCAGCTGTTCAGCCAGGGCCGCTTTGATCCCGTCAACCAGGGACGCGCTGGTGGTGATAACAATGGCCAGAGCCTGGGGATCATGTTCGGCCTGGGCGAGCATGTCGGCGGCAACAAAGGCGGGATCGGCACTCTCGTCGGCCACAATCAACACTTCGCTTGGCCCGGCGATCATATCGATCCGCACCCGGCCCATGACCTGGCGCTTGGCTTCAGCCACGTACTGGTTTCCCGGGCCGACGATCACATCCACGCCCGGAATGGACTCGGTACCAAAAGCCAAGGCCGCAATGGCCCAGGCAGACCCCACCTTGTAGACCTCGTCGATACCAATTTCCCGGGCCGCAACCAACAACACCGGACTGACCTTGCCCTCAGGATTGGGCGGGGTCACCATCACCCGCTTGGTGACACCTGCAATCTGTGCCGGGATGCCATTCATCAAGACAGACGAAACCAACGGGGTGGAACCTTCCTTGCCACCGGGAACATAGAGTCCGGCGCTGTCGACCGGACGGACCAGACGACCGGTGATGGTGCCGTCCTCCCGGGTGAGCATCCACGAATCCTCCAGCTCGCGTTCGTGAAAACGACGAATACGCTCGGCGGCCAGTTTAAGGGTGTCACGAAAATCGCCATCCACTGCTCGCTCTGCCTGGGCAAACTCTTCCGGGCTGACCCGCAGCTGCGCAATGCTCATGACCGGGCAGTCAAAGCGGCGGCAGTAGTCCACCAGGGCCGCATCGCCCTCCTGGCGAACCCGCGCCAGAATTTCGCTCACCGTTTTGCAGCAGCCGGAGTCACTCTCCTCACTAAAACGGTTGCGCAGAGCCGCCTGGCACTGCTTCCCCTCGGGGGTATTGATCGTTATTGTCTTTACATCCATTGCTTCGTTTTCCTCTTTGCAAACAACCACCGGAATCCGGTCTGAAAAAGCCGTTTTTTTAGCATGAAAGCAGGGGCGGTGTCAATGCACCCGCAGAAAAATCCATGGAAAAGGCTCATCCGCCGTGGCGGTGGAACCAACGCTCCACTTCCTGAGCGGTAAAGGTCTTGATCACCGGCCGCCCATGCGGACAGTGAGAAAAGACATCACTGGCCTCCATCTGAACCAGGAGTTTAAGCATTTCTTCGGGTTGCAGGCGGTTTCCGGCCTTGATCGCCGCCTTGCAGGCCATCGAGGCCAACAGGTCATCTACCACCTGAACAAGCGGACGCCGTCCCTCTTCCTTCGTGGCCCCTCGCAGGCCATCGAGGACCTCCCTAAGTAGGCTGCCGGGATCTTCCTGACGAATCAATGCAGGGACAGTCTTGATCACATAGGTGGCCTCGCCGAAATGTTCGGCCTCCAGGCCAAGGGCGGCCACGGTTTGTTCGTGGTGCTCCATGGTCTCCAGCTGAACGGGGGTCAGTTCGATCGTAGCCGGAAAGAGCAGGGCCTGACGGGGGATGCGGGCGGCTCGATAGCCAGCAAGCAACTGCCCATAGAGAAGGCGCTCGTGGGCGGCATGCTGATCAATAACAATCAGCTCCCCATCCTTTTCGCACAGTAGGTACAGGGAGAAAAGCTGGCCGATCAGATGCAAACCGGAGAAACCAGCCTCCTCGATGTCCTGATCTGTATCAACAGGCGGCGCGGCAGTGGGATATACCGGTGGCGCATCCTGGATTTCCTCGACCTCTGGCGCCACTACCGGTTGTCTCGGCAGCGTGGTCTTGGGCTGAACCGGCAACCGTGCTTGTTGAGGCGCCGGTTCAGCGGTCATCACTGCCGGCTGATCGTCGACCGTAGCAAGGACCTGCGGTACGGGAGTGGTCTTATCCAACCAAAGCTTGACCGCCTCGATTTTCCGTGGTTCAGGCAGGCTAAAAAGGCTGGTGCGCAGGGTTTCCTGATGGCTCCCCAGAGCCCGGCGAACCTCAGCGGCTATGTACCGGTGCACCGCCTCCCCCTTGCGGAAACGAATCTCACGCTTGGCCGGATGGACATTGACATCCACCTGATCCGGGGCGATGGTAATGAGCAGGGTGCCGGCAGCCTGATACCCCTTCATAAGAAAACCCTGCATTCCCTCGGCCACTGCATGACGAATCATCGCATCCTGGACGGGTCGATCATTGACAAGAATCCGTAGCCGGGCCGTGGAAGCTGGAGCCGTTTCCGGTAAAAGCAAATAGCCTTCTAGACCAAGGCCTTCTTCCCCATCTGCCTCGGTATTGAGCCGGAGGAGCTTCCCTCGATATCGAAAGACCTCGCGGACCCGCTGTTCCAGATCGGCTCCCGGCAGGTACTCGAGACTCACCCGGCCATCAACATGCAGGGTAAAGCCGACATGGGGATGGGCCAGGGCCTGATTCTTGACCACCTCCTCGATATGGTGCATCTCGGTACGGGCGGATTTGAGAAATTTCTTGCGCGCGGGCATGTTGCCGAACAGATGGCGAATCTCAATCACTGTTCCGCGGCTGCACCCATGCTCGTGCACCGCCTGCAGGCTGCCGTAGCGAATTTCTGCCCGGGTACCCAACTCCTGGTGCTGAGGTCTGGAGGCAATGGTCATCCAGGAAACCGAGGCAATACTGGGGATAGCCTCACCGCGAAAGCCCAGAGTGGCGATGGCTGTCAGTTGCGACTCATTCTGAATCTTGGAAGTAGCATGGCGCTCGATTGAAAGCAGGACGTCGTCGCCATCCATGCCCTCACCGTTGTCGGCGATGCGGAGCAGGCGGGAACCACTGGCTTCAACCTGGATATCGATCCGGTCGGCACCGGCATCGAGACTGTTTTCCACCAGTTCCTTAACCACAGAGGCAGGGCGTTCCACCACCTCGCCGGCGGCAATCTGGTTGGCCAGTTGTTCGGAAAGAATGCGTATTCGAGACAAGGGCAGTTGGAGGGGTTGGGGTTTACCGATGCTGAATTCCTGAAATCATGGTAACAACGAGCAAGCAACTCTAATTGTTACCCCACGAGCAACACTACAGCGTCTTTATTCACTTGTCCACCCTAGCAACGAACCAACCCGAACAGACCGCTGAACCGCCGCCCTTTCGCGGCAGGACCCTGGACCAGCACCATCTGACCAAGCTGCTGCTGGTGATCGCCGGGACTCTGACCCTGCTAATCGGAACGGCGTTGGCCTGGTTTTCCGCGCTACCCGATATCCGTTCAATCAACGATTATCACCCCCAGGTGGCCACCCTGATCCTGGACCGAAAATATCAACCGATCGACGCTATCGGCAGAGAATTTCGCATTCTCATCCCCTATGAAGAATTCCCCCCCCTGCTGCCCAAGGCCTTTGTCGCTGCCGAGGACAGCCGTTTCTGGGAACACGACGGCCTGGATATCTGGTCAATTGTTCGTGCCGCCTTTAACAACATTCGTTCCGGCCGCCGCAGCCAGGGTGGCTCGACCATCACCCAGCAGGTTACCCGCGCCCTGCTCCTCTCCCGAGAAAAGAGCTATACCCGCAAGTTGGCCGAAGCGATTCTCTCCTATCGTCTGGAGCACATGCTGAGCAAGGAGGAGATCCTCACTATCTACCTCAACGAGATCTACCTCGGCGAAGGGGCCTATGGGGTGGAGGCTGCGTCCCGGACGTACTTCGGTAAACATGCCCGCGACTTAAATCTTGGCGAAGTCGCCCTGCTGGCCGGCCTGCCGCAATCACCGTCCAACTACTCGCCCTTGCGTCAACCGGAGGCGGCAAGAAATCGGCAACGCTACGTGCTCAACCGCATGGCCGAAGACGGGATCATCGACAATGAGTCCGCTCGCCACGCCTTTGACCAAGGCCTGCAACTGGCAGGCAACTGGCGCAAGTCGATCAACGGCTACTTTGGCCTCTATATCCGCAGCCAACTCCTTGGCACCTACAGCGAACAGGATCTATTTCAAAAGGGGCTGAGTGTAGCCACCACCGTGGATTCGCGCCTGCAGGAATTTGCGGCCAAAGCCATCCAAGCCGGGGTGACCCGGGTGGCCATGCGCCACCTTGATACACCTCCACCCCAGGGGGCGTTGGTGGCCATCGACAGCAGGAGCGGTCATGTGCTGGCCATGATTGGGGGTGCCGATTTCACTGAAAATCAATTCAACCGAGCCGTACAGGCTAACCGCCAACCCGGATCCGCTTTTAAACCCATTGTCTACGCTGCGGCTTTGGAACAGGGGGTGGTGCCATCCACCCGCTACAACGACGCCCCCATCTCACTGGACAGCGGCGGTAAACATCCCTGGAGGCCGCATAATTTCATGAACAAATATCGAGGTCCCATCCCTCTTGGCGAGGCGCTGGTGCAATCAAGCAACGTGATCGCCGTGCGCCTGCTGCAACAGATCGGTGTGGATGCGGCATCGCGCATGGCTAAAAAATTGGGTATCAACGCACCGCTTGCGGATAATCTCACCTTGGCTTTAGGGGCTTCCCCGGTTTCGTTACTGGAGTTGACCTCTGCCTACACCTGTTTTGCCAACCAGGGCATCTATCCACCGCCGGTGGCCATCACCCGCGTGCGCGAGCAGGATGGAACAATCAGAATCTGGCCCAGAGAATCCGCCCTTCGGGTGGTCTCAGATTATACCGCTGCCTGGATGCAGGAGGCCATGCGCCAGGTGGTGCAGCGAGGAACAGGCAAAAATGCCTTCGGAGTACCTGGCGCGGTGGGCAAGACCGGCACCACGGATAATAACATAGACGCTTGGTTTATCGGCTCCGCGCGGGGCCTAACCGCCGGGGTCTGGTTTGGTCACGATCGTGACACCACCCTTGGCACAGGCGAAACCGGGGGGAAGGCCGCGGCTCCATCCTGGAAACACTTTATGCAACAAGCTCTCAACTAAGGGCCGGGGAAAGAAAAAAGTATTCGAATAATGCGCCAAATTTCGGTTCTGATACAAGGCGCTTCAGCTGTTGAAGCAACACCGTAGCGGGGCCGCAATAGATCGATTTTTTTTTTTACGCCGCCATCAACTATTTTCGAGTCCATCATGTATTCAAGCAAGCGTTTTCAGATTTGGTACAACAGTAACCCGGAAGACAAACTCTCCCAGGCAAAGCTCCTTCAAGAGTATATACAACACAAGCAGATGGTTGATACCTCCCTGCATAAAGAGTTAGAACTGTTGCGCAACGGATGTCACGCTCTGGGCACCCAGATGACAACCATGGACTTGGGCAGACTCTGCAGCCTTTGCGCCGCGCGCCCGGGTGGTGGCTGCTGCAGTGCTTATATGGCTGACAATACCGACAGCATTCAGATCTTGATCAACCTTTTGCTCGGAAAAGAGATTTATCAACGGGAGCCTGCAGATCACGATTGCTGCTTTCTTGGGCCGAGCGGATGTCTGTTCATGGCAAAGCCGATTTTCTGCCTTAATTACAACTGTAGCCATATTGCGACCGGCTCGGGATCAACGGAGCTAGCGTTGCTGGAACAACGTGCCGCCACCGTTCTTAGCCAACAGACACGAATCGAATCCATCCTGCTTGAGCGGCTGCGGCATTGCAGCGAATAACGAGGAGAAAAGAGCCATGGAAGCTTTTGTCACCCTCCCCACGCCTCTCGGGGAGTTCACCCTTGCAGCCAATAACAACGGAATCTGCGCAATCCACCTGCCCACCTCGATGAAAGCCCTCCCCTTTTCTCCGGGATCACAACTTGCCCTTGATCCCCCCCCCCTGCTCACCGAGGCCTGCCGACAGTTACACGCCTATCTCAAGGGAGAACTAGAGGTGTTCGACCTTCCGCTTTCCCTGCAGGGCACCCCCTTCCAAAAGCAGGTCTGGCAGGAATTGCTCACTATCCCCTATGGACAAACCCGCACCTATGGTGAGTTGGCTCAACGCCTCGGGGGGCGGGGTAAGGCCAGGGCCGTAGGCGGCGCCGCCCATGCCAATCCCATAGCTATCGTCATTCCATGCCATCGACTCATTGGGGCCGGCGGGAAACTCACCGGGTTCGGTGGTGGGTTGCCCATGAAACAGACTTTGCTTGATTTAGAACAAAACAACCTTGGCTGGGCAAAATAAAACGCGTATTTTTCAGATAAATAGGCTAGATAGGGGGAAAATAATTTCCAGGGAGGAACTTGAATGGTCGACATTATTATCGGCTCGATTGAGCCAATAACGCCTTCCACCCAGCAGCTAAAACCCGACGGAACTCCAGTGGAGGCAGAACTGCTGCATATCCGGGAACCACGTCAACGGGTCATCGGTCCCCTAGGGCAGGAACGACGAAGACAACCCCGCCAAGACCCGCAAAGAGGCCGGGTTATCACCTTGCTTATCCCTAACGGCACCTCTTTGCCCAAAGATCTGGATATCAGAAAATACAAGGTGTTGTTGCGCTTCATGAAAAAATAGCCCCAAGAAAAAGCCCTAGGCAGGATTGCTGCCGGAGGCTTTTTCTTGGGGGCAACCGAACGATAAAGTCCTCGGGCAAGAAGACCTACCCTCTCGACCCGGTTTCGCTTGGCAACAGCTCAGGAAGGGCAATGGCGTTACCCTGCATCGCGTCAACATTCAATGAGGAAAGAAGCTGTAACTGATTTTCCGTCTCAACATTTTTAATGACCACCTTAACGCCGATGCTGTGGGCTACGGAACATAGGGAATCAATAAAAAAGTGAACATCCTGATTCTGACGCAGCATCTCATCGACAATAGCCCGGTCAATTTTGACATAATCGGGCCTTAACCATTGCAGGTAGCCAAAATTGATCAATCCTTGCCCGAAATGATCAACCCCAAGTCCATGTCCCCCTTTTCTCACCACATCCGCAAATTTTTTCATCCGCTCACCATCGGCATGAAGACGGGATTCAGGAAATTCGATATTAAAGGCGATTCCATCGCGGCCGCATTGAACCAAGGTTTGGCAGATCCAGGAAAAAAAGTCCTCGTCCACCAGTGAACGCGGAGAAATATTGAGCGCGATGGGCTGGGGCAAAAGCCGCCGCAAAGGATTTTGCAGCAACCTTTCCAATATCATTTGCTCAAGGTCGGCGGTCAGACCAAACTGTTCCGCCACGGCAAGATACATAGCCAAGGACATATGCTTGCCAGAGGAATCGACGACCCGCGCATACATTTCGTAGGCCAGCGTTTCTCTCAGGTTGTTCTTTTGCACCGTTGGTTGGGCATAGAAGACAATATTTTTCTCGGTAATCAGATTGAGGATTGTCTCTTTCCGATGCATCCGTCCCTGGAGAGAGAGTCCCGTCTCGCCACTCAATGTCAACAACTGGACAGTATTGCCCCCTGCGCTGCGAGCCTTGGCAAGAGCCATATCCGCAGCCGCAAGCAGATCCTCAAAGCAAACCGTTTGATCAAAATAAACCCCGCCACAGATAAAGGAGAAAAGGTCCACCGATACCGGAGAAAAAGTGTCGCCTCCCCGGTTAGCTGGTGCCAGCAATACCTCCTCCAGCAACGATTGAGCACTCAACGCATCAACGCCCGGCAAAAAAAGGGCCACATCCCCGCCTCCCAACCTGGCGAGAACGAAGTCGGAAAAACGGCGGCACCCAACCTGTAACCGGGTAGCGAGATTTTGCAGAGCGCTATCCCCCTGCTGATATCCGTATTGTTCGTTGAGCTCCTTTAATCCCTGCAGTTGGATGATCAAAAAAGTTCCAAAGACCTGATTAACGGTGTCAGACAGCCTGGCATTAATCTGCGATTGCAAATAGCGCCGGTTACCAAGCCCAGTAAGAGGATCCCGATATACCTGTTGGCTCAGTTTATCGGCAATGGCAGTATGCTCGGTAAAAATTTGACCAATACGGGTAATCATCGTATTCATGGCCTGAACAACCCTGCGCAATTCTCTTGTCCGCGGGAGATCATGCTGAAGCTCCAACCGACGCTCGCCTACGGCCATGGCCTGCTCTTCAATCCTTTTCAGTGGGCGAAGAAGGGAACGAAGCACAATACCACCGAGAAGGGCAAAAACGAGCCAGCTTAAGCCACACCATATTGCAGTATTTCGAGCGGCCTGCCAGAGGTTTTTATAGGCCTCGTCAAGTCGACTTTCAATACATACGGTGCCTGTTTGCACCCAGCCACGCATGACTTTTGCTGATGCCTGTGGACTTGTAAGAGGCACCGAAGCGCTAAACCATAGCGGCACAGGAAGGGTCGTCCCTTCATCGTGCCGAGACGCCAGCACCCTACCGTTTAAATCCCTCAACTCAATAAGGCGGTAGGACCCGGAGGCATACAAGGCCTCAATCATGGTGTCCATGATGGCCTGCTCATTACCGCCTTGGACAGAGGAGAGGGTTAGCCCTAGAAAATCGGCGCTTTCCTGCGTTTGCGTTTCCATCTGTTGGACTAGATAGCTGCGCGTTCGTTTCAGTTCTCCCATCCATAGGGCGGAACACAAACAAAACAAAACCACAAAGGTACTAAGCAACAATTGTCTGTATAAAGTCATAATATTGCGTACCCTCAATTCTGCTGAATGCGTACAATCACCAAAACGACGTTTCGATCATTGCGACTCGCTTTTTTCATGAAGCACATCATTATTTTTTCGACATTTTCCCAAGCCATCAAATTTTCCACCCTGCAAAAAAAGTCATTCTCGGGACTTTTACCCAGGACAACATTTTTACTTTTTTCTCATCCTCATAAGTAACTCGCGCCAAGGTTTGATCCGCTGGCTATGACCCAACTGTTTCCCCTTATCGAGTTGCTTGCTCTCCCACAAGGTGCTGGCATCAAAACTGTAAATAGGGACAAGATCGGTTCTCTGAGAGGCAGGTTTGATGGCATCCATGAGGTTATCTAATACCCATGGTTCAACTCCAGGCACAGGGTAATAGGCAAGAACCAGATGACTTTGATTAAGTCGGGAGGCAAAAACAAAGTTGAGGGCAAGCTTTTGACTGGGGACCCCGGCACGCACCAAAGAAAAAAATTTGGCTATGGCAAAATCTTCACAGTCTCCACCACCACTGGCTATAAATTCCGTTGGAGTAGCCCAGTAATCGTTTCTTCCCCAGTGGGCAGCATCACTTACAAAAAGCAGCTTATTAAAAAAATTATTGACCTGCTCGACAAATACAAGCTCGTCCTTGTCGAGGTGGCGCATAAAATCCTGCCAAGCCAGCAACCTGCGACGGCCATCGCTTCCAAAGTTCTGCTCAGCCCACTGAAGCGACGATTGATCAACGGTAAAGTTCAGAGCAGCAATGCCCTCTGTATGGGCAAAAGTTATCACCAGCAGCAACGCAAGAATATAGATAAATTTCCTGGGTCTGTCCTGGGTAGCCCGCGTTTCTGAAAAGTCGACGAACTCAGTGAGATCAGTCACAGCTTGGACAGCGGGTCTCTGCGGTTGAATTTATTTTTTCCGGCCAAATGCAGCAAGAGCGAGGAGACCGACGCTCATAAGGAGCAAGGTTCCCGGTTCAGGAACCGCAGGGGTGGGGGGAGCGGGGGGAGTGGGAGAAGGTGGCTCGGAATAATGAGTACCAGGCCAGGGAACAATGGGGGGTAAAGGGAAAGAAGATGTTGTTGTCCGGGGACCGGAAGCGGGCGGTAACAGTGCAGGGGTTGCGGCCAGAGGCGCTGCCGGAGGCAGAGCTCCAAGTGGCGGTGAGGGATTGGGATTACCAGCCGAAGGTGTGAGATCAATATCGTTACAGCAGTATGTCCGCGCAGTGCGAACACCATCGGTAATATAGCCGTCGCCTTTAGGAAGCTTGATAGGTTTTGCCGTTTTTTTTATGACATCCCCCTCTCTATGGGCAACATAGGCCATCACGTCTTCCTTCAGATTGCCGAGCTTTGCCTCCTCCCAGTTAAAACCGGCATAATATACCGAGAGCGCCGGGTCGTTTTCAACGGTTCTGCGAAAATCTTCAAGACTTTGAACACTTCTCTTTTGGCAGAGTCCGTACCATTTTCCATTCTTTTGACTGCTGGCATCCTCAAATTGGGTCAGTTTATCTGCATCCTTTGCTGATGAAGCGACCGTTTGTTCCCGATTGGAAAGACCTGAGACGAGGGAAGGCACGTTGTTTCCATTCTGAGAAACGACTTCAGCCGACTCGTTTTGCGAGTGAAGTAAAAAGTATCCACCAACCACAAGGAGACAACTAAAAGTCACGATCGCGATGGAAATAGCTTGCCCCTTAGCTCGCGAGGAAGAAGAGAGAATTCCCTTAATAAGTTTCTTTCTATTGTTTTTCATTTCTTCTACCCAAATAAGACCGATGAACTTGGACTAAAAATGCATTGCCGATAATACTAGCGAACCTAAAGACCGACAATGATAATCAGACCACTCAATAATGAATAAAATTCTAACGACTTAATTTAAATGACAGGGTCAGAATCGATGTTTTCTTGAAATAATTATTGAGAGCGACAATGACCTTTTCAAGGAAAAAATACATTCATAAAAATCAGTTTTACGGAGAAAGCGGCTCAAAAGATCCGTATGTTCGGAATTGTAAGCCTGAACCCGCTAAAAGAAAAGATGTTTTTTCGCGAAGCTGGCCTTACCCCGCAAAAAGAATTGTGCAGATCTTTTGTCTCCAGACAAGCCTCTAAAATACCACGCCGACCGGATTCATTGTTGGGCTTTTGTTCTCCGGCACAGCAATCAAAGGGGTTTGTATTCCTCTTTAATTAATCGGCAAGAGAGTCTGTACAATTTACTCCCAAAAATGTTACCGCCTCTCACCTCAACACAGAATCTTCAGCGCAGGAGAATAATGGGCGACAAAGAGGCCATGGCGTAAAGAGGCCGTCTCAGGACGGAGAGGGGTAAACAGGAACAACAAAAAACCCCAAGTCGCAATGCGGCTCGGGGCTTTTTGTTGTTCCTAGAAGAAGGCGTTTTAGAAAGGACGCATCACCCAGATACCACAGGGGCAGGTATCGGAGCAGAATCCGCAGGCGATACATTTTTCGTCGTCGGAGACATACTCGTAATCAACCCCATCAGCTCCAGGAGAGATCTCACGCCGATAGATGGCCCCGGTCGGGCAGACGGTCTCACAGAGATGACAATCCCGGCAGGAGCCGCAGCTCAGGCAACGAGCCGCTTGCTGATCTTCGGTTGCTCCACGATCAGTCACCGGATCATAGTGCGCCAGGGTGAGGCATTCATAATCAATCATCCGCTGGCGGAAGGGCTGCCACTCCTGACCGTTGATGGCTGCCACTAGAAAATCGGCAGTCCGTTTACCCGCCCCCAGGGCATTCGTGGCAAGACCGGGTCGTTCGACATCGCCGACGGCCAGAATCTGTGGATCGGAGGTCCGTCCGGCCTCATCGGTTTTAATCCAAGTGGCACCAGCAACCTTGACCACCTCCACCGAATCCGGCAGGAAGGGCAGGCTGGGAATATCGCCGATGGAGATAATCACGGTTTGGGCCGGAAGGACAGTGCCGTCCGCGCCAACGATGCCTTCAGCAGTGACCTCACGGGTCATGAACGGCCATTTAAAAGTGGCCCCCAGGGCTTCGGCTGCAGCACGTTCCTTGCCAAAGGCCAAGGGCTTCTGGATATCGACCAGAGTCACCTGATCAGCACCGAGGCGATAGGCTTCGGCAGCAACGTCGCAACCGACGTTACCGGCGCCGACGACCACCACCTGTTTGCCAGTGACAATGGGGCTGTCGCTCTTGGCGGCCTTGAGATACTCCAGAGCCGGAATTACCCGCTCGTGGCCAGGAAAAGACAGGGTCCGCGGTTGGTGGGTACCAACGGCAATGACCACATAATCAAACTCTTTTTTCAGCGCCTCAATTCTATCTTTGCTTAAGCTAACACCAAGATTGACATGCAGGTTTTTGGTCTTGAGGAAGCGGTCGATCTCCACATCCCAGACCGCCTGCGACAGACGTTCCCAGGGAATGGTTTGCGCCAGTTTACCGCCGAGCCGGTTGTCACATTCAAAGATATGGGCCTCAATGCCATTGAGAGCCAACTGCCAGGCAGCTGCCATACCGGCAGGACCACCACCGATAATGGCCACTTTCTTGCCAATGGGCGCTTTGGCCTCTGGCGGTTCAACGGCTTGCACCGCACGGCCCAAGACCGAGGCATCAATCGAATAATCGATTTTTTCGCGAGAGCAGTTCTGGATACAGAGATTGGGGCAGATGGTCCCACAAACCGATGCAGGCAACGGTGTATAACGCAGCAACATCTCGTAGGCTTCATCGATCCTCCCCTCACGAATCATCCGCAACCGATCAATGGTCGGGATGTGAATCGGGCAGTAGAATGTACAGGGGGCTGCCGAGTCACGATTAGCCCAGAAAGGTTTTTTGCGGCGGAATTCACCGGGTTCAATCACCCCAATGACGCTGCGCTCCAAACCGGGGGCAATATCACGCAAGGGATCTCCGCCGCCAAAACCCTGATCCCAAATTCGCCGCCGAAACTCTGCCATGGGCATGGGCCCGGAGAACATCAGCGCCCGTTCCTGCGGAGTAATGGCTGCAAGGACGTTCCACTCTTCGCGTAGAGAAAGGGTGGGGAGAAGCTCGCTTCGACCGATTTTTTCGAGGAATTCCGGCAAACGCTCAATCAGCCATTGCCATTCTTCATCGGTTGCCGGTTCGAGCTTGGCATTTGCCTTGGAGTAGGAGCCGTCGGTCTCACCCCGAAAATAGATCTTGCCGCCAACCATGCCGACACAAGGCCGATACCCAAGGACATTGGCCGCATTTTTCGGGTTGAAGCCACAGACCACACCGAGACCACCGCAGTTGAACTCGGCAAAGGTATCACCCACCGATCCAAGGACCCACATCTCAGGCCGATCATAATCCGGGTTCCATTTGGTCATGGTCAGGCCGCGGGCACCAATGGAGCCACCGATCATAACCCGCCCACCGGCCATGGCATTGCAGACACCGTTGGTGGCATCGCCCTTGACGATGACGTCCGCCCCAATGTTGAGGTAGCCAACGTCATCTGAAGACGAACCTTCACAGATAACCGTGGCACCGGGCATACCCATGCAGCCCAGCCGCTGCCCGGCGGGGCCCGTGACGCGGATAGTCAGGGGACGTTCCTTGGAACCAAGACGCAGACCGATATTGTGCTGGCCAAACGATTCCAAGAGAAGTTCGTCGGCGTTTTCAGCCGCTTTACGAACCGCCTCTTCGAAGTTTTTCGACGATATCCGCTGCCCCTGCTCATCCAGGCCGCGGACAGTGATGATATTTTGCTTTGTATCGCTCATAGTTCAAAAAGTCCTGTGCTGAAGCCTATCTCAGCAGATGTAATTAATCTGCAGCCGGTCCGCGATGTCCTTGTCGTCAATACCCAGCGCATCGGACATGCCGATGGGCAGGCTCTGAGAGCGACCAAGCGGTGCCATGATCTTCTTGACTTCGGTTCGGATGGAAGTGAACACATCGACCACACGCTGGGCGACGTCATCCGGATCAAGGCGGCGATAGAGTTTTGGGCTCTGACTGGTGATACCTTTCGGACACAGGCCGACGTTACACACGTTGCAGCGTCCCTTTTCGTTGCCTAGACACCCAGCACAGGACTGCATGATGTACTTGCCGATATGGACGCCTGAAGCTCCAAGCATAACCAAGGCCATGCCATTCTGGGCGACGTTGCCGTTCTTTCCCACACCACCGGCAGCGAAGAGCGGAATCTCATTCTGACGGCCCTGGCGGACCAGGTCAAGATAACATTCGCGCAGGTTGGAGGCGATCGGGTGACCGGTAGCCTCCATGCTGACATTGTAGGCCGCACCAGTACCGCCGTCGATACCATCGATCAACAAACCGCCAGCATAAGGGTTACGCACCAGGTTGTTAAGCACGGCTTTGGACGAGGTTGAAGCGGAGATCTTCGGGTATACCGGTACCCGAAAGCCAAAGGCCATGGACATGGTCTGGATCATCTTCATGACACTCTCCTCAATGGAGTACAGTGTCTGATGCACCGGCGGCGACGGCAGATCCACCCCTTCGGGTACGCCGCGCAGACGAGCAATCAACTTGCTGACCTTGAACCACATCAACAAACCACCGTCACCGGGCTTAGCGCCTTGGCCGTACTTAATTTCTATAGCCGCCGGATCGCACTGCATCTCGGGGATGGCACGGATGATCTCGTCCCATCCGAAATACCCGGAAGCGATTTGGAGAATGATGTATTTCAAGAACGGGCTCTTCAGAACCCAAGGTGGACATCCACCTTCACCGGTGGCCATAACCACGGGAATACCGAGAACCTCATTACAGTAAGCCACACCCTGCAGCAGTCCAAGCCACATGTTGGGCGAAAGTGCCCCAAAGGACATCGAACCGATGACAAAGGGAAAGATCTCGCGGGTCGGCGGAATCCATTCACCGGAGAGTTTACGGCGGAGGAACTCTTCCGGCGATAGAACGCGACCAAGAATGGTGTTGATGTTGAACTCATGGCGACCGGCATCAAGTGCCGGGTCAGTTAACATCGAGATGCGGCCAAAGGAGATCCGATCTAGAACGGTTTTGCCCGTGGCGTTACGGCGACCTCCACGCTTGGGTGCATCCCCCTTCTGGTTAGAGAGAAAGACCGAACGATGCTCGTTATCATTGGCATGCGGCCCAATGGCCTCGTTGGGACAAACCGAAGCACACATACCGCAACCGATACAACGCTTTGCAATGTCCGTACTCTGGCGAATCCCGGTAAAGTGCCGATAATCATTGCCTCGTTTCTTCTGCAGCACATCAAGCTTAGGCACGCGCTGACGAAAGTAAGACAGCGAAATGGCTCCAACCGGGCAGGCAGCGGTGCACCGTCCACACAGAGTGCAACGATCCTCCCGATGCTCGATAATCCAGGGAAGGTCGTGGTAACTTAGGCTGCTTGGGGAAGTGTAAATTGATCGAACTGAGACCATACTATGAGTTCCTTTCGCTCGGGTGAAATGATAACGGAGTGTTCCCGCATAGGCTGAAAATCAAGGGATGG
>JAQUEZ010000262.1 GCA_028684915.1 Desulfobulbus sp.
TTTCCCATGGAGCCTGCAGTCTGAGCCCTAACGTTATGATATCTTTACTATTCATGGTTTCCCTCGTCATTTGGTGTGGATTTGATCGTTTTATACATCAAATCCACACCAAATGACGAGGAGCCCGCTAAACATGGTGAAGAGGAGCTGCGGGACTTCATCCTTGCCCACCTCAACACCCACTATGAAGGGCAAGCGACCGGTGAGACTTTCCGCAAGAAGGGCAAGACCGACATCCGTATTGAACAAGAAAACCGTGCCGCCTTCGTCGCCGAATGTAAGGTGTGGCGTGGTCCGAAGGGGGTAACCGAGGCCGTTGGCCAACTCCTTGGCTATCTGACATGGCGAGACTGCAAAGCATCCTTGGTATTCTTCAACACTCAAAATGCCGGATTTAAGGAAATCCAAGATAAGTTGCCGGAAGCCCTCAAGACCCATCCTCGATTTCATGGAGAACTTAAAGCCAACGAGCCGGGAGAGTGGAGGTTTCGTTTTATGAGTGAAGGCGATGACAATCGTTACGTCATCCTCCATGTGTTTTTGTTCGATTTGTTTGTGAAGTGACCGAGGGCTGACGCATGCAACTCTCTTACCTCGAAGATTTTGACTCCAAAATCCCAGCTATCCAGGTGTTGTGCGGACTCGGATGGCAGTATTTGGGCCGCGAGGAGGCGGTGAAGTACCGCGCCGGGCGTCTAGATCAGGTGGTGCTGACCGGGGTGCTGAGCCCTTGGCTCGCGGCCAACGCCCGCTTCGAGGTGAAGGGGCAGGAGCATCCGTTCTCAGAGGTGAACATTTACGAGGCGATCCGACGGCTGACCGATGAGCCCTTCGACGGACTGGTGCGTACCAACGAGAAAATTTACCACCTCCTCACCCTGGGCACCAGCTTGGATCAGACTGTGGAGAGCGACCGCAAAGGGCGCTCGCTCCACTACATCGACTGGAAAAACCGGCGCAACAACATTTTCCACGTATCGGACGAGTTCGTGGTGGAGCGCGCCAAATCCCACGACACGGCGCGGCCGGATCTGGTCCTTTTCGTTAACGGCATCCCTTTTGCGGTGATTGAGTGTAAGCGTCGCGACAAGGATAAGGAAGCGGGCGAGAAACAGATCGATATTGCGATTGAACAGATGCTCCGCAACCAGCGGCCCGAATATATCCCCATTCTCTTTCAATACGCCCAACTGCTGATTGGTACGAGTGTCAACGAAATCCGTTACGGTACGGTGGGCACGTCCAAAAAATTCTGGTCCGTGTGGGAGGAGGAGGGCGACGCCGAAATCATGAGTGCAGCAGTGCACCGCGCCGCCAACAAAGTTCCACCCTTCGAGGTGCGAAACAGACTATTTACCCCGCTGGCCGAAAAGGAGGCCGCCGCACTCGCCGACGCACGGCGCTACTTCGAGGAACTATGGACCGAAGGCGACCGACTGCCCACAAGCCAGGACCGAATACTGTGGGCGATGCTAAGGCCAGAGCGCCTGCTGGACCTTGCCTACGGTTATACTGTTTTCGATGCCGGGGTGCGCAAGGTTGCCCGCTACCAACAGTTCTTCGCCGTAAAGGAGACTGTCGAGCGAGTATCCTCCCTGCGCGAGGGCAGACGGCGGGGCGGGGTGATCTGGCACACGACGGGCAGCGGCAAGTCCCTGACGATGGTCATGCTGGCAAAGGCGCTTGCGCTCCACCCTGCCATCCCGAACCCTCGCGTGATTATCGTCACCGACCGCATCGACCTCGACAACCAGATCTGGCGAACCTTCGATGCCTGTGGAAAGTCCGCCGAGAAGGCCACGACGGGCGAGCACTTGGTGCGGCTCATCACCGAGGGAAGGGCCAGTGTAATAACCACGATAATCAATAAATTTCAGACAGTGCGCAGCAAGCATGGGGTGAAGGAAGAAAGCCCCAACATCTTCGTGCTTGTGGATGAGTCCCACCGATCCAATTACGGCACCATTGCGGCCCAAATGCGCCGCGTCTTCCCCAACGCCTGTTATCTTGGCTTCACGGGAACGCCACTTTTAAAAAAGGAGAAAGAGACCGCCGGGAAGTTTGGCGGCTTCATCCACTCCTACACCATGCGCGAAGCGGTGGCGGACAAGGCTGTCGTACCCCTCCTCTACGAAGGCCGTATGGCGCTCCTCGAACAGAACAGAGAGGCGATGCAGAAGTGGTTTGACCGGATCACGGAAAAGCTCTCCAAAGCGCAGAAGGCTGACCTCAAACGCAAGATGGCCGACATTGGCGCAGTTGAGAAAGCGGAACAACGAATTAAGATGATTGCCTTTGATATTTCCAGCCATTACGCGGATAACTTCAAGGGTACCGGATTCAAGGCGCAGCTCGCCGCCGACAGCCGTCACAGTGCGATCCTCTACCGTAAGTTCCTGAAAGAATTTGGTCAAATTGATGCCGAGGTGGTGATGAGCCAGCCTGACACTCGCAAGGGGCAGGATTCGGTAGATGATAATGACACTCCGGAAGTTGTCCAATTCTGGAAGGAGATGATGGAACGTTTTGGATCGGAGGACCGCTATGTCAAGGAACTGCTCGCCTCCTTCGGGCGCGAGGACGGCGTTGAGATCCTAATCGTAGTCGATAAACTGCTCACCGGATTTGATGAGCCCCGCAACACCGTCCTCTATATCGATAAGGGTTTGAAAGAGCATAGCATCCTCCAGGCTATTGCCCGTGTAAACCGGCTCTATCTCGGCAAGGATTTTGGATACATCATCGACTACCGTGGCATTTTGGGGCAATTGAACGAGGCGATGAATACCTATGATGCCCTGGGTGGTTTTGATGCCGACGATGTGGACCTGACCGGAGCGGTGATCGACACTCGCGAGGAGGTGGCCAAACTCCCCCAGCGTCACTCTGACCTGTGGTCGGTGTTCAAGGAAGTGCCGAACAAAAAGGACGTAGAGGGATTTGAGGTGCATCTGGCCCCCGAGGATAGGCGCCAGGAGTTCTATGATGCGCTTAGCGAATATCAAAAGACGCTCACCGTGGCACTTGCCACCGAGCATTTCTACGACGAGACCTCGGAAGCCCAGATAAAGATTTACAAGACTGACTTGAAGTTCTTTCGTGGGTTGCGCGCTTCGGTACAGCAACGCTACGCCGAAGTGGTCGACTACAGCCATTATGAGAAGCAAATCCGTAAGGTAATGGACAGCCACATCCAGTCGCCCGATGTGGAGGTGGTGACCGGTATGGTCAACATCTTCGACGTAGATGCTTTTGACAAAGTAATTGAGGAAAAGGTAGGAACGGCGGCCAAGGCCGACACCATTGCCAGCCGGACAATTAAGACTATCCGGGAGAAGATGGACGAAGACCCGGTCTTCTTCAAGAAGTTTGCCGATCTGGTACAACGAGCTATTGATGACTACCGATCAAAACGGATCAGCGACGCCGAGTATCTGTGCAAGGTAGCGGAATATATGGCTACCGTGCGGCGCGGTCACGACACCGATCTCCCCAAGGAACTGACCAAGCACAAGGAAGCGCCTGCTTTCTATGGTGTGGTGGGCGAAATTCTGAAAGCAAATAAAGATCTCCCCGACGAGGTCAGGATTCTCGCCACCGAGATGGCTCTTGAAATCCAGAAGATGGTTGATGAGCGAAAGAAGCGCGATTGGCCGACCATGGAGGATGTTATCAAGGCTATGCAAAACGATTTGGACGACTACCTCTTCGACTTGGAAGAGAGCCACGGCCTCAAGCTGTCCACCGAGGAGATGGATGCTATTATCGAGCGATGTATTGCGGTTGCGAAGAAATTAGCAGGTTATGATGCATGATTTGGTCCGGTGGGGACGAGTAGAGATTCCTTACACCTATCAGCTATCAAGGCGGAAGACTCTGGCAATCAACGTCCACCCAAACCTAGCCGTGGAGGTTCTTGCGCCATTGGAAACCCCGGTGGAAGTGATCCGCACACGTGTTGCCAAACGCGGGGCGTGGATACAGAAGGCATGGCGTGAGTTTGAACTTTACCTCCCCAAGCAACCGCCCCGCCGTTATATCAACGGGGAAAGTCACCGATATTTGGGGCGGCAATATCGTTTACACGCTGAACAGGGGGAAGAATATTCTGTCAAATGTCTGCGCGGCTACCTCCGTGTGACCAGCCGTAACGAACCAACTCCCGAGTCGATCAAATCACAATTGACAGGCTGGTATCGTGAACACGCACATAGGGTTTTTCGAGAACGACTGACCGATTGTTGCAAAATCGCATCTCTTGAGGGGATCCAGCAACCACCTCTCACTATCAGAACGATGGTGTCGCGTTGGGGCAGTTGCTCCAATCAAGGAAGGATTAATCTGAATCTGATTCTCATCAAGGCGACAAAGGAGTGCATCGACTACGTCATTATGCACGAGCTCTGCCATCTAAAGGAACAGCACCACGGGCCGCGTTTTTGGCATTTGCTGGAGAAATTGATGCCGGATTATCGAGAACGGCGGAAACGGTTGAATTTGTATGCAGATCTTTAAAGAGTCAAGTCGCTTTGTCAACTGTTAAGCGACGGGAACCCGAGAATATAGAAGCCTCCTGGCAAAAGAAACGATAGCCGTTTAACAGCAACGAAAGAGGAAAATATGCTCACCCTAATCAACGCACAAGTTTGGAAATACAAATCTATCGAGGACTCATCGCCCGTGGATCTCTCCAGCGATGTGACGGTGCTCGTCGGCAAAAATGAATCGGGCAAGACAGCGTTCCTCGAAGCCCTGCACAAAGCGATGCCGTTGAGCAAGGCAAAATACGACTACGTTGCCGACTATCCGCGTAAAGACCTAGTCCGTTATCGCCCTCAGCATGAGACGAAGAATTACCAGAGAGTTGTCGAGCTGACATTTCGGATCGAGAAGACCCTCGCCGACAAGATCAATAAGGAAGTGTTTGGGGGCTCTGAGATCGTTGTCGCGGGGACGACCTTCACGCGCGACACGACTATCGCCAACACGAGCTCCATAGGTTTTCATATAGACCAGAAGGCGGCTCTCGCCGCATTGAAGAAGCCTCTCGCCGATTTGGAGCACGCAAAAAAAGTGTTTAACGATGTGGCGGAATTGGAGGACGCCCTGTTGAAGATCGAGGCACTTGGGTTACCGACTGACAGCAAGCTCGCTACATTTGCGGCGGAATGGAGGGGGCGCACAATCGAGTCCAAGGGATGGGACTTGGTGAATGGCCACATTTGGCACGTCTATCTTTCACCGGCGTTACCGAAGTTTTTGTATTTTGACGACTACAAGCTGCTTGAAGGCAAGATAAATTTACCCACATTGCAAGCCCGCGAAACGACGCAGCAGCTGACGGATGCCGATGAAACGGCAAAAGGGCTGCTTGAACTGGCTGGCACTACGGTGCAGGAGCTGATGAGCGATGAAGGCTATGAATCCGCCAAGGCCAAACTGGAAGCGATTGGCTTGGACATCACTCAAAAAGTCTTTGAGTTCTGGAAGCAGAACGAAGACCTTGACGTGGAGTTCGATCTAAAGACTGATGCCAAAGACATCGCTCCTTACAACAACGGGATCAATCTCTACATTCGCATTAAGAATCGACGGCACGGCGTTACAGTGCCGTTCGATCAGCGTAGTAAAGGCTTTATCTGGTTTTTTAGCTTTCTGGTTTGGTTTGATGCAGTGCAGTCGCGAGTAGATACGAATAACGACCTTATTCTACTGCTCGACGAGCCTGGGCTGAACCTGCACGCGCTGGCTCAAGCCGACTTTCTGAGCTACATCCGTGAGTTGTCCAAGCAGCACCAGATCATCTACACGACGCACTCTCCGTTTATGGTGGACAGCGCCCGCCTTGAGGATGTGCGCGTCGTCGAGGATCGCATCAAGGAAGGCACCAAAATCACCGAAGAACTAGCCGGGTCGTCGGATGAAAGCTTGTTTCCGTTGCAGGCCGCGCTCGGTTACTCTATCGCGCAGAACCTTTTCATCGCCAAGAAAAACATCCTGATCGAAGGCCCGGCAGACTTGATCCTGCTGCAGCACATCGCGGCATTGCTGGAGGCCGACGGCAAGAAAGGGCTAGGCGATGCCATCCTCGTGCCAGTGGGCGGACTCGACAAGCTTACAACATTCGTGGCCCTACTCGGCTCCAACAAACTGAAGATCGTGGTATTACATGACCGTGCTGCCCTACCGCACCAGAAGCTGGAAGACCTGATCCGGCAGAAGCTGATCGAACGAAAGAGAGTGCTCGATTTCTCGATGTTCCTCGATGTGCCCGCGAACGAAGCGGATATCGAGGATTTGCTGCCCGCCGACACTTACATAGCAGCCTTCAACGCTGCTTATGCCAGGGAGCTAGGAAGTGTGATTTTGACGGCAGATAAACTCGGTGCGCATCCACGCATGGTCGAGCGCATCAATCAATGGTTAAAAGAGAAAGGGATCAAACTGCTGAAGGACGGCGGCTTCAATCACTACCGCGTTGCTCAAGCAGTTCTGCCGAAGCTTACGGCCGCTACATTGAGAGCGGAGGATCTTGCGCGATTTGAACGGCTCATTGATCGCGTCATCGGAGCACTCTGACTTCGCAATGGAACCTCTGCCATGCCAACCGCAATTCATTCAACCTAAGCTGAATCATCAGCCCTATAGCGGGATTAATTCTTTTAAAGGAGATTGATACTATGTCGCCACCAAGGCTTAAAGCGCGAAAGCGGATCAGCGCTGTGACACAAAAAGATAAAGGGAAGTGAAAGCCGGCAAGCAATCGCACTTCCCTTTATGAGTCCGCACCAAGAAAGTGGGGATATTGTATTTACTCGCTTTTTTATACAGCATCCTCATCATTACAGTCAAACCTATTCGGGGCTACCCCTTATATTGCGGAGATCAATTATGACTACAAAAAAACCTGGTGAAAACACTGGAAATGGTGGTGGAATATATCAAGAAGTTGGCCCACGCGGAGGAGCAAAAAATAATTTCTCCACCGTCCCAGACAACAAACCTTTGCCGCCGACCTCGAAGCCAGGGCATGAATGGCAAAGAATAAAAAGAACACCTGATAGTAAACGGTAATCTCAAGCAAGGGCGGCAGACAACGCCGCCCTTGCTAAGACCATCTTACTCTAAATGAGCCCACCTTTAGATCAGAATCCGCTCGACCTCATCGAGTGAGATCTGATCGTTGCGCCGGTCATAAAGACCGGTGGTGCGGGCCGATTCATGGTTGGCCATCTGTTGCGCCACTTCGAGCTTACCGCCATTGCGTAAATATTCGGTGATCCCGGTTGCACGAAAACTGTGACAACATATTTGGGTACGAACTCCGGCATCCTCGGCGCGACGGCAAACCATGCGGTACACGTCCACCTGGTGCATAGGCTTATCGGAAAGCTGATTGCTGCGCCCGCGTACCGTGCGGAAAAGATACCCCTTTGCATCCTTACTAATCCCCGTACCCTCGATATAGGCTTCAAAATAGTGTTCGAGATTATGGTGGCAAGGCATTTCGTGACGCTTACCCCCTTTTTCGTGCAAACGTACCCAAGTGCGGCGGCCCTGCACATAAACATCTTCACCACGCATCTTAATGACCGCACCTACTCTGGCGAAGGTATAGACCATCAGCCCGATCAGGGCGCGATCCCGCAGGCCGATCAACGAGTCCGTAGCAATGGAATCGAGCAAAACGCGAGCTTCTTCCGCCGAGAGCACAGGCGTTTTGCCCTTTTTCACCACATGTTTAGGTCCTCGAACAGCGTGGGCCGGGTTTGCCGGGATCACCTGACTGACGACTAACCAGTTAAAGAGCATACGGAGCGCGGCAAGCTGCAACTTGACCGAGGGGGCCGCGATTTTCTGCTGCAACCCCTCAACATAGGCAGCAACATGCACGGGCCGTATTTGCCCCAATTCACCAATCCCCTGGTCCGCGCACCACGTCGCGAATCTGCCCACCGCCGTCGCATAGGCTTTGCGGGTATTAGGGTTTCTGATTTGCGCAGTGAAAAACTCGATCACCCGTTCCGCCGTCTTCGCATCCGGAGCAAAAAGCACTGGCAACGCCACCCCGTCCTGTCTCCCGATGACCACCAACGCTTCTGCCATACTCCCTCCTTTTTCTTCCTCTTTCATGTATGATAACGTCCTTTATCATACATGAAAACTGTTGTTGACTCTAGCCCTTTTAACCCTCGACTCTCAAATCAAATAATAGTCAATCAGCTTCTCAAATTTGACATAAAACAGGCTG
>JAQUEZ010000263.1 GCA_028684915.1 Desulfobulbus sp.
TGACTGTCAAACTGAACCGAGCCTGTTTCAAAACTGCTAGAAGCGAGGGGAAAAGGCAGGTCAACTACAACAAAAAAGCCTGACCGGGACTGGCCAGGCAACGGTCATGGAATGTTCAAAACGTGGGTAGAAAGAAACAACGCATAAATTATGATTTGAGTAATATACTGCACAACCGAGGCAAAGGCAAGCCCTCTACTTGAGAGCTGTCAAGCAAATACTTCACTGCCTGCCACAGAAATCAACCAATCGAGGCAGGGTTTGACACACATCGCCGGGAAAAAACCAGTGATCCTGGGCTGAAGATTGGCCGCCACCCTCTTCTTCCAGGACCGAATCCCGATTAAATTCGAAGAGACAGCCACCCCTCTCTCTTACCAGAGAAGGCAAAGCTGCAGCTGGATACACCTGGGCCGAAGTACCGATGACCAAAAGGAGATCACAGTCGCCCACAAATTGGTGAATAGCCTCTAAGTCCCGCACGGGTTCTCCAAACAAGACCACATTGGGTTTAAGCGGCCTCGTGCAGTACTCACAGAGCGGTATCTCCGCAGCCTGATATTGCTGCGGCTCAACAGCCTGGAGAATGTCGCAGTGGATACACTGCAGGTGCTGATGATCGCCGTGGATCTCAAAAACCCGCCGACTACCTGCCTGTTGGTGAAGGTTATCGATATTCTGGGTAACGATCCCGGCCAGCAGCCCGATGGTCTCCATCTCAGCTAAGGCCCTATGGGCAGGATTAGGTTTCTTGCCGACCAAAACCTTGCCTAACGCACGAAACAACTGCCAGGCTTTGGTGGGATTGCGGTGAAAAACATCAAGGGTGGCATACTCCTCAGGAGAATAAATCGACCAAAGCCCACCAGGGCTACGAAAATCTGGAATACCACTGCCTACCGAGATTCCGGCGCCGGTCAACGCTACCACTTTTCGTGCTCCCCTGACAAGGGCGGCCACTGCATCCCAGGCGTCCTGATCACCCATGGCGACCGTTTTTTTCATCAATGTAGGTGGATACTGTTGCTCGTCAGTGGCGGTGGCTGTAGCGCATCAATAAAGGCTCCACCGATTCGGCTGCCGTGCTCATAATGGCGAACCGTGATAACTCGTTCCAATTCTAGGGTGATCTCGTCCTGTGACCGAAAACAGACGACAAGCCGATCATTAGTCTTCACGGGGACGTCTTCTTCGATGTGCAGCAGTATGCCACCACTGGATTGGTTGGCGACGACACACTGACGAGCCCGTCCTTTGGGTGTTGAGAGCGCTCGGAAGGTAGCTGGTATGTGGGTGGCCCTCCGGTAGTCATGACGAAACTCAAGGTCGATTGCAAATATCTCCGTGCAGGGACAATTAACCTTCAGCGAGTGTTTTTGCCCACGAAGCCCGGCAACGGAAAACGTGCCGACTCTCCCACAGGACTTGCAGCGAATGGTGACTGCCTCCTGGTGGTTTACAAAATATTTCTGCCGTTTTTCTGCGTCCATGAGAAGCCACCTTCATTCTGCTCAGAGGTAAGAGTGTTCCCTTTATTGTCGGCGAAGCCCTGTTTGTATCATTTCCTCAATTTTTACAAAAAATTAAGCTTTTTTTCAGTGGGTTGTTTGGAGAAAAACCTCGGCATAGGCGCGGCGATACGCGGCAATACTGTTGGGGTCTAACCAACGTTCATAGGCCGCCCGATATTGCTCCGTGGGCCGTTGCTCAAGTAACACCTGGTTAACGCTATCAATTACGTTCTTTCCCCAAGGGGTTTTCGAACAGGCAACACAACTCATCCAGCCGTCGTAATTATGAAGATTCTCGGACAGGGTAAGGGTGAGGAACTGGTCGCGGATGCCCATCTGTTCTGCCTGATACAAGGCCTCTTCAGGCAGACCGATGAGACCGTCGAGCCTGCCGAGCATGAGCATCTTAAAAAGATTGTGCGACAGCTCCTGCCCGGTGAATTCCACCAGATTTGCCTGCCCCTGGTGCCGACTGAAAACATCATCCAAGGTGTTTCCGTAGGAACGGTCCTTGGCTAAGCCAATCATCAAATTACCGTCTGCAAGAACAGCATCAAGGGACACCGTTGTCTTGTTATTGAATTTGGCGATGTTATCTTTCTTGATAATAATCACCGGCGGCAGGGTAATAAAGCTGGGCATGGAAAAATACATAAATTCTTCCCGCTCTGGAGTTTTGTACAGGCCGACGCTGCACACCTGGTCCCCCTGCTTGAACATGTAAAAATGGCGGGTGATATTGGTGTTGATTTCCTCGTGATTGTAGCCGGGCATGTGTTGTTGGAGGACATGGGTGATGGCATCGCCATAACCCTGCTCCACATTGGGACCGCTCTGAATGAAAAAGGGAGGGAGGACAGCTTCCATCCAGATGAGATTATCTTTTGTCCAACCCCTTTGCGGGGCAGTAAGCAGAAGCAGACCTATGCATAGGACAAACGCGGACAAAGCAGCTTTAGGCATCTATTTCCTCCGGTGAGACAGTAAATCGGATTGGCCGATCGAGATCCGTCAAAGCGAAAATCCTATTAACGGTATCGAATCCCATTCCTGTAACGAATGCACAAAGTGGCTGTCAAGAAAGATTTTTCAATTACAGAATCTTGTTTTCCCAAGGCCTTCAAGAAATTCGACCAGGTGAGGAACATTTTCAGCGAGTCCTACAAGGCCTTGCCTGAGGTGGCGACATGGGACTCGTGCAAGGTCTCCTGCTGGACGGCAACCAATTGCTGATCAAGGGTACCACGGTTAAAAAAGAGACGAGTCAAAAGACCGATGTAGGCTATCACAGCCAGTGCGGCAACGGAGGGAATAAAATAGCCCAAAGGGCAGAGGATGAGCACGGTTAACCAATGCAGGAGGATTACCGGCCGGGAATGGAGCTTAAGCGGGAAATCGCCGTGACGGCTGATAACGGCCAGCCCGCTCAGATTCCATCCATAAAGCGCGGTGAAAGCATGGAGGCGCAACAGGGGGACACTGTGATCCGGGGTGTAATAACTGGAAAAAGAAAGGAGGATATAGGCAATGCCGGTGATGGAGGTCACGAGAAGAAAAAGAATACCGGAGGAGAGAAAGGCTTTCTGCTGCAACGGCATCCCCTCATACCAGTAAAGGTAAAAAATGAGGGATACGGTGAAAAACAAAATGAGGGAGATGGCAACCTGGGAGCTGAACATCCCCGCGAGGATAAAGATAAAAAAGATGATCACCCCTAGATTGATGATCCAGAAGGCTGCCTCCTTCAATAACGAGGTCAGCCGCAGGGACTCTTGCTTCATCAGGCTGAAGATCACCGACATCGAGATCAAAGAAAGAGGAAAGGAAAAGCCGAGGAAAAAAGTATCAAGCTTGAGCTTTTCAATGGTAAACCATTTCAGGTAGACCGAATTGAGGATGACCGGACTGGAAAAACACAACCCCAGGGTCAGGCAAAGCAGTGCCGCCTGATGAAATTTGCGCGGGACAGCTTCGTGAAAAGAAAAGAGGCCGCGAGGAAAACCGCTGCCGAAATGGTCGATCCGCACCTGATTCACCAGATACGCCAAGACCAAGGGGATCAACATCGCCGGAATATACCACTCAAAAAATGCGGAGAAGGCAAAGGCCAGGGCCAACACGACAAACCATTGGCCACGGCGTGAAAGCTCTTTCTGCTCTTCGGTGAAATAGATCAGCAGAGTACCGCCGCTGCAGAGGTTGAACAGAAAAACATGCAGCCGCTCGAAATTAAGCACCGATGGTGGGATAAGATGGTGGAGAAAGCCGCAGGACAAGGCTGCGGCCATCATGACCAGCAATAGGGTTTTCAGTTTCCAACTCACGGGTAGAATACTCCAGGTGGGGATCGGGACGTTTACGACCGACCAAGCAATTGGCGCAAAGCCGGTTCCAACGAAGCCTGGCGAAAAACATAACCGGACTGCTGCAGTTTGTCGGTGGCAACCCGGCACCCGCCCAACAGGACCTCGGATGCCATTTGGCCGTAGATAGTTTTCAGCAATCCGGCAGGAACAGCCGGTAGGAGGGGACGACGGACAACTCTGGCCAAGGCCTGCATCAGCTCGCCGTTGGTGACCGGCTCGGGCGCGGCGATATTCACCGGTCCCTCCAGCTGTTCACAGCTCAGGGTATGGAGAACGGCCCCGACCATATCGTTGATACCGATCCAGCTGATGTACTGATCACCCTTGCCGAAACCGCGAGAGAAGCCAATTGCCGAGGTCGAGAGTAATCGCTGCAGCGCACCGCCCTGGGGGCTGAGCACTACGCCAATACGCATAAACACGGTCCGGATTCCGGCGTCCTCGGCTGGACGGGCGGAATGTTCCCACAGCGCACAGACATCGGAGATGAAGTCCGCGCCAACGCGATCCTCCTCACGCATGCAGCAGTCAAGGCAGTTGCCGTAAAAGCCCACAGCCGAGGCGCTGAGAAAAACCTTGGGTTTCACCACCTGCGCCGCGAGGGTCTTGGCAATGAGCCCGGTGCCCTGCACCCGACTATCAATCACCCGTTTCTTTTTCTCCTGGGTCCACCTGCCCTCGCCGATATTATCCCCGGCCAGATGGATAACCGCATCAAAGGGCGGCAACCCCTCAAGGTTGAGCTCTCCCTTGGTCGGGTTCCAGTAGATCTCATTACCTCCGGGAGCTGGCGTTCGCCGCACCAAGGTCCAGACCTCATGGCCACCGGTGGTCAACAGCGGCCGCAGGGCTGAGCCGAGCACACCGCTGGCTCCGGTAATCAGTATCCTCAGCGGTGTGCGGCTGCAGCTCTGATGGAGAAAGATATCATCACGAAGGGTGGCATGCCGATAGCGAAATACGCGTTCCAGGGTCTTTTTCACCTGGTTATCGGCAAATCCGGGCAATAATCCCTGCCCCGGGAGGGCATAAGCGATCTCGTCTTCCAAAAGCGCTCCGTGTGGAGTGTCTGCAAAACGATGGGTGTGGGTCCAGGAGGCAAAGGGTCCACGCTCTTGAATATCGCGAAACATGACGCCCGGCACATTTTCGATATGGCGCGCATGCCAGCGGTAGGGAATAGGTCCGGCGTGCAGCCTGAGCTCGACTTGGCCGCCCGGATCAAGAGAACCGGTCCGTTGTATGACTTGGGTGTTTTCCCAGGGCGGAATCAACCGCTCCAGGGCCCTCGGCCGACTGTGCCAATCGTAAAGTTCACGGGCGGTGCAGGGGAAATGGGAGGCAAAACAAAAACGTCCTTTGCTCACCGCCCCTCCTCCCGAACAAGATCTTTCAACGCCACCTTCAGGTCCGGGTAGGTAAACAGATACCCGCTCTCGGTCAGTGCCCGAGGCAAAACCTTCTGCCCCTGCAGGAGCGAACGGCCAAACTCACCCAAAACCGTTTTCATGATAAAAGCCGGGGTGGGCAAAAATGCAGGTCGGTGATAGGCCGCACCCAACTGGTGGGCAAACTCTTTCTGCCGTACCGGCTGGGGAGCGGTAAAGTTAAACGGCCCCCGACACTCCTCTGCACTGAGGAGAAAAACAATGGCGCCAACCAAATCTTCCAGATGAATCCAGGGAAACCACTGCTTGCCGCTCCCGATCGGCCCACCCAAACCCAGTTGAAACGGCAGCTTCATCGTGGCCAGGGCACCTCCACCCTTGCCGAGAACAACACCGAAACGCATCAACACCACCCGGGCGCCCTTTTCGCTGGCCCGTTGAGCCTCGGCTTCCCAATCACGACAGACCTGGCTAAGAAAATCCTCACCAGCGACGTTGGCCTCGGTTTTTTCCTCCTCGCCCCCGTCCCCGTAATAGCCTGCTGCCGAAGTACTCAGCAACACCGCCTCGGTCTCGCTCGGCAAGGCGGCAACAAGGTTGCGAGTGGTGAGAATGCGGCTGTCATAAATCGATTTTTTGTATTTCTCGGTCCAGAGATTAAACACCGAGCGACCAGTGAGATTGATCAACGCCTCCTGTTCCGCCACATGACGCTGCCAGTCACCTGGACAGGTGGTATCGGCGGCAACATAGGTGAGGTGATCGTGGGCCGGTAGGCGACACTGACGACTGCTGCCGACAACCGTCACCTCGTGGCCAATCTCCAACAAACGTCTGGTCACTGCCGCGCCGACAAAACCGGTTCCACCGGTGATCAAGATCTTCATAGGGTCCTCCTGTGGGAAAAGGCTCCAGAAAAAACAATCAGCATTGATGGCGGCATAAAAACTTCGATCTACTGCGTCGCAGCGTTTTTCCCGACACGCGACATACCTGCTGAATGCCTTCGCGCCGAAAAAACACTACTCCCTGTATATCTGTGTTTTTACTAATCCATCTCTTAGATGTGTGATGGACTTTTTACGAGTCTATCAACATTGTTTTTTATTTAATAAACATTCTGGATAGGGAGGCAACGTGAACCCAACCCCTACTTCACGAAAAATAGACCGATCTCTATGGCAATCAGGATGATGATGATCCACTCAAGCATACTTGAATGGCTGTGCTTCTGTTCATCGGCCATCATCTCCAGCAGTTCCTGAATGACCTCCAAACGACTTTTCAGCACCGTGGCCCGGGGGGCAATCTCCAGATAACGGGAAAGCGCGAGGTAATAATGTTCAAGCTCCGGATATTCCCAGATAAATTCAGGCGTATCCAGCAAGTTGAATTGCAAAATGATATGCGATTTTTCCAGGTAAACCCGTCCACGTTCCCGGGCCAGCTTCGTGCGTGACAGAGCAATGGTCCCCTTTTTTGCCAGGGTCTCGGGGATATATTTGGTTTTTTTGATGGTTTCCTCGATCGAGGATTCAAAAAAGGCCAACTTGGTGGACTGGGCCAGGGCGTGGCTCAAGGAGAGACAGGTCAACTCGGAAAGCTCATCCAAATCAATCAGGTCGTTGCGGATTTTCACCCCTTCACCGGGGCAGATCTGATAGGCCAGATCTTCCTCAACATAGGTTTCCAGTGGGTTGACTGCATACTTGAGCAGCTGATCGACCAACCGTTTTTCCGATTCATAATCGTACTCAAAAAAAACACAGACCCCATAATCAAAAAGAAAGGCGCGGACCCCTTCATCCGGATTCAGGGAAATGACGTTGCGGATTCGGGCGGCGTGTGTCTGCCGGGAGAGATGCTCATAAAGAGCACTAAAGTGAAAACGTTCAGCAATACAAAGGGCGCGAATGGTACTCATGGTTGGTTGCATTCAGGCACAAAAGGCCGGAGGCGAAGAATACTCTACTCCGTGCCGTTGGCACCGACCCTGCCCTCCTTGCTCAGTTCTGGATAATACTTTGCAATACAGTCAGGACAGATGCCGTGGGTGAACTCTTCCTTGGCACGATCCTGGACAATGCGTTGTATGTCTTGCCAAAATTCCGGATCAACACGAATTTTCTTACAGGAAGCGCACACCGGCAGGATACTCTCTAAGTAACTCACCCGAGTCAGTAGCCGATAAGTGTGGCGGATAATAAGCCCGCCGACAATGGCGATAATGATGCTTTCAAAGATGGATTCCCGGTAGTTGATCGGGGTGGCGGCACCTCCCAGGAGCACGTGGGGGATATCGAGCACTTCGTCAAACCAGGAGAGAGCGACAACAAACAAGATGGCGCCAGCTTCATACCAGGCGACCTTTTTGGCAATCAGGTTGTTCGTTTGGGAAGGGGCCATGGCAAAATCCTCCGCTCTAACAAGCAATAGGGAGCATCCCCTGGAACCGCCTGTAGGATCAGCTGGTTCGGCAACCCCCAAAAAAACCTCTTCATTCTGGAACAACGCTTCTTGTGAACGACTTGCATCAATAATTGACGGATAAAAAGTCCACCACTCACAAAAAGATGGTTCAGTAAAAACACAGCGCGACAAGGAGGTGCTTTCTCACGGTGAGAAGGCATACATAACGTATGTCGAGTGTTGGGAAAAAAGCTGCAACGCTGGAGATCGAAGTTTTTACGACGCCACCATCTATCATAGCCTCATTTCCTAAGAATGCACGGGAATTACACTGATTTTCCCCAAAGGGCTCCTCATGAATCAAGGGGCTCAGCCCTTGACGCGACTCTCCCCTTCCTGATTCACCAGGCCATGGATTTTAAGTTTCCGCCAGAGGGTGGTGCGGCCCCAGCCGAGGATCTCAGCCGCCTTGCTGCGATTGCCCCGGGTCTGGGTCAGGGTTTCGATGATCAGATCCTTTTCGATTGCTGACCAGTCTTTGCCCGCATTGGAGGCAGAAGGCACCG
>JAQUEZ010000264.1 GCA_028684915.1 Desulfobulbus sp.
GGGAGAATGGATTGCTGAAAAAGCCCTGCCCATGAACCATCCAAGAGATTGCGCCGCTTGGGTCCCAAGTGGGCCCATGGATCGAGGATGTTGAGCTGTTTGTGGTTTTTCACGTGAAACATGATGCAGTCTCGTATTTTATTGATATTGCGTTAAATAATAACAAAATTCGAGAAGCTTGGCAAGCAAAAACAGGGCAATTAACCTGTAAATTTAGGCAGTTAAGCGAAAATACTTTTTACGAGGCCATCATACTTACGCACCGAAACTTCAAACTCTCGGTTGAGCAAAGCCCCTTGCCAAATTCATTGGGGTTTTGGCCTTGAATCGGCCGCATGGTATACATGGGCCTCGACTTCTTCTGATATCCGTCGAGCGCCATATGTTGCCAGAAATATTTTATGGGTCTTCTGGACAACCGTAATGAGCGAATCATACTCTTTCTGTCGCGCTGATTTGCCGCGTGTCCGCCAAGAATAGTTCCGGTCCTGGATATACCTGTAGCACTTCACATAACAGCGATACTGAGTATGCTTTTCTTTCGGTATCGATCATTTGATACCGCACCCCGATTCGTTCGCAAAAAGGGCCGCCGCTTTTTTAAGATTTCACGCGGTGATTTTCTTTCCTAAAGCGAGTCAATTCAGTACTACTCAGCTTAAGAAACGGCATTGACTTGCATTCCCATTTGGCCTGGCTTAAGCTTTGATTGTTGTATATGGGCAAGGCGCAACACTTCTCACCGTGAACAGGGTAAGCGATCACGGGCACCGAATCTGCCGTATTATCGGCCTGTTTACACGTACAGGTGTACGCTGCACTGTACCTCAGACGCCCTGCAATTGCTTACAGGTCCGGTAATAAACGGTGCTTTTGGAGTTCCCCGTAATCGGTTACCGAACAGGTAATCAAAAGTTCAAACGGACTAAAGGTAAAATTCTAAACCGATGAAAGTAAACATCCTGGATTTGATCGATTTCAAGAGAGTGGACACCCTGCTCGAGGGTTTCAACAAATCGACAGGGTTTGTAACTGCAATTTTAGATCTTCATGGAAAGGTCTTGTCTAAGTCGGGGTGGCGACAAATTTGCACTGAATTTCACCGGATCAATCCCGAAACTGCAAAAAAATGCACTATCAGCGATACGGTATTGGCCGGAAGAATGGAGGAAGGTGAACGGTATCATTGTTATCAATGTTTAAATGGATTGGTTGATGTGGCGGTACCTCTTGTGATCAACGGGGAACATATTGCCAACCTGTTTTCAGGACAATTTTTTTTTGAAGAACCCGATCGTGATTTTTTTAAAAACCAGGCGCAAAGATATGGCTTTGATGAAGACAAATACCTGAAAGCGGTGGGTAATGTTCCTGTAGTTTCCAGTGAACACGTGAAAGCAGCTATGGATTTCCTGTTGAACATGACCCTGCTTATCAGTGAGATGACCTTTCAAAAACTGGAGCAAATGGAGCTGCATGACGCTGTCGTCAAGAGTGAATATCGTTTCAAAACCTTTATGGAAGAAACACCGGTCTATGCCTACATCAAAGACCGCTCGCTGAATTATGTTTTCAGCAACAAAAAGATGTCGGAACTCATCCAACTCAATCAATCCGGTGAAACAGCTCATTCCACAAATACGATCTTCGATCCGGTTGTTGCCGATGCCCTTGAGAGGGACAATCAAAAAATATTATCAGGTCATTCCACGAGGATCGAATCGGAATACAAGGTAACGATCGACGGACAGGACAAATGGCTTACCGATATAAAATTTGCCCTAAAACTCACCGATGGCACCAAGGGCGTGGGTGGGCTTGCCTTTGACATCACCGAGCGTCGGAAAGCCGAGGATGAAATTCGCCGCCTGAACGCAGAATTGGAACGGCGGGTAATCGCACGCACCGCCCAACTTGAAGCATCCAACAAAGAATTGGAGGCATTCTCCTATTCTGTCTCCCACGATCTGCGGGCGCCGTTGCGTCACATCAGCGGCTATGTGGATTTGCTCAACAGTCGATTCGAGGAGGCTCTGCCGGATAAAGCCAAACACTACTTAAATACTATTACAGCTTCCGCTAACCAGATGGGCAAACTTATCGATGATCTGCTGCAGTTTTCAAGAACAGGCCGGCAGGAGATGCGTCAAACAGCCATGGATATGAATGTTTTGGTTAAGGAAGTGCTTGAGAAGGTTAAACCAGATACAAAAAATAGAAATATATCATGGACCATTGCGGAACTGCCCAAAGTGTTTGGCGATCACGCCCTGCTTAAACAGGTTTGGGTTAATTTGCTGGATAACGCCGTCAAATTTACACGCAATAAAGATACCGCCGAGATAGAGCTCGGATGCACTCAAGAGTCCGACCAATGGGTATTTTTTGTTCGCGACAATGGCGTTGGCTTTGATATGCAGTATGCGCATAAGCTCTTCGGCGTGTTTCAGCGGCTCCATTCGCCGGCAAATTTTGAAGGCACCGGCATCGGGCTTGCCAATGTACAGCGGATTGTTCACAAACATGCAGGACGTGTCTGGGCGGAAGCCCAGCCAGACAAAGGTGCTACCTTTTATTTTACGATACCCTGTAGGCCACAGAACGAAGGAGACAAGTCATGATCGAGTTGAAAACCATTTTGCTGGCCGAGGACAATCCCAATGATGTCGAGTTAACCATTGAGGCCCTGACGGAGCATAACCTCGCCAATAGCGTTATTGCGGTGAATGATGGGGTGGAAGTCATGGAGTACCTGCGTTGTGAAGGGAACTACAAGCAGCGCAAAAAGGGTATGCCCGCCGTGCTGCTGCTGGATATAAAAATGCCCCGCATGGACGGCATCGAGGTCCTTCAGGCTATTCGGAGCGATGACCAGCTGAAAATGCTACCCGTCGTCATGCTGACCTCGTCACGCGAGGAACCGGATCTGAAAAAGTGCTATGCGCTCGGCGTTAATGCTTACGTGGTCAAACCAGTGGATTTTAGGGATTTTCTCGATGCGGTTAAACACATCGGCATTTTCTGGGCTCTGTTGAATGAACACCCGATAAAGGAATAGGTCATGGAAACAGCTACAATTGCTCCAAAAGATGGTCTTAAGATTCTTGTGCTTGAAGATTCAGCACTGGATTTTGAGCTTATCCGCGAGCAGTTGCTTGATGCCGGTTTCACATTGAAAATATCCTGGGTTGAAACGGAAGAGGGCTTTAGAGCATCACTTCGTGATAACCAATACGACATAATAATAGCTGACTTCTCCCTCCCCGGCTTCGACGCCTTCGGCGCCCTGCGGGTAAGCAATGAAATATGTCCGGACGTTCCTTTTATATGTTTTTCCGGCTCCATAGGAGAAGAAACAGCCATTGAGCTGTTGAAATTGGGCGCTGTCGATTATGTGTTGAAAGATCGGCCTGAACGGTTGCCATTTGCGGTAAAACGGGCAATTGATGATGCAAACGCAAAAAATCTGCAAAAGAAGGCGCAGGAAGAGCTGTTGTTTAATTATGCTTTGCTCCGGATCGCAGGTAATACGGCCAAATTGGGTGGATGGAGTGTCGATTTAGAAACCAATATCTCCACCTGGTCGGAGGTTGTTGCCAATATCCATGAGATGCCAAACAGTTATGCGCCGGGAGTAACCGAAGGCATCCGTTTTTATGCCCCCGAATGGCAAGACAGAATTACGCAGGTATTTACCAACTGTGCCGAAAAAGGGATCTCGTATGATGAGGAGATGGAAATAATCACCCGAACCGGCAGACGCGTTTGGGTGAGAACGACCGGCGAAGCTGTAAAAGATAGTGAGGGAAAAATCATTAAAGTCCAAGGCTCTTTTCAGGATATCACCGAACGCAAACAGAGCCTCCACGCCCTCCAGGAGGTAAATATAAAACTCGAGGCGAACCAGAAGGCAACGCTCAATATCCTGGATGACCTGAAGGCGGAGATTCAAATAAGAAAGGCGAAAGAGGCTGAACTCCAGAAAGTGATGTTGGCCATCGAGCAGGCCGGCGAGACGATCCTTATCACCGACCCGGACGGGAAAATTCAGTATGTCAACCCGGCCTTTGAAACCGCAAGCGGCTATACTCCCGCAGAAGCCATTGGCAAAACTTCGGCTATCCTCAAGAGTGGGCAACAGGACGAGGCCTTGTACCAGAATCTGTGGGAAACCATCGCCAGTGGCCAAGTCTGGAAGGGCCGCCTGGTCAATAAGCGTAAGGACGGCAAATTATATACAGAGGCAGCAACCATTTCTCCGGTGTTCGATGCCACCGGAAAGATCATCAACTACATAGGCGTCAAGCGGGACATCACCGCACAGCTGGAATTAACAGCGCAATTCCAGCAGGCCCAGAAGATGGAGTCCGTTGGACGTCTAGCCGGAGGGGTTGCCCACGACTACAACAACATGCTCAGTGTAATCCTGGGGTATACGGAAATGGCCTTGGAAAAAGTGCCCCCATCCGACCCGTTGCATGAGGACCTCCAGCTGGTTTTCGATGCCGCCAGGCGATCCACCGACATCACTCGGCAATTACTCACGTTTGCCCGTAAACAGACAATTTCCCCTGTGGTCTTGGACCTGAACACAACCGTTGATGGTATGCTTAAGATGCTGTTGCGTCTCATCGGAGAGGATATCTCTCTGGTCTGGATGCCGGCCTTCAAAGTGTGGCCTGTTAAGTTCGATCCTTCTCAGTTAGATCAAATCCTCGCCAATTTGTGCATCAATGCCCGCGATGCCATAAAAGGGGTGGGTAAGGTCACCATCGAGACCGCAAATGTCAGTTTTGATGAGGCCTATTGCGCTATGCACCGAGGCTTCACCCCCGGCGCATTTGTGATGCTGGCGGTAAGCGACGACGGTTGTGGCATGGACAAAAAAACCCTTAATCAAATTTTCGAGCCTTTTTTCACCACCAAAGGGATCGGCAAAGGAACCGGTCTTGGCCTAGCCACGGTGTACGGAATCGTCAAACAAAACCACGGATTCATCAATGTGTACAGCGAGCCGAATAATGGGACCATCTTCAAAATATACATCCCTCAGGACTCGGCTGGCATTGAAGACCAAAAGGATGCGAAATCCCCCAGACTTCCATTGGCCCGAGGCGAAACTATACTATTGGTGGAAGATGAACCCGCGCTCTTGGTCATGGTGAAGCGTTTACTGGAAAGTTTGGGGTACACTGTTCTCAGCGCGGCCAGCCCTAGTAAGGCTTTGAACTTGGCTAAGAATCACATCGGCGAGATTCATCTGCTCCTGACCGATGTGATCATGCCGGAGATGAACGGCCGTGACCTGGCACATCAACTCGTCGGCCTCTGTCCGAGAACGAAACACCTTTTCATGTCCGGCTACACGGCCGAGGTCATCGCCCATCAGGGTATTTTGGATAAAGGTGTAAATTTCATTCAAAAGCCACTATCCAAGAAAGATTTGGCTGCCAAAGTACGGGAAATTTTGGACGGCCAATGATGAGCCACTTTTTCCCTTTACAAGGGATTCAAAGGCCACTGTAAATCACCTCATATTTTCACGTCTAAACAACGGGATTTACGGCTAGCTCACCTGAGCTTAATGGACTTTTTCAAACAAATTATTGATCTTACAGGCCGCGCAGGCTGCACCGAAACCGTTATCGATGTTAACCACACTCACTCCGCTGGCGCAGGAGGTGAGCATGCCAAGCAAGGCGGCAATGCCAGAGAACGCGGCCCCATAGCCAACCGACGTCGGCACAGCCACGATGGGCTGTGGAACAAGTCCCCCAATAACGCTGGCCAGAGCCCCCTCCATGCCAGCCACAGCAATGACCACCCGGGCCACACGGATTTTGGGCAGATGCTCGAGGAGACGATGCAGCCCGGCCACCCCCACATCGGCAATAACCGTGGCCCGACTGCCGAGCATTTCGCAGGTTGCTCTTGCCTCCTCGGCCACGGGCAAATCCGATGTTCCCGCAGTGACGATGACGATCTCCCCTTCCTGAAAACGGACCGGTTCTCTGATAAGGGTCAGGGTCCGGCCCAACGTGTTGTACTGGGCATCGGTGCAGACGGATTGCACGTGCACGGCTATCTCTGGAGAAACCCTGGTGGCAAGAATATTGGTGTTTTTTGCCAATGCGCAAAAAATCTCGCCGACCTGCTCTGGAGTTTTGCCTTCAGCATAAATGACCTCGGGAAAACCATTTCGTAAAGGGCGGTGCAGATCAAATTTGGTGTGGCCCAAATCCATAAACGGGAGGTCTCGCAACAGTTCGATCCCTTGCTCGACCGAGACCTTACCGTCCCTCACGTCAACCAATAGTCTGCTCAAAGTATCATTTGTCATAGTCATTTTTTCAAACCGGTTCCTGTCCCCGGCGGGTTGAGGCTGCCCATACGGTAGCCTGCCAGATCAACAGTCACAAAGCGGTATCCCATTTTTTTGAGGCGAGTGTCAATTTTTCCCCGGAGTTGCGGATCCAGGCAGGCAGCGATGGACTCAGGCGGCAATTCGATACGGGCCAATGGGCCGTGGCTGCGTAAGCGAACGGACGCAAAACCAAGCAATTTCAAAAACCGCTCCCCCTGGTCGATACGTTGAAGTTCTTCTTCGGTAACGGTGATGCCATACGGAATACGTGTCAGCAGACATCCGCCGGCTGGCTTATCCCAAGTGGGTAACCCCTGCTCACACGACAGATCGCGAATATCCTGCTTGCTCAGTCCGGCATCGATAAACGGACTCAGCACCCCGAGTTCCCTGACAGCTCTCAAACCAGGCCGATAGTCATCCAAATCGTCCATATTACTGCCATCGAGCAGGTATTCCATCCCCTCCTCTTCTGCGATATTGCTCAAGGTACCGAAAAGTTCCCGTTTGCAGAGGTAGCAGCGATCCGGCGGATTGCCTTTGATTGCAGCAGGAATTGAACGTTTGATAACCCTGTGGCAAACTTGCATGGTCGCTGCCAGCAAACGGGCATCATTGACATCAGCCTCAGGCGTATAGGGCGTAACGAAAGTGACCGCCAAAACTCTTCCACTGAGAACCTGGCACGCGGCATGGAGAAGTAACACACTGTCCACACCGCCGGAAAAGGCCACGACCACGCCCTCCATGGCTCGCAACCCGACGAGCAGTTTGGCGTATTGCGCCTTTTGGCGTTGCGAAAGAGCCATCCTTATTCCTATCCCTGTTGACCGATAAGCGCGTAGACCTCCGCCAGGGTAAGATCATTGCGGCGGGCGATTTCCTTGCATTCATCAAATTCCGGCTTCGAGTGGAGGACCGCCCCCTCCAACAACGCCTGTTTTACCGTGACCGGCCCAAGCAGAGTTTCTAGTTTAACTATCCGCCTTTCTAGCACCGTCTTTTCGAGGGGAAAACTCTTTACCCCAAGGGTGGTTGTATGGCGAAAGAGCAGCAGCTTGAAACGCTCTTCTTCAGCCACGGAGCACAAGAGGGAAATCTGTACACCAGGACGATTTTTTTTCATCATGACCGAAGTAAAATGAACATCCATGGCCCCATTTTCCATGAGCAAGCCCATCATGTCGCCCAGGTGCTCCCCAGTCATATCGTCAATATTGCACTGCAGTAGCCGCGCCTGAGCCGTTTCCGGCCTCTGGGCCAGCTTCGTTTGCGCGAGATGGACCCGCAGGATATTCGGTCGCTCAGTTTCCCGGTGACCGATGCCATAGCCGGTCTTGGTGGTGGTCATGTGTGGAGAATCTGTAAACTCGTCAACCACAGCGGCAAGAATGGCGGCGCCCGTAGGGGTCGTGGCCTCATGGGCCGCTCCGCCGCGCCTGGTCGGGACTCCATGGAGTATTTCCACAGTGGCCGGGGCTGGAACCGGGATGACTCCGTGAGCGCAACGAACAAAACCGCTCCCTAATTCGACCGAGGAGGCCCAGACCGCATCCACGCGCAAACGGGAAGAACAGATAGCCGCACCCACGATATCCACGATGGAATCCGTGGCACCCACTTCATGGAAGTGGACCTCATCCACCACCGACTTCCCGTGCACCTTGGCCTCGGCCTCAGCGACTCGCCGGAAGATGCCCAGGCTGGCCGCCTTGATCTCGTGCGCCAAAGAGCTGCCCTCAATGATATGCCGAATATCAGCAAAACTGCGATAACAACCATGCGGGCCTGCCGCAGCGCCCTCTTCACCGCGATGGTGCTCATGGTCCTCATGCAGATGA
>JAQUEZ010000265.1 GCA_028684915.1 Desulfobulbus sp.
GCTTCCTCGGAGACATAAAATGACTGCTCTGCAGGCATTTGGTCAGGCTGCGCGGGTACGACGGCCGCAGGAGTTGTAACTCCATTGTCCGGCATTTCAAAATAGAGCGAAACGGCATGAGCTGCATGCTTCCGTTGATCGTCGGTCTGTTTCTTCTCCTTCAGTTTTTCGCAGAACAACCGCAGCCGTTCAGCCTTGTCGGCAGGGACCGGATACTTGTCACAGAAATCAAGAAAATAGCGCAGCCATTTCCTGTGTTCAGCAAATCTGGCCGAAGGCACCCCCTTATTCCCGAGGTGAATAACATACCTGTGAAAGACGATATTCGGAATTCGCAGCATGGAAATTCCCCTTTGACTTAACTCATGAACGGCAGTATATTTCATTTGCCTAAAAAAAGCCCAATTGGAACATTTATTCGTAAACGCTCAACTACCGAAATGGCATATTAGGCATGGTTAAGATATTGAACTTTTCAGGCAGTTACGTCAACAAAAAATTGGCCCTCGCTAATTTTGTGAAAAATGGGTAGTTGAGCAGGGGCTCATCAATCAGTAGTTGGCGAGAAGAAATCAGGATGATAAGGAGCTTTATGTGAATACTGAGATCACAGCTATTTTCTCTCTCATCGGTGTTGTGGTGGGTGCATCTTTGCAAAGTCTTTTGGCCAGAAAAAACGAAAAAAGAAAACAAATAACCGAGTGGCGAAATAAGTCTTACGTTGACTTTCTTGAAGCTGTTTCAGTTGTAGCAACTACGCAGAGGAAGAAAAATGCGAGTGTTACAAATGAACAGCTATCGAGACTTGCAGATGCGAAGTCACGGATATGCATTTATGGTGAAGCTGACATAATCAAAGAGCTTGCAGATTTTTGGCGTCATGGAGCCACGCTTGAAACAGAATCAGAGCTTCTTGCTTTTTCACGATTTTGCCTGAAGATCAGAAAATCAATCGGTGTTCCTGGAGATATTGAGGCATATCAAGACATTACTCAGCTTCTCTTTAGCATCGATATAAAACAATCAGCAGCTAGCTCACGAGTGCACGGGACCGATTAGCAAACTCGTGATCCTTGAGCTGTTTTCTAGGATGGAATTAATGGAATACATAAAGTGGAAAGAATATCCAACAGAGCATGCCAATCGTGCTTATGAAGAAGGCTTTTATCTAGAAGCCATCCAAGTGCTTCACGGCTTTCTTGAAGCAAAGATGCGAGATTTTCTGATGGTGTCTCGCCACGGAAACCTAAAGCGGGGCTATGGCGAAATATGGGACATGACACAGGAGATGGGATTTCACCAACTGGCCAGAACCCTTTTCGTGACGGGCAAATTGAGTGAGTCTGAGCATGCCAAATTGCAAAGATTCAATAGCACAAGAAACCGCGTTGTGCATAAATTCTTCTGGGAGCCTTACGACAAGGATTACAAAGGTGTACCTAAAAATGAATTTGACGAAATTTTCCAAACAGGACTGAGTCTAGTTGAAGAAATGGATGGAAAAGCTGCCACAGTTTTGTGGAGAAGGCAAAAAAGACAAAAACAGACATCTACCGACAACGTTGCGACTGGTGCGCAATCTGAAACCGAGGAATAAGAGACGTCTGCCAACCATCGGCACGACCGGTCCAAAAACGGCCCGGTCAGCCTCAGCCCCGTTATGCATGAAAAAGGCAAATTGATGACAAAAACAAAAAAGAGGGAACGAGGAGATGTTTGCTGCAATAGCTTTTATGAGGCTTATGCCGCCGATGAAATTTCTTACGCCTATGAAAAACATGAAGAAATAGATGAAACAGAGTGGTTCATCAGCGGTCTTTGGCATCTGCACTATTGCCCATTCTGCGGAGCATTAATTGAGGGACGTGGATTTGGAGCGCATGAGAAAAAGGACTCGAATCCACCATGAGCATAGATAAACTCTTAACTTGTTATGTGAATGGAAATAATCGACTAATTTACAGCCTGCGAACGCAAACAAGATGCCTGATGGACAGACTTATACAAAGCCACCAAAACGTTAAAGGAGGAGTAAGATGGATGCCAGTGTCATAGGTGTTTTGGGGACCGCACTCGGAGTTCTTCTTGCCGGTCCCGTCACATATCATTTTTCTAAAATCCTCGTCCAAAAAACACACCAAAACGCCATTGACATAATACAAAGGCAAGAAACTTACAGAGCCGCTTCTAAATTTCGCGCTACTGTGATTTATGAACTTTCTGGCTTCTACCCTCTCGGCCAACATTGGGATGAAAAAGAGTTCCCCCGACTCTATAATTCCATCCCTAAAATTATGAGTGGAGCCGCTGAGTTCAGATGTTTTGTCGGATGCAAAGACGACTTCGATACCGCTGTGAATGAGTATGGTGAATATTGTAGAAAGACAAAATATGAAGAACTTATACCGGCTTATGAGAAATTTCCTAACACCTATCAAATACAACCTGGCGAAATATCGCCGCGTGAAAAATTCGATCATCTTGTAAAGTCCCTCCTTTCCTTCGCAGAGGAGAAATGAAGCACATAACCAACGCCTTGCACCTGCCCTAAAACCCGGCAGGTGAAGGCTCACCCCGTTGGGCAGTAAAAGAAATGAGACAAGACATGGACTACAGGAATGTCGCACGAAAATATCTGAAGCGCTGCGAAGATGAACTCGGTACTGGCGACAATGAGCGCCTAAAATATGCCGCACTAGAACTACGGATGGCTATGGAGGCCCTTACCTACGACCGCGCCCTTGCGTACAAGGACGAATTTCCGCCAGCAGAATACGAGACATGGCAACCACGCAAGGTTATGTTGGTTCTTCTTGATATTGATCCCACAGCGGATAAGGATAGTACAATTGCTGGCGGCATAGAGGAGGTAGAGGGCGTTCCAGCACCAATAATGACGTTGTTAGGAACAGAAAAAGTTCTCAATATGGCAACACTGCGAAAGCACTATGACGCATTAGGCAGCTTTCTCCATATACCTTCCATGAAACATGGTCGTGAGGGTAAGGTTCAGGACTTACAACGACTAAGAAACAGATGCGAAGAAATTGCAGCATCTGTTAGAGATGTCCTCTCCTCTCCTGTATTCAACGCCATCTTTGGTAATTTTGCTACGGTTGATTGCACTGTCTGCGGCAAGCGAATTCGGAAAAGACTGCCTGATGGTGAAAGTGGGTTGCGCGCAGAATGTTTTGAGTGCGGTGCCTCCTACACCATCGTCAACAAAGGAAACGGAGAGGTCGAATGGCAACCACGACAGCAGGAATTAGAATGCGGAAACGCAGATTGTAAGCAGAAAGTATATGTCTGGAAGCATGAGATTGAAGTTGGGAGACACTGGGTTTGTGAGGGATGTGGCGGCAAAAACAGATTTGCCTTGGGAATCCGCTATATGGCGCAAGACAGAACCTAAACTGCATTTCACCCAACCATCGGCAACAGCGGTCAAGCCGCTGGTGCCTCAGCCCCGTTGGCCAAATTTAAACATAAGAAAAGGCTTTTATTCAGTGAATGATGATAATTTTGAAACAGGCTGGCGGCAGCATTTTCCTACATATGCTTTCAAGGAACGTGATATTGCACTCGAAGAATACAAAACGGCTGCGAAAAATCTAGAGTCCGAGGAACGAGTCTTTTTAAATGCATCAAACATTGTAGTCATCGCTGCTGCTGGTCTTGGTTCGCTGGCAGTCGGTTCATTGGAAAAGCTCACAAAACAATTTGAAACAATAATTCCAGCTCCATTAACGCTTGGTATATTTCTGTTAATAATTGCAGGGTTTTCTACGATATCATTACTGTATTTTGCTGACAGGCAGCGAGCTATTGTGTTTGCTGCTAGAAAAGTAATTGTTCTTAGAAGAATGATGGGGTTAAGTTACGGTTCGATTCAGCTTGTATTGCCAAATTGGCGCATAGAAGGTGCTGACGAACCCTTTGCAGTACGACTATTTCCCGGATGGAAAACCTATGTAACTTATCCGTATTATGCAATCGCAGGAATATCCTCTGCGGTTATATTTTTTCTTTTAGCAGCACTTTATCAGCAACGAATAATTTCTGAATTACTTGGAGGAACTCCAGAATGGGGAATTATAGTTTTTCTGACGTTTTTTTGGACTCTTTTCCTTGCCATAGTCTATCGAAAGGCGCTTCTTGATATACACGAACGCCCCCTCTTGATATTTGCTAAGAATATTGCTCAGCTGATGCAACTGAAACTCGTATCAAATTTTGAATACATAATTTATCGAGCCACTCTAGCTCGTTATGAGTTAATGCGTCTGAAAATAAATACAACTAATCTGACTAAAATCCTTATATTTATTGAGGATCGAAGTTTTCTAAAACATCATGGTTTTTGTTTCAGAGCCTCAATTCGTGCGTTGCTTGGGCTTTTAGACATTAAGCGTCGATCAGGTGGTTCAACGATTACACAACAGTTAGTCAGAACGTTGTTCATCCATGATCAATCAAAACTTTTTAGGCGTAAAACAATAGAAATAATATTATCACTGAGTTTTAACCGAGTATTTTCAAAGATTGAACAGCTTGAACTTTATCTGGCTTCGGTAAGATTCGAACGTGGTGTATATGGTGTTATTGAAGCTATGAATTTTTATTGGGGGCGTAGTGTTGAGAAGGCATCAATGGCAGAATCCTTTTTTCTTATTGAAAGAGTATCTAATATATATTCACGACTTTTAGCAGAAAAAATAGTTCAAACGGCTAAAAGTGCAATGAAAGAAGGATTATTGACAAGCAATGACATAAAAGAGCTTCATAAATTATATTCTGACGCTATTGCTTCTGGAAAAATCAAAGACCCCAATGACAAAATTGAGTGGATGGCAGTTGCGTTAGAAATTACCGAACCATCAAACTAAACTGTACTTTCGGCTACACTCCCTTTGTCGTAAATGCCCAACCATCCAACCATCGGCAAGACCCGCCGAAGGCGGGTCAGCCTCAGCACCGTTAGACTATGAAAGAAACAAGATGAAGAAACATCGATTATTTATTTTGGTTTCAGTTGCAATAGTTCTACTGGGACTTGTTATTGCCGAATACTACCCTGTCATCAAAATGCTGCTTAAAAAGCAGATCGTGATTTCTGAGTTCATTATTAGACGACCCGATGGCTTCCAAATCATAGGAGACAGCACAATGTTGTCACTCCAGGAACCACTGAGTATTCATTTCGGCCAGATGAAGAACGGAAAAGATCGCCTTGATGATTGGAAGCGGTTTATGGAAAAGAAGGGTGCGACGAGCCGTTACGAGACAACCAAAGTGGGTTGCAAGACAGGCATATGCCTAAGAACGATAAAACCAGATGAAAAAGACCCCTACGAAGATATCAAAATTTTCGTTGAGCCTGATTTGACCATATTTATCTCAATGCCATTCAATAAGCAAAATCAGAAAAGAGAAAAGTTTCTACAAGACTTTCTACGGCAAAATATTAAGTGCTCCAAGTAATCGAAGAAAAGCCTAACACTCGGCATGACTAGTCGGCGATAAACCCGCCTCTGGTCAGCCTCAAACCGTTGAGCGAAAAATGGAGTGATATGAAATCATCTACACTAAACACCTTGATGGTTGCTAAATCAATCTACGGTGAGACTAGGTATTTAGTAAATTCTGGTGATAAGCATTCATGTACAGCTGGAATAATTCTACTTCAAGACTTCGTCGAATTAGTTGTACTTGCAGCTTTGGATGAATTGGACGTAGACGAACAAAGAAACTTGGAATCTAAATCCTTCGACGAGCTTCTCGGTGAGTTAAAAAAACTGAAAGTCCCGATTATTAAATCAGGTACGATCAAAGCGCTAAATAAGCAGAGAGTTATTTCAAAGCATTATGGTCAGCTTGCCGAGCCTGCATCCGTTATAAACTATTTCAATACAGCCGTTAATTTCGTAGACGCGCTGTTAGAAAAAGTTGTTGGATGTAAACTACAAGAAATATTTCTCACTGATGTACTTAAAGACGGAAAAGTAAAAGACGTTGTTAAGGGTGCTGTTTCATTGGCAGAGGAAGAAAAATACTTGGACGCACTAATTGAGCTGCGAAAGGCTTTCTTTCAATCTTATGAATATGAATACTCTGTTTATTCTTGGATGAGCCAAGATAAAAACCAGAATACTCTTTCGGGTCTTTTAGGTTTTGGTTTTCGCGGAGGAATGAAAGCACATTACTGGACAAGAAATAAACAGTGGATCGATGAAAATGTTAAAAAACCAACTGACTATATCCAATTAAACCATGAGCAATTAAAGATTGACTGCATGGAATGGGGAGTTAGTACCGTAGATATCGAAAATTTCAGAAGGCTCACACCAGAAGTAGTCAAGACTGAAGAAGGTTGCTGGCATTACGACTATGACTCAAATTTTGTTGCAAATGAAGTTAATGTCGAAAACTTCAGGTATTGTTTAGATATATTGTTGGACTTCTTACTTAAAAAACAAGATTTTGATTCAAGTAAAAAGTGGCCAAAAAGAGAAAAGTCTATCCCAGCTCCACCTATTTATATAGACAAACCAGTATATGAAAAGCCATCGCAGGCATCAAATGTGATTCATGTAGTTCAAAAAGACTTCTTCTATTCAGTAGATAGAATTGTATCTGGCTTCGATAACAATGAAAGATATCTTTATGTTCACTTATATCAAGATGATGAAGGAGCTTCTAAAAATCATGTCTGGGGCTACCTGTTGATTGACTAATAAATACTAACAAACCAATGCACGAAGAACCTTTGAGAACCTTTAGGGCCGCCCTTCGCATGTTCACATTTAAGGGAACAGAATGGCCCAACTCTCGTGTGGACTCGGTCGCGGCGAAAAACCTGCCGCGCCGGTCACACTCATAGCCGTTAGGAGTGGAAGATGATGAATGATTTGGTCGATGCTTTGAAAACTCGATTAAGTAGCCCTGTATTTGGTTATTTCGGTTTGGCTCTTCTAGCGTTCAATTGGCAGGCAGTCTTTTTCTTGCTAGTTCAGGATGGTGATGTCCTTGCGCGAATTAAGTTCTTCGAGCAACACACAACTACCGCTTCGTTAATAATTTTGCCATGTTTATTTGCAATTGCTTTTTCAGTGCTATATCCATGGCTATTATTTTTGGTTGCCAGAATGACAGCAAAGCCATCAGAACTTAAAGATATGGTTCAAGCAAACTCTGAGCACAGAGTGCTGATACGGCGGAAACAACTTGAGGAAGCAAGGTCGAGCATATTAGCTAATGCTGAAATGGAACTTATAGAACGCGCCAAGCGCGACCAAGAATTGGACAAATTTCAGAATGAAGATCTCAGGCAAAAGCTCAAGGCAGAACTAGAACAACTACGAGCGGAACGTGACTCGCTGAGGGAACAAAACCAATCACATTCTTTGAATGAAGTTGCACAGCACAAGGAGTTAATGGATCTCGCTGGCACTTATAGAGCAAAAGCTGAGGATCCAACGGCTGGCATAAATGACAGAGAACGCTTTACTAAGTGTGCTCGCGAGCTGGAAGAGAAGGCATATCTACTCTTGTTGAATTCTGAATTAATGGGTCAGAGTCAAGCTGGGAATATCAGGTCTAAACATTGACTAGATGCGGTAGTTCCCAACAAGAAAAAGAGAAGACAAAGTACGAAAAAGGGAAAAAGGGGACGGGAAAAAGGGGACGGATTTATTTTCTGAGTGATCCCAACCATGAAATACGACCGGCCAAGCCGGTCAATTCCAGCCCCGTTGGCGAGAAGGAAAATCTTGACTGAAGATTATGAGAATCCAGAGGTAGAGGAACGGTGGTGTGCTGAGCAGCGTGCCCAGGTTGAGGAATATCTGAAAGAGCAAAACGTTGACCACGGCGAGATTGGGGAGTGGCCAGCATGGCATGTTCCGCCATACGTTGCGATCTGGGCAATAGAAAGCAAGAAAAGCCCAGGCTGGGTTGGTTGGTGGGCCATTTCAGGGGACTTGCCGACAGACTATATCTCAGCTGAGACGGTAAAGCATCCACGAGAAGCGATGAGCATGTTTGCCGAAGTATGGGGAGAGGTTTCAGAGTACATGTTGCGAGGCGAATCACATCCAACCATCAAGATCGGAACTAAAGAGGATTGGCCAGTGCTTGGAGACCTTCTCAAAAGACGTTCAAAACTTCTTTCACAGTTTGCA
>JAQUEZ010000266.1 GCA_028684915.1 Desulfobulbus sp.
GAGAGAGTCAAACAGGCGCCTGTCCCAATCGATAGCGCCCAGCCAGTGGATCTTGTCCTTGATTGGTCTTCGTTTCACAGTACACCTCTCTTGTAATGGGATGGGAATGATCGCCCGGGAATTTCAGATATCCTCAACAAGATTGACTTGTATAGATGGGGTTGCCCACCTCCTTATGTCAAAATATTTATGGGGGACTAGCGGAGAGTTGCTTCTCACAGTTGGCGAGACGTTCTTTGAGTTCCTTCTCCTTCTGCCAGCGTGCAGTCACATCCCGCATGATCGTGGCACACCCCTCGATCTCGCCTTGTTCGTCACGCAACAGAACCATGCTGAACTCCAAGGAGAGACGGCTCCCATCCTTGCGTACACCGGGAGAGGTGAGTCTCTCCGTCAGATATTTGGTCTGCCCTGTGTCCATCACTCGGAAATACCCCTGCCAGTGCCGGGCACGGAGGTTTTCCGGGATGATGAGATCAAGGGATTGCCCCAGGGCCTCGGTAGAGGTGTGGCCAAACATCCGCTCTGCACCGGTATTCCAAAAACGGATGGCGCCATCTCGATCAGCGATGAGAATTGCGTCTGGACTGTCTTGAAGCAGGTGCAATAACAAACGATTCATATCCCTCCTCTTCCGTGTTTTGTCCGAAAAATTCTGACCTGTTCAAATCTCCGCAGACAATGAACATTGCCACTGGCACATTTGCACAGCTGGCTTGCCCATATTTCTCTGCGAGTTCATGATTCACTTCGCCAGGAACTCGCAGTTCAGCAACAATTGCACGAAGCCCTGCTACGCTTCTGTATTGCTGATGCAACTTGCCGGACAGGAGGCTATTGCCTCATCAATACACGCCTGATCGCCTCCCTCGGGCGTCGTGACATACGCCTTGTTTTCGTCGTCGTTAAAAGCAAAAACATCCAGACACAGTTCAACGCAAGCACCACAACCAATACATTCATCCTGATCGATAACGACTTGTTTCATTTTGATCCTCGCAGTAGAAAAATTAATATTTGCGAAATGTTACAACGGTACAAGGGTGAGCCCCCTTGCCACTTTATGCAGATTGGCAAGGGGACGATGAATAATCCTTACTCAAGAATGGCTTTCAGATCAGCTTCTGGGGTATCAATAGGCTTGATGCCAAAGGTGTTGACCAAAAACTCAAGCACGGCCGGGCTAATGAAGGCCGGCAGCGACGGTCCAAGGCGGATATCCTTGATGCCAAGATAGAGTAAGGTCAGGAGCACGGCCACCGCCTTTTGTTCATACCAGGAGATAATCAGCGACAGTGGCAGGTCGTTCACACCGCAATTAAAGGCCTGAGCCAGGGCCACTGCGATTTGGATCGCGGAATATGAGTCGTTACACTGGCCAACATCCAATAGACGCGGGATGCCGCCGATATCGCCCATCTGTTTGTCAAAGAAGCGGAATTTACCACAGGCCAGGGTCAGCACGACACAATCGTTGGGTACCTGTTCGACAAACCGTGTGAAATAATCGCGGCCTGGCTTGGCGCCGTCGCAACCACCTACCAGGAAGAAGTGGCGGATCGCCTTCGATTTCACCGCCTCGATTACCTTGTCGGCCACGCCCAGGACGGCATTGCGGCCAAAACCAACCAGCACCTGACCGCCCTCGACGTCATCGGTGAAGCCGGGCATGGCCAGGGCCATGGCCACCACCGCCGAGTAATCCTTGTCGCTGATGTGCTTGACGCCCGGCCAACCCACCAGACCATTGGTGAAGACGCGGTCGATGTAGTCCTCGCGTGGCTTCTGAATACAGTTGGTGGTGAACAGGATCGGTCCCGGGAAATTGGGAAATTCTTTGTGCTGATTCTGCCAGGCGGTCCCGAAATGGCCATAGAAATGGGGATATTTCTTCAACTCCGGATACCCGTGGCAGGGCAGCATCTCGCCATGGGTGTAGACATCGATACCCTTGCCCTCGGTCTGCTTCAAGAGCAGTTCGAGATCGTGGAGGTCGTGGCCGGTGATGAGAATGCATTTGTTCTTGCGATGCCCCAGGGGAACCGGGGTGGGCACAGGATGACCGTAGGCGCCGGTGTTGCCCGCATCCAACAATTCCATAGCCTTCAGGTTGATCTCGCCGGCCTTCATGGCCACCGGCACGCACTGCTCGACGGTCAGGCCGGGAACCAGGAGTACTGCCAGGGCTTCGTAGCAGAAGGCAGCCACAGCCGGGTCGGTTTTACCTAGGATGGCGGCATGATCGGCATAGGCGGCAATCCCTTTGAGGCCATAGAGCAGGGTCTGCTTGAGTGAGCGGATATTGACGTCGGTATCCAGGCTCACGATTAGGTTGAGGGTCTTGCCCTGGGCAGCCAGTTCAGCAACGCCACCGGTCGGGATGAAATTGGCTGGAGCCTCGGTGAAATCGGTCTTGCCGCCGGCTGCCGCCACCTTGGCTTTCATCGCCTCACGCAGTTCGACCGTTCGTTTGATCAATGTGACAAAGCGATCTGGGTCAAAATCGACATTGGTCAGGGTGGAGAAGATGGCTTCGAAGGTAAAGAGGTCCGTGGCCTCGTCGACGATGCCGAGCTTGCGTCCTTCCTGGGCGTACAGAGCCAATCCCTGCATGGCATGGATCAGCAGATCTTGGAGATCGGCAACCTCTTCGTTCTTGCCGCATACACCTGCGATGTTGCATCCAATTCCCTTGGCGGTCTGCTCACACTGGTTACAAAACATGCTTTTCCTCCTTCATAAAGGTTAGGTGATGGTGGACGCCGATATTCGGCATAAATTTCTCTGGGCCATGCCGTTCGTGTAGAATTTTCCAGGGAGAGATCAATAAAAATTGTGTAGCTATAGCGTCACGGTACTTTTTGAACCAGCTCTTTTTCTTACATCCAGAACTCTGGGTATTTACGCGTTTTGGGGATATTGTTAACGACCAAGGCAATGACCAGCATGATACAGGCTCCCAGTGCCACCGGCATAGCCACATAGAGATACCCCAATTCGTGTACGCTTTGGCCGCCGATCACCGCAATCAGGGCCGTGGCGCCTCCAGGAGGATGCAAGGTCCCGGTCAGGTGCATCAAGGCAATCGAGACAGAAACCGCCACAGCCGCCGCCAACCAAGGGTGCATTCCCAACCACTGGAAGGCCGTAACGCCTATCACGGCGGAAAGAATATGACCACCAAGCAGATTCCTTGGCTGGGCCAAAGGGCTGCGAACGGCCCCGTAGATCAACACCGCCGACGCACCAAACGATCCAAGAAGCAACATCAATCCCTGTTGGTCGAGCAGCTTGTAATGCAAGAGAGCAACCGCCGCTATGCCAAGAAAGCTGCCGAGCCACGACCAGCAAACCTCTGAGAGACTCACCCGAGGAGGACTTTGACCTTGGCCACGCATTTTTTGTAGATATCCGTTCATTGCTTGCGCCTCTACCGGGTAAGACAATACGACTGGACGAGATCGGTGCGGGTCACGATTCCGAGAGGTCGTCCCTTCGTGTCAACGATGGGCAGGCGATTGATCTGTTTGTCGATGAACAGTGACGAAATCTCCCCCATTGTTATCTCCGGCCCCGCAGTGATTGCCGGCGTGGTCATGATTTCGGAAACGGCATGATTACGAAGAGATGTCGCCATGCATCCCTTGTTGGTGAGGCAATGGGCGACAATCTGCATGAAGGAGAGGGGTTGGCCCAATCCCATTTTGGCCAGAAAATCCTTTTCAGAAAGCACCCCGACAATACTGCCGTTGGTGTCGACGACCGGCACGCCGGAAAACCGTTTTTCCGCTAAAAATGTTGCCGCTTGAATCAGATCCATATCCGCTCCAAGGCATTGAACCGGTTGGGTCATCATATCCTGAGCCACACGAGAATTCCAGATTCTCTGCAGGGCGTGCTTATAGGCTACTTGGAAAACCTCGCGGAAATCTCCCGGGCTGATATCGATATAACCCTGAATATCTTTCATTGCCGCAATCACATCTTGTTCAGAGATATCAATTGTTGCGCTGCACGATACATTTTCATTCTTCATTGGTAATGATTATCCTTTTCGCGGATTACAGGTGTTGATAAAGACAAAATAAACATAAAAAGAATACTTTCTTTGATCTATGTCAATTTTTTTAAGGAAAAGTTATGATACAGTGGAAGAGTAAAAATAACAGAATAACCAAAAGTTCCTAAACCCTGATCGATAAGAATTTTTTGCAACACCGGCTACTGCGCTTGTTATCGTGTCGGTAGAAATGTTGATGTCAACTGATTGTTTCTTCAAGCAAGCAAGGAGGGATGCAATGCGTCTTGACAGAAGAGATTTTTTACGGGGAGCTGCGGGTGCCGGTTGCGCGGTAGCTTTTGGGTTAAAATTCTTCCACTTCTCAGATGACCCGATCGCTTACGCTGCAGAAGTTGACCAGCTGGTTCGCTCCACCTGTTCGCCCAATTGTACCGGAGCCTGCGGTTTCAAGGCGCGCGTCACTGGCGGTCGCATCAGCACCCTGATTCAAGCGGCCGATTATCCCGAAGAATCCTATAATCCGCGTGGATGTCTGCGTGGATTGTCGATGATGGACCTTATCTACGGCAAGGATCGTCTCAAATATCCTCTCATCCGTACCGGTCCCCGTGGCAGCGGTAAGTTCCGGCGGGCCACCTGGGAGGAGGCTCTCGATTACACGGCCGGCAAGTTAAAAGAAATCAGTGACAAATATGGCCCGGAAGCGATTGCCTCCACCATTCAGGTCCCGGGTACCGGTTATGTGCAGAAAGGGGCGCTGGTCGCCCTCACCGGGTTGGCAGGTTGGACCATGCACCATGGCTATGATCAGAATGGTGATTTACCCATGTTCTGGCCAATGACTTTCGGCGTGCAGAGCGAGGAGCTGGAATCACTCGAGTGGATCAACGCCCGGACCACGCTCATCTTTGGTTCCAACGTCATTCAAACCCGCCTTCCCGACGCCCATCACCTCATGGAGGCAAAGCGCAGGGGACGGGTCGTGGTCATTGATCCCGACTTTTGCAGTACCGCTGCCAAAGCCGACGAATGGCTGCCGATCAAGGCCGACACCGACGCAGCCCTCGGACTCGGCATGGCTAGGGTCATCATAGATCGTCAACTCTACGACGCAGCTTTTCTCCAAGATTTCACAGATTTTCCGATCATGGTGCGCCAGGATACAGGCAAGCGCCTACTGGCAGGGGAGGTGGCCACTCTCGCCTCGGAAGCCGAAGGCCGGAATATCCCCGAATACCGCCGACTTTTTGTCGTTCGCTGCGGGGAAGATTTTCGCATCCTCGATCCAGAAAAACTCAATCCGACCCACGCTGAGCTTGAAGGAGAGTTCGAGGTAACGCTTACCGACGGAAAAACTATTCAAGTGGAAACCGTCTTTACGGCGTTGCGAAAAAACCTTGCCTCGTACACGCTTGATCAGGTCGCCGCCATAACCGGTCTTGATCCGGTGCAAATTGAACGAGTTGCTGTGGATGCAGCAGAAAATGGACCCATTCATGTCATTTACGGCGCCAGCAACTATCAATGGTACAATGGCGACCTGAAGGGCCGGGCGCTTTCCCTTTTGCCGGTCCTCACCGGCAGCATTGGCAAAAGCGGGGCAGGCATCTCCACCTATGCCGGTCAGTATCGGATTCGCTTCAATCTGAAAAGCTGGTGGTTCCCAGAGGGATCGAAGATCAACTGGGTCGCCTATCTGCATTTCTTACAGGGAAAAGGCCCCAATTATCCCAAGAACGGCATCAAGGCCATGGTGGGAGGATGGGGAAATCCGTTTGATCAGCACAACATGAGCAATCGTCTTAAGGAACGGGCGACCTCCGGTGAATTGGAATTTATTCTCACCACCGATTTCCAGATGTCCACGTCCTGCATGTGGTCTGATGTGGTGCTCCCCGCGCCCTCTTGGTATGAGAAGTACGACCTGACTGCCACCATCCTCCACCCGTATCTGCAACTTCAGCAACCGGCAATCAACCCGTTGTTTGAGAGCAAGTACGAACTGTGGATATTCCGTGCGCTGGCCAAACGGCTCAACACAGCATTTGAGCGCCATTTTTTCCCGCAACTTGATGAACAGCAAGCCGCACTCAAGGTTATCGAACTGCTGTTGGCAACGGGCGGCGCGGAAACAGCAGGCATCACTTTGGAGATGCTGAAGAAAGGTCCGGTTCGCCTGCATTCGCCTGCTCCTGGTGACCGACAGGTGCCCTTTTATGAGCAGGTGCAACATCGTGTTCCCTTTCCGCCACCGAGTTATCCGGCGCCAATCAAGGCCACCGCACAATTTCTCCGCAGCGGGCGGATTGAATTCTACAAAGACGAAGATCTTTTCTTGAAGGAGGGCGAACAACTGCCCGTCCACAAAGAGACCTATGCCGAAACCGAATACAAGGTCAATCCAGCGGCCAAGGACAAGTATCAGCTTCGCTATGTGACCAAAAATTCACTCTACCGGGTTCACTCCACCCATTCCAACAACACCATCCTTCTGGAGTTGCAGGACAACAAGGCCAAGGTTTTTCTCAATCCTCAAGATGCCGGGTCTCGCGGGATCAATAATGGAGAGTTAGTTCAAATCTACAATGATCGTGGCAAGACCAGGGCCTATGCGATTCTCGACCCTGGCTGCAGTAGGGGAACAGCCATTTTCGAAGAAGGCTGGTGGTCACGCTACCTCGGAGATGAATCGTACAACTCATTGACGTATCCATGGATCAAACCACTGCATGAAATCTATTTCGTGCCCGGCATTTGGTCTCCGACGACGGTCTGGAACGAATGTCTCGTCGACGTAAGGAGGACGAGCGCATGAAGATGGGAATGGTGATAGATTTGGAAAAATGCATTGGCTGCCGGTCCTGCATGGTTGCCTGCAAACAGCATAATGCTCAGCCACCGGAAACTTGGTGGAACCGGGTATTCACCCCGGGAAGCCACCGTCATTTGACGCCGCCGGCCAAAGGCGTCGAATATTTTCTGCCCGTGCACTGTCAACACTGCGAAAACGCACCCTGTGAAAAGGTCTGTCCGGTCGGCGCCACCTTCCATGCCAAGGACGGAGCGGTGCTCATCGATTTCGATCGTTGTATCGGTTGCCGGTATTGCATGTCGGCCTGTCCTTACGGTGTCCGGCAATTCAACTGGGAAGAGCCGAAAAAAGCGCACGAGCGATCAGGTTATCAGGAAAAATATCACTATGGCTACCCGGAAGAACATCGTCATGACGGGCGCCTGGTGTACATGCCGTTACGCCCAAAGGGTATAGTTGAAAAATGCACTTTTTGTGCACAGTATCGCGATAAAGGTGAACTGCCCGCCTGTGTCCAGGGGTGCCCCGGGAAAGCCCGTTTTGTTGGCGATCTGGACGACCCGAACAGCGATGTGAGCACAATGATCAAAGCACGGGACGCCTTTACCTTGCTGCCGGAAAAAGGAACCAAGCCCACCGTGTTTTATCTCCCGCCCAAACCAAAGGAGGTGTGACCATGTCAATGACCATGAAACGCACTTTGTGGATCAGCGGCGCTATTTTTCTGATTGCGCTTTGCTTCTGGTTCTATCAACTCTGGCACGGGTTGGTCCTCACCAATATGGTGAATTCCTACAGTTGGGGGCTGTATATTTCCGGTCTGGCCTTCTTTGTCGGTAACGCCGCCGGTGGACTCGTGCTCACCTCGTCGATCTACCTTTTTGGGGTGAAAAAACTGAAACCGTTGGCAAAGCTCGGCGCACTCACCGCCTTTGCCAATGTCACCGCCGCCATGTTGATCGTGCTGCCAGATATCGGCAAGCCGCTTCGTCTTATGTATCTCGCCCTACATCCCAACTTCATGTCCCCTTTGGTTTGGGATGTCATTGTTCTGAATCTGTACGCGCTCGCCTCGGCCATTTATCTGTACATCCTGTTGTTGCCCGAACTGACCGGAAAACTCAGTTGGCTCGCCCTCAAGGTGAAGAATCCGCACGATTTTTCCGAACGCTGGGCTAAACGAATCGCTCCTGTGGCCCTTCTGTTCGCCATTGGCATTCATGTGGTGACAGCCTGGATCTTCTCCACGCAAGGTGCCCGGGATTGGTGGCATTCCCCGGCCATGGCTCCGGATTTTGTTTCGGTCGCCATTGCGGTTGGCACGACAGTCGTTCTACTAG
>JAQUEZ010000062.1 GCA_028684915.1 Desulfobulbus sp.
ACTTGGCCATGACGGTAAGAAGCTAGTGTGTCCAATGAATCCAAAGGGAATCATGACAAAGTATGGCGCGACCTGCTTTCGTAACATGTTGATATTACGAGGCCCAACTGAATTTTGTGGCCATAGGGTAGACGCTTTCAGGTAACAGATAAACAAAGAGGCGAACCTGTAACGTCAGATTTCGGTCAAGGAATACTCTGTCTTCAAATTTATCGATCCCGGCATCGGTCATGGCTCGAACAATCCGGGAAAAATCCAACCGAACCTTTTTGTCGCCCTGAAGTTGATACACCTGCTTGTTGGCTTGCAGACGGCACAAAAAATCACCGAGGTTCCGCAAGATACCTCGCAATGCAGATAAATGCATGTACGCAAGGTCGCGAATAACAAGGTCACCTTCTCTGACAACATCAAGGGTCAGCGTTGAATTGGTTGCATCCTGGTCGTTAAACGCATTCAGGCTAAGATCAACGATTTTTCCGGACACTAAATCATATTCAAATTGGATCCTGACATTGGCAGCAGAGCCACTGCCGCCACTTCCCGGGTAATACGTGGACAAAGACTGATCTATCTGAAAACAAACAGAATCTTTAATCAAAATTCTTTCAAACTGATCGCAGCTCATTACCAGCGATTTGCCGCCTGCCAGCTGTTTGTTGAACAACTCAGAGAGGGCTGTTTTGAGAAAAGACACCGCATACTGGTTAAAACGTTCGTCCAACGATTGTTTTTTTATGCAGATGTCATGATCCAATTCCAGCTTGACGGTAAGATCGTTGAGACTCTCAAAAGCCAAAGCATCAGTATTAAAGGCCAACAGGCAGAGAAAAGTAAATCCATCAAGGAGGCCTCTCCGCTGAACGAACTTGGTCTTGCGAGCTAAAAGGTCGATTTCCTGTTGGGTAAAGAAAGAAGGAAGCTGTTTCCTGATAGACTCTTCAATCACTGAATAATCTGTTTGCTGTATTCTCCTAATGGTGAAAAAATAATGCAAGTTGTTGAAAAAACGAGTATATTAGCACGAACTTTAACGTCAATTCGCCGAGGAGATCAAGAATCATTCTCGGCAATAAAGGATGCCATTATGAGGCTGGGGCCCTGAAGGTTTTGTTGCGCCTAATTGTCTGGATCCCTCATTCATCCTGAAGCCTTCGTCTTAGCCTGACGGCTATGGACTATAGGGGACGGACTATAGGGGACGTACCACGTTTTTTGGTATCAGGTGATGATACCTCCTGTCGGTTGTAACCCACGGCTTTGCCAAAATCTGAATCAAAATAGCCGAGTGTTTACCGGAAGCACCTCAAGTTTCAGCTTCAGGCGTTTTGGGCCGATATTTCAATTGCAGGCCTCTAAGAAAATTGCGCAGGACCTGATCTTTGCAGAGCCTATAGTTGTTTTGGCCTGGTTTGCGGAAAAAAGCGGTTATCTCATGCTCGCTGATAGAGAACCGCGCCTGTCCCATGATTTCCTGAATGTCATTTCCCTTCAGATCCAAGGCTATCCGTAGTTTTTTAAAAATGCTGTTGTTGGTCAATCGTTGCTCCGGTTCAGGTGGAGGCCCTTCTTTTTTTCCCCTTTTTTCAATAATCAACCCGTTGAGAAAAAGAGCTAATTCAATATCTTTGCAGCACTTCATAGCTGGATCGTCGTCTCGTCGCAACCACTCGTTAACTTGGGGCCGAGTTACCTGATGCCCAGCTAAAGCGAAAATAGAGCCCATTTTTGCATCGCTGAAATTAAAAATATAGCGGAGAGTGCGTAATATTTCGTTATTCTTCAAGAAGACATCCTTTATAAAATATCATGACAAAATTGAACCTTCATTTAGATACATGAAAACGCGTATCAATGCATCAGCTTTCAGGAAGTTCGGATCCTTCACCCCTTCCACAAGGGCGATGGATCACACCAGGGGGGCTTGAATTTTGAATCTTACCGCTTCGTAAGTTGGGGTGAGGACCGACCCCCACCTGTGTTCTATTGAACATGCCATTGTAAACGTGTTTGAAGCAACTGGTTGATATAACACGATTTTCTGTGTAAAGCCACTGCGTCTCCTGTTTATCCTCGGCCAAGTCGAGCCTCTTGCAAAATGAGCTGTTGGCGAGTTTTGTCGTCATTCTCGCGTAAGCGGGAATTCAAAATTCTTTGATTTTTCGAGGACTGGATTCCCGATGACTACCTCGGGAATGACAAACCCTTCTTTTTGCAAAAGGCTCAGTCAATAGTTCGTTTTCTCCCGACTACCTTCCAAAAAATAAAAAAGCGCCTGACCACAACTGATCAAGCGCCTTTTCATTCCATCTATTCCAGCGGCAATTTCACACCGATCGAATTTCCACCTTCCCGGTCAGATACGCCTTTACTTCGCTGATCGGCACTTCCTTCCGATGAAAAATCCCTGCCGCCAAGGCCGCTTCGGCCCGAGTCTTGCTGAACACTTCAAGGAAATGCTCCGCACAACCTGCACCGCTTGAAGCGATCACTGGAATAGTCACCGCAGCACGTACCGCATTGATCAGCTCGATATCAAAGCCGGAGTTGGTGCCGTCCTTGTCGATACAGTTCAAGAGAATTTCACCTGCTCCCAGTTGTTCGCAGACATGAGCCAGGGTGACCGCATCAAGCGGACGGCCTTCACGTCCGCCCTTGATGGTGCACTGGTACCAGCAATACTGCTCACCATTTGGTCCGGGGAATGCGGTCTTGATCACCTGATGCGGGACCGCGTTCGGTGCATCCACATAGACTCGACGCGGATCAATAGAGATCACCACCGCCTGGTTGCCATAGACCCGGGCAATCTGCTCGATTGAGCTTAGGCCCGTGGCTTTGCCGGTTTTGACAACCTCCTCGACAATAAGCACCGCATCCGAACCAATGGAAATTTTATCCGCACCGGAGCGAAAATACTGGGACGCCACTTCAAGCGCACTGTAAAAACGGCCGTTGCAGTCGGTGAAATCGCGAATACCGCCACCGATGGTCAGAGGAACAAAGACATTCTTCGAGGTTTCCTGCAGAACCTCGAGCATGGGCATATCTTCGAGCGGAAAATCACGGAATCCTGTAATGTTGAGAAAAGTGACCTCGTCGGCTCCCTGCTCGTAGTATTCACCGGCCAGTTCCACCGGCTTGCCGAGGTTGCGCACGTTGCCCTCTTCGCGGACATCGTACTGGTCCCCCTTGGTGACCACCAGGTCGCCGCGGTCATTAGTCCGCACATCAAGGCAGGCAATGATACGTTTGGCCAGTTCGGTTTTTTCCGGGCAGGCTGCCGGTTTGATCGCCTCCTGGGTACCGGAGAGGAAGTTTTCCAGCAGCTTTAGGCCAGCCTTTCCGCTTTTTTCCGGGTGGAACTGGGTCGCCACCATGGCACCGCGCTGAATGGCACTGACATATTCATAGCCGTAGTCGGTGGTAGTGAGGATGTCGTCATCCGATTCGGTGACCACATGATAGGAGTGGACGAAATAAAATTTTTCGTCCCCCTGCAATCCCTGGAACAGGGGCGAGGCCTGGCGGACCTTAAGTCCGTTCCAGCCGATATGGGGGATGGCCAGATCGCAAGTGAAGCGCTGCACCCGGCCGGGAAGGATGCCTAGGCCCGGTTCCTCGGGGGCCTCTTCACTGGAGGCAAACAGCGCCTGGAGGGCAACGCAGATACCGAAGAAGGGTTTGCCCGAGTGGAGGTAGCGAACAAGTGGGTCGCGCAGGTCTTTTTCCCGCAGGGTGCGCATGAGGGCGCCGAAGTTGCCCACGCCCGGAAAGACAAGGCGTTCGGCACGGTCGATATCCGCACCGCTATTCACCAGAACCACGGTTTCACCCAACCGTTCGATGGCGTTGATCACCGAACGAACGTTGCCGGCACCGTAATCAAGCAGAGTAATCATGGTTTTTTCTTATTCAGAGGCTTGCAAGGAGAGAAGAGAAACAGTACAAGGTCAGGCGTGTTCGTCGGCCGTCGTGTGCGGCTGTCCCGCTTCATGCCTGTAATCAGAGTGTGTCCATGCCAGTTGGCCGGAAAAGCTGATTTTTAGTGGAGTTTCCGGTTCAAGTCAAGATCAATTCTATTAACTTGTCGTTCTTGCAAAGAGAGGAGAACGACGTTTCATGCGTTGTCATTGTCGTTATGCAAGCCATTGTTCTTGCCGCAGGGTTCGGAACCCGTTTGCGGCCCTATACCACAATTCGGCCCAAACCGCTGTTTCCGGTGGTCAACCGATTGCTGCTCCATCGTCTTCTGAGTCAACTTGCGGCCTGCGACTGCCAACATGTGGTGGTCAACTGCCATCATCTTCCGGAGCAGATCGAGGAAGCGCTCAAGGATTGGCCTGGGGTGCAGCTACAGGTCGAGCCGGAAATCCTCGGTACTGGGGGGGGGCTGCGCAAGGCGCTTGATAACATGGAGAACGATCCCATCCTGGTGATGAACGGCGATCTGTATCACGAAATCGATCCGGAATGGCTGTATCACCGCCACCTGCTCTCCAAAAACGATGTGACCATGGCCTTGCACGATTACCCGCGCTTCAACACCGTTCGGGTGGGTGGGGATCGGGTGCTCGGTTTTGCCGAAGCTGCCCAGGAAAACTGTCTCGCTTTTACCGGCATTCATGTGGTTGATCCGGAGGTGCTTGAGCGCATTGCCCTGGGGCGTTTCCACCATATTATCGATCTCTATCAGGATCTGGCACAGGAGGACAGGGTGGGCTATTGCCGTACCGATAGTGCCTTTTGGTACGATATCGGCACCCCGGCAGACTACCTCCAACTCCACGCCCGGTTGCTGGAGCCTCTTGGTGCGTGGCAGGTCGATCCCTCCGTCAACATGGGCGATGGCGTGCACTGCAGCGGTTGGGGATGTATCGGCGCGGAGGCCGAAATCGGTGCCGGTGCGGTGTTGCAAAACTGCGTTGTCTGGCCCGGAGCCAAGGTCCCGGCTGGGGTTCAGGTAGAAGGGGCGATCATTACCGGCAATACGGATGTTGATCAGGCGCTCTGGCTTACGAGCGAGAAGAGCCTATGAACCCTTCTCAGTTGATTGCGCTGAGCGGGCAACTGCTTGGCCGCTCTTTGCAAAACTGGAACACGGACACGGTCGGGCTTGTGCCTCTGGTGCCGGACGGATCCAGCCGTCGTTTTTACCGTCTGCAAGCAGCGGAACCACCACTGATTGCCATCCTGCCGCCGGAAAACGATGTGCGGGGCCAGGACGAGGCCAGGGCCTTTGATCGAATAGGTCGCCATCTGCAGTGTTGTGGTTCGCCAACGCCGGCTATCTTGGCCTTTGACGAGACCAGCGGGCTGGCGCTTTGTGAGGATTTGGGCGAACATCGGCTCTACGAACAGGTGCAGACCCTGGGGATAAACGCGGCGTTGCCGCTCTATGAGCAGGCTGTGCAGGGGCTGGCGCGGATGCAGGTTCGGGGCGCACAGGGCTTTGATTCCTCATGGTGCTGGGATACCCCTGTCTATGATCGCGAGTTGATGCTTGAGCGCGAGTCCAGGTATTTTCTTCGTGCTTGTTGTACCGATTTGCTCGCACTTGATTTTGATCGGGAAGAGGTGGAGGCCGAGTGCCGACAACTGGCCGAGATGGCTGCTCAGGCACCGGCCCAATTTTTTCTCCATCGCGATTTTCAGAGCCGCAATATCATGGTTTGCCGGAATGCGGTGCGCTTCATTGATTTTCAAGGAGGGCGTCTGGGGCCTTTGGCCTACGATCTGGCCTCGCTTTTACTCGATCCCTATACGCAACTGGACGTCAGCGTGCAGGACCATCTGCTGACAATCTATCTTCAGGCCCTGAATCAGGAAATGGCCTATGACTCCGAGCAGTTTCAGCAGGAATACCTGTTGCTTGCCCTGCAGCGCAATCTGCAGATTCTCGGAGCCTTTGCCTTCTTGAGCCAGGTGAAACAAAAGCCTTTTTTTGCGCAATTTCTTGCGCCTGCCCTGGACTCTCTCCGGGGCTTACTTGCCAAACCCGAGGCTGCCGGGTATGCTGCTTTAAACCATCTTTGCCAACTCTGCCGCCAGAAACTGGAACATATATGAGTCACGAAAACGCAACCCTGGTTGCCCTAATCGGTCGCCCCAACGTGGGCAAATCCACCCTCTTTAACCGCATGGTCAAGCGACGGGACGCCCTGGTCGACCCGACCCCGGGAGTCACCCGCGACCGCCACTACGCCCGGGTCACTTGGGAGGAACAGCCTTTTGTCCTCGTGGACACCGGCGGTATCGACAACGAAGAAGACACCATTAATAGCCACATTCGCAACCAGGCCCTGCAGGCCATCGAAGAGGCGGATGTGATCTTTTTTATCATGGATGGCCGCGAGGGCCTGACGCCCAGCGATCATGAGATTGTCAATATTCTGCGGCGAACGGAAAAAAAGGTCTTTTTCATCGTCAACAAGATCGACAGCCCGGAAATTGAAGACACCCTCCTTGCGCCGTTCTGGGAACTGGGGGTGGATAAATTGTGGGCACTTTCCGGCGACCATGGTTACGGCTACGCTACCCTGATGGAGGGGCTGCTGCCTTTTCTCCAAAAATCCGAGATGGAGATGGATCTGCCGGATCAGACGATGCGTGTTGCCTTTCTCGGGCGGCCCAACGTGGGCAAATCCTCCTTGGTCAATACCATCATCGGCCAGGAGCGGATGGTCGTCTCCAGTATTGCCGGTACTACCCGCGATTCGGTCGATACCCTGGTCAGTCGCGATCAGTACAACTACCTGTTGATCGATACCGCAGGCATCCGCCGCCGAGGCAAGACCACGGAAAAGCTGGAAAAATTTTCGGTGCTCAAGGCGCTGAAGGCCATTGGCCGTTGCGATATTGCCTTGGTGGTGCTTGATGCCAAGGAAGGAATCACCGAACAGGATACCAAAGTCATCAGTTACACCCAGGACCAGGGGCGGGCGCTGATTATCCTGATCAACAAGTGGGATCTGATCAAAGAGGATAAAAAACGCCAGGAGCAGCTGCTGCTGGAGGTGGAAATGGCGCTAAATTTCATCCCCTATGCGCCGGTGCTCAAGGTTTCCGCCCTTACCGGGACGGGGATCAAACGGCTCTTTCCCGAGATCGGCAAGGTCTACCGCCAGTTTCATCAGCGATTTCCCACCGCCGCCCTCAACCGTCTGCTCGCCGAGGCTGTGGAACGGCACGAACCGCCCTATTACCATGGCCGCAGACTCAAGTTTTATTACACCGCCCAATTGGGGACCGCACCGCCATTTTTTGCCGTTGTCGCTAGTGCTCCCAAGGGGATACATTTTTCCTATCAGCGCTATTTAACCAACTGTTTCCGTGATGGGTTGGGACTTGACCTGGTACCGGTGCGGTTGATGTTCCGCGAACGCAGCGGCAGAAAGAAGTAAGCGGGAGACAGGCGAAGCGAAATACAGGAGAGGGGATCACCACTCGTCGGAGAAACGGGACACCGTATACTGCAGTTCGGTGATCATCTCCTGGCAATTTTCGGGGCAGCTGCCGCTCTTGCACTGTTTTTCAATGGCGTAGGCGGTTTCGGCCAGATCAAGCAGGCCGATGTTCAACAACGCTCCTTTGACCGCGTGGCTGGCCTGGCCCAGTTGGGTGGTGTCGCCACTGATCGCCAGGTCGGCAAGGCGATTCATGTGGGTGTGTAGGGTGGCGAGGAAGATGGGGATCATGCTCTCGATTTTCTCTTCGTTGAGCAGGTAGGCGCTCTTCAAATGTTCCTTCACTGTTTGCAGATACGCTCTAGCATCCATCGTGGCCGACCCCTGTTCAAAAGATAGTATCAGAAAAAACTCACGGTACCCTTGAAGAAATCTCATTATTCATGGCACCCACAAGTCAACATAGAGTATTTTCAAGGCTGATTCAAGCCCATGGTGTTGAAGAAAACCATCCTCCATCCTCTGGAATACAAGATCGGCAAGACTCTGGCCGCTGAGGGCCTGGTGGCGGCCGGACAACGGATTTTGGTCGGGGTCTCCGCCGGTGCCGATTCCATAGCCTTGTTGCATATTCTTGCGGCTCTCTCCGACCAGTACGGATTGCAGCTTGTGGCTGCGTATATCGATCACGGGCTGCGACCCGAGGAAACACCTGCCGAGTGGAGCCGGGTTGGCGAGGCGGCTTGCGCGCTCGGTTGTACGGCTGATCGGATAATCGTGGACGTGCGGCATGCTGCGGCAGAGAGGCGGCAATCGTTGGAGCATGCGGCGCGGGAGTTGCGTTACCAGGCCTTTGCCACGCTGGCGCAGAAATGGCAAACAGAGCGCTTGGCTGTGGCACATACTGCCGATGATCAGGTCGAAGAGGTGTTGCTCCGCCTCTTTCGCGGTGGTGGTCGTCGGGCAATTTCCGGGATGCGACCACGTTCGGGGCATCTCATTCGCCCTTTACTCGAGGTACGCAAGCAGGAGCTGCACGATTATCTAAGGGAAAAGGGGATTTCGTTCTGCTTTGATTCTAGTAACGAGGACCGCCAGTATCTCCGTAATCGTGTTCGACTTGATCTTCTGCCGCTTCTGGAGGCCGAGTACGACCCAGGTATCCGCCAGGCACTGCTGAAAACAGCGGCCAATCTGAGGCAGGACGAGGACCTGCTCGAAACCTTGCTTGATGAGAGCTGGCCGCAGGTCATCAATCTGTTCTCCTCCCCCGAAGAAACGCCCCCTTCGGCCCGGCTTGACCGCCAGGTCTTTAACCGCCTGCATCCCGCCCTCCAACGTCGTCTGATTGAAAAACTTCTCTGGTTGCTGAATAATACCGCCCGCTATGAGCAAATTCTCTCTGTCTGCACCCTTGCTCTGCAGGGGCAGACCGGACAGGAGCTGCATCTTTCCCGGGGATTGCGGGTAGAGGTGAGTCGGGAAACCCTGTTTTTTTCCTACCCCCGTGGTCGTGGATCCTGGCGCGGCCGTCTGCACAGCTGATTTTTCGTAACCGATCAGGGGAAACCCCAAAAGTGCCGTTTATCAACGGACCTGTAAGCGATTGCAGGGTGCCGGAGGTGCAAGGCATCGGCCTGTGCAGCGTACACCTGTACGTAAACAGGCCGATAACACCGCAGATTCGGTGCCCCGTGATCGCTGACGATTTTTCCTCTCGCCTGCTCGACAATTCCGTCGAGTCCCGCAAAGCAAATGTCGATCCGGTTCACAGTCTGTGTAGAGGGGTCTGTGTTTAATGCGTTGTATTTATTGAGTAAAATTGAAAAATTCGTATTGGCACGGTTGTTGATATAGTAAAGACAAGCACAAGGTCGAACCCTAACGTGGGGATCATTGAACAATCACACAACCAAACGAGGTACACTATGAAATCGATCAAAAAAACACTGGTTATTCTTGGAACGCTGATGCTCGTTGCCACCGCTGCCTGGGCCGTGGACTATTCCAAGCTGTCCAACGATGAGCTGAGTATGGCCCGTGGCAACATGTACAACGTCAATCAGGATGAGTGGAATGCCTTCCATACCGAATGGTGGAAGCGCTTGAGTCAAATGAGCCCGCAAGAGCGGCAGAAATACATGGGCCCCGGCATGATGGGGCGTGGCATGGGAAACGGCCAAGGCAATGGAATGGGGAGAGGCATGGGCAAAGGTATGGGACGCGGCAATAACTGCTACCGTCCGTGCTGGGCAAATCCCAACAACCCGAACACTCCGCCTGCACAGCAGTAATTCAAAGGCAACCACGCCATCAACCTCCTGGGGTTGGTGGCGTTTTTTTTTACGCCGCGATCAAGCTTTCGCTTCCCATCGCTTGGTAGCGCCTATTTCACTTCTTCAGTATCCCCAACCGTTCCATCTTATACCGCAGTACCCGTTCACTGATCCCCAGGGAGTCTGCTGCCCGTGTTTGCACCCAGTTGTGGTGCTCCAGAGCGTCGGTGAGTAACTGGCGTTCGATTTCAGCCAGACGCTGGTTAAGATCACCGTTTTCCGCCACCGGTCCTCGGTAGTCACGGATTTCAGCGGGCAGATCACGTAGGCCGATGCGAGGCGATCTCGCCAGGGTGACGGTTCGCTGGAGAATGTGCTCCAGTTCGCGAATGTTACCGGGATAATGGTACTTGGTGAGCTGATGCAAAGCCTGGTCATCGAAACGGGTCTGGCATTGATACTTGGCGAGAAGGAAATCGATCAGCGCCGGGATATCCTCTTTACGTTGTCTGAGCGGCGGAATATCGATGGTGATTACGTTGAGTCGAAAATAGAGATCCTCGCGGAAGCTGCCTTCGGTGGACATTTTTTTCAAGTCGCGATTGGTGGCGGCAACAATGCGCACATCAACCGGCAGCTGTTGTTCGCCGCCGACCCGGGTAATGGTTTTCTCCTGCAAAGCTCGCAAAAGCTTTGCCTGCACACCCTGGGGCAACTCGCCCACCTCATCAAGGAAAAGCGTGCCCTGGTTGGCCTGTTCGAACACGCCACGCCTGCGGTTGGCCGCTCCGGTGAAAGCGCCTTTTTCGTGACCGAAGAGCTCGGATTCAAACAGCCCTTCGGGAACAGCGGCACAGTTGAGCGGAATAAAAGGTTTATCTTTGCGTGGGCTGAGTTGGTGGATCAGGCGGGCGACCAGTTCCTTGCCGGTACCGGTCTCGCCCTGGATGAGTACGGTCCAGGGGCTAGGGGCAGCCCGCAGGGCGAGTGAGAGTACCTGCTGCATGGCCGCGCTGGTAGCGATCATCCGCACCGGCAAAGCCCCGACGTCAATCGATTCCTCCACGTGGGCCACATCTTCGCTGATAAAGAGCTGTTCTTCAATTAGGCGGATTTTGCTGAGCAATACCTCAAGATCAATAGGTTTCTCGAGGAAATCATCTGCTCCAAGCTGCATCACTTTAACCGCAGTATCCACGGCACCGTACGCGGTGATCATCATCACTCGAGCCAACGGGTTGATCGCCTTGATTTTCTCCAAGACCTCATCGCCCTGCAGATCGGGCATCTTGTGGTCAAGAAGGGTCAGGTCAATGGGCTGGCGGAGGAAAAGGTCAATGGCTTCCTGGCCGCTTGCAGCCTCAATAACCTCAAACCCTTGTTTTTTGAGGAAACCGCCGAGTAGGTTGCGTTGTAAAGATTCATCGTCAACTATGAGAATCCTCATGCTTGTTCTCCTCGTGAGGTCGTCGTTGGCGGGGTGAGGGGAAGGGTGATGCGGACGCTCAGTTGCTGCTGCTCGGAATCGGCCTTCAATTGCAGTTCTCCTCCGTGAGCCTCGGCAATCTTACGGCATAGGGCCAAGCCCAAGCCGGTTCCCCTGGTTTTGGTGGTGAAATAGGGCTCTCCAAGACGTAGGCTTTCCTCGGGGCCTAACCTGTAGCCGCCATTGGTCATTGCGAGTTGCCAGGTGTCGGCGACTTTGCGGCATGCAAGGTGAATAAAACCACCCTCGGGCTGGGCCTCAATTGCATTTCGTAAAAGATTTTCCACCAGTTCGGCCACCAGATCGCGATCAGCTGCCAGGTGCATTTCGCCGTTATTGACTAGCTCGAACTCAATCTTTTGTTCAACCATCTGCTGACGATACAAAGAGAGGACGCGGTTAACCAGTTTAAGGGGATCAATCGTCATCATCCTGGGCACAAGCGGACGGGTGAATCGTTGCAGTTCGGTGATGATTAGGCCGGCCCTACGGACCGCCTCTTTCATGGCGGAAACCAACTGCTGTTGTTCTGCGTTAAGAGTAGGCGATTCCAGGCTGAGGCGCTGGAGCCCCATGTTGAGCGCGTTTAGTGGGTTGCGCACCTCGTGGGCTATGGTGGCTGTGGCTCGTCCTAAGGCAGCGGCTTCGTGCTCTCTAGCCAACAGCCGCTCGAAGTTTCGTGTTTGTCGCAGGTCGCGTTGCTGGTATCGGTAGAGCAACCAGGAAAAGAAAAGGCCGAGCCCTAGAAGGAGGGCGGTGAAAAGGAAGAATTGCCGCTGCAGCTGGCTTAGCCGGCTGAAATGGTTGGCGGCATCCAGGCCAACGACGAGCAGCCCCTTGGAGGTGGAGAGCCGCGCCTCAGCAGTCATCTCGCCTTGATCATTTAAGAGCCGCACCGGGTCGGTGTCGTTTTTTTCTCCGTCTGCCTCCATCCGGACATAGTGGATGCCGGGGAGTTGGGAGAGGTTGGCCAAAAGCACGGGCAGGGCGGTTTTTTGCCGTAGGCCGAGGATTGCATGGGCATCCATGCCCACGAGGATGCAGCGGATATCAGCGGTTTTTCCCGGAAAGGCGTAGAGTACGGTCTGTCCGTTTTGGTCGTAGAGCAGCTGGTCTGCCTGGTGCTCGCAGTCCGGTAGTTGCTTAAACCATTTTTCCGGGCCACTGGTTGTGCTGCCGCCACTATTGATCACGGTCAGGCCAAGCAGGCCGGTTTCTCGGGCAAGGGCCGCGAGTTCATCGCTCTGCAGAGGATCGATACCGTTGAGGTAGGCGACAAATCGGGCTTTGTCGCGGAGAAAAGTGGTGGTCAGGGTGTCAAGGGTGGTCCCGACCAGATCGCCATAGGCCAGGTTTTCCTCGATGATGGCGGCCATCATCCGGGTGCGGCTGAGGGTGTTGCGGTGGAGATCTTGGTTCATAGCCATGATCTGCCAGGAAAAAACAGCGATGACCAGCGCAATGAGCAGGCCGAAGCCAAGCAGATTCATTGCCCAGGAGGGCAGGGTGCGTTTGCCCTGCCTCAAGGCTGCTTGTTCCACTGTTGCTCTCCATAGGGGCAGGGAGAATGGGCGCCGCGCATGGCGCCTGGTCCCATGCCTCGTCCACCTCCTCTGCCGCCTCCACGGCCGTTGCCGTGCCCTCCGCCGTATCCGCGTCGGCACATACCCAGGCGGGCACGCGCTCCGGTGGGATCTTGGCCGTAGCGTTGGCGGAGCGCTTGCAGTTCCTCTGCACTTTGCGCGGTGGGATTGGCTGGCTGCTCAACCTTGTCCTCCGGGGACGTTGCCGCCGGTTGCTTGACATCCTCATTTGCCCGCAGCGCCAGCGGCGAGAACAGCAAGGCGGAGAGCAGGAAAAAAAGGAGAGGGTTAGGGCGTATGAACGGCTTCATAAATTAACTCGTAGAGACTGTGGGGATCGATGTTATGGGCAGCGGCGATTTCTTTTAAAGACTGGTCGGGCGCAGCCTTGATCCCTTTGATGGCCATTGCCGTCAATACCTGTTGCTGATCAAGACCATACTGACGGCAAAGTTCGGTCAATGTGGTGTGGCCCATGCCTGCTTTTGGTTGCTCCGGCAGGGTCGGCGTTTGTTCTGGGCTAGCGGTGCTGCCCTGCATGGCATCATACACCGCTTTGGGTGTCAGGCCGTTGGCTTTGGCAACGGCGAGGATGCTCTGCTCGGGACCGGTAACCTGGATCCCGGCTTTGTTTAAATTCGCCAGCATCACCGTCAGATCAAGACCGGTGCGCTTGGCAAAAAGTTGCAGCGGAGAGAGTTCGGCGTGGCCGTAGGGTGGCTCACCATATTGGATCGCTGCTGCTTCCTTGAACGAATGACCAAAGTCGAGAATGGATTGAAAGGGAGGCACCTGGAACAGGGTTCCGGCCACCACCACCAGATTGATCAAAAAAGCAATGATCATTCCCGGAGCCAGCAGCTGAACCTGTTTGGCCCTATTTTTAAGATAACTCACAATCGGCTTCCAGTTGTAGAGCAGATGCAGCACCCCTGCAGCAAGAAAAAGAAAACCGCTGTTGGTGTGGATACCGCCCCACTGGGTTTTACTTAACCCCAGCCAGCGCCAGTCCGACCAGTATGCTACCCGACCTTCCGGGACCACATACAGTACCAAGCTGGTCAGAATCAGGAGGGCAAACGAGAGCAGCAGGGTTAGGGAAGTGATTTTGCGCATGGTCACGGTGGGTCTCCTGGGAATCAAGGGATAGGGGCTTATTCAACTACAATTAAGCAGTATACATGCCGAATGATGATGTGCTCGTGAAAAATCGAATAATGAGAGTCGTAGAAAGGAAATACAATCAATTGTGATGGCGACGTAAAAACTTCGATCTCCTGCGTCGCAGCGTTTTTCCGGGCACTCGGCATACCTGATGTATGCCTTCGCGCCCCCAAAAAACACTATTCCTTGTATATTTTTGTTTTCACTTAGCCATCTCTTAGAGTGTGATGGACTTTTTACGAGTCCATCAATCGTACCCCCATCAAATGTTGTTTTCGTGATTTGTTGCGCTCTCGATAAAATATTTCTGTTGAGGGCTTAGCTCGGGGCCGACCAGTTGGCCGTCTGTGGCAAGACGATTTCTCACAAGATATGGTCCTTTTCGACAATTATGTCGAGCCGAGAGACGGGATCGTCGAGTTCCTGCTGACCAAGGCAAGGATAGGCTTGAAAAGAACCGCAGATTTCCCTATAACCAGGCAGGTGAACACAATAATTTTTCCACAAGCAATGTACTTGCACTCCATCAAGGAATGCCATCACCGAACCAAAATGAGGGAGGCGGGATGAAGGAAGCCTATCAGGATATCAGTGTGGATCGTCTGCACGAGTACATGGCCAGACGACAGGAGAGCGATTATGTGCTCATCGATGTTCGCCAGCCCGATGAGTATGCCCAGGGGCATATTCCGGGATCAGTGTTGATCCCCTTGGCCCAGGTGTCGGAACGGTTGCATGAGTTGCCGGTGGACAAGGATGTGGTGGTCTATTGCCGTTCGGGACATCGATCCAAGGCAGCAGCCCTTTTTATTGCCTCTCGGCCCTATGTGGCGGCAACGGTGTTCAACATGGTCGGCGGCATCCTTGCCTGGAACGGACATCTTCTCCCGGCGGTGCCGAATCTGAAGGTGTTTGATCTTGAGGGGTCTGACCAGGCGGTGCTTTACCGGGCCATGGATGTTGAGAAGGGGGCGGATCGTTTTTATACCGCTCTGCGCGAGCGCTACCAGTCGGTTGCCTGGGCAGAGAGCCTGACCGCCCTGGCCGGAGCTGAGGAGGCGCATGCCCAACTGATTTATCAGCAATGGGCCACCGGGGAAACCGATCCGCCTTCTTTTGCCGCAGTGTATGCAGGGCTTGCCGGCGACATCGTTGAAGGCGGTTATACCTGTGCGGCACTTCTAGCCAGCCTTGAAGAGCAACCGCTTGAGCCCTGCCGTTCCACTCTGGAGATGGCGCTCACCGTGGAATATTCAGCCTATGATCTTTCGCGCAATATTGCCCATCGCTTTCAGGGGGGGCCTCTTGAGAAGATGTTCAACTCAATTGCCGAAGCGGAAAAAGAACATATGCGGCTGGCTGCCCAGGCACTGGCGCTTTGTCCGGGACAATAAGAGATTTCTTGCGGGAAATCAGTGGTAATGGTACGGTTTTTTTAATGGATCAAAGGGTTTGGTCCATGTAAACGTTTTTCCGGTGCGTCTCTGGCCGGGGGGAGCTGTCGACGAGCAAAGGGAAAGCAATGATCATTCTTGAGCCTATTCAAGGAGGGTTGTATGCAGCACTTTTCGCACAAGAACATCACCTATCAGGTCGACGAACAAGGGTTTTTACTCAATGAGAAATTTTGGGACAGCAACTTTGCAGAGGGGGTAGCAAAAGAGAGCGGAATCGATGAACTGACCACAGAACATTGGGATGCCATCCAGCACCTGCGTGAACTCTTTGCAGAGTCCGGGCGTTGTCCCACCATCTTTGCCGTATGCAAGGTGACGGGATTGCGGCCGCGGGAAATGAAACAACTTTTTCCCACCGGGTATCACCGCGGTCTTTGCCGCATGGCCGGGGTGCACTATCGGACGTATCGGTTGTCAGGAAACGACCACCTGCGTGAGATGACCGAGGATTTGGAAGCCATCTCCGGAGATAAACACTATCAGGTGGATGCGCGTGGTTTTCTCGTGGATCCTGCCACCTGGGATGAGCATTATGCCCTCCACCGGGCTCTTGATATGCGCCTGCCCAAGGGACAACTTTCCGACGAACATTGGAAGGTTATCCACTTTCTGCGGGCATTTTTCTGGGAAACGAAGCGGATACCCACCATTTATGAAACCTGCGAGCGCTGCCGACTGGATCTGGATCAGTTGGAGGCCTTGTTCCCGGACGGTTACCATCGCGGAGCCGTCAAAATCGCAGGGCTGCGGTTTGTGAATTAAGAAGTTGGACGTTGCAGAAGAAGCAAGGAAAAACGGAACACAACCGCCGGCATGGATTGCGATCATCGCCGCAGGTCGGCGGCAATCATTAGGGGAGCAAAACGATATGACGCTATTTCAACATAAAGGCACCGACTATGAACTCGACGAGCAGGGCTGCCTGCTTGATCCCACAACCTGGACACGTGACTTTGCCGATGGCATGGCCAGGGAGTGCGAAATTCCGGTGCTTTCCAACGAACACTGGGATGTGATCCTGTACGTGCGCAATGCCTATGAGCAGAGCGGTATCTGCCCGACCATTTTTGCCGCCTGCAAGGCGACCAGTCTCAGGCCGCAGGAAATGCAGAAACTCTTTCCCACTGGATACCATCGGGGGTTGTGCCGGGTGGCAGGGGTTCATTACCGGGTCAGCCACATGCCTTACGGCGCCCATATCCGCGAAAGCGTGGCCGATCTACGGGCCCTGTCTTCCGACAAGGCGTATGCCACCGATGTGCGCGGTTTTTTGGTCGATCCTGCCTCCTGGGATGAGAACTACGCCGTCCATCGGGCGGTCGATATGTCTATAGAAAACGGCAAGCTCACCGAGGAGCATTGGCGGATCATCTACTACCTGCGCGATGCCTATCTGGTCGAGCACCGTATTCCCAACATCTATGAAACCTGCGAAAGTTGTGACCTGGATCTGGACACCTTTGAGCGATTGTTTCCCACCGGATACCATCGGGGGGCGCTGAAGATTGCCGGATTGAGGTTTGTGAAATAACACCTCTTTGCGGAGGGTGGTGGGCGGCTTCGGCCGCCCTTCTTTTTTTTAGGGGTTATCAGGGTCAAGGAAAAGCAACCGATGTCCTCACCAACCAATCAGGGCGTGTTGCTCTTGCACGGTCTGGCCAGAACCAAGCGTTCGATGCAGCCCATGGCGCACTTTCTTCGCCGGCAAGGGTATCTCGTTCACAACCAAGGCTATGCCTCCAGGCACGCAACCATCGAGCAGTTAGCGGAGCACGCCGTGGCAACCGGTTTTTCCTGCCTTGCCGACCAGGGCGCAGCGATTGTCCATGTGGTGACCCATTCCATGGGGGGAATTTTGTTGCGCAGCTATCTCAATACGCATCAACCGCTATCGTTGGGAAGGGTGGTGATGCTCAGTCCGCCCAATCAGGGCAGTGAGTTGGTGGATGTGTTGGTAAGGTTTTCATGGTTTCGGCGGGTATTCGGTCCGGCCGGATGCCAGTTGAGTACGGGCAAAGATGCGCTGCCGCGGCGTCTGGGGGCGGTGGATTTTCCCTTGGGTATCATTACCGGCAATCGTCCCGCCATCGGCCTGGGTTGTTTCTTCCCCGGGCCGAATGATGGCAAGGTTTCGGTGCAGCGAGCGCAGATTGACGGAATGCACGACTTGCTCGTCCTGGCCTGCGGTCATTCGTTGATCATGCGCAGGAAGGCGGTCCAAGAGCAGGTGCTGCAATTCCTGTGCACCGGCAGCTTTAACCGGGCGTGAACAGCGGATCAGTTTTTGCGCAGAACCCGTTTGTCGTCGATGCGGATGGTGAGTTTGATCTTATCGAAGTATTCGAGCAGAGGAATGGAGAATTTGCGGGTCAGGCCGGTGAGATCCTTGAAGCGCTGGGCATCGATCTCCCCTTCTTGGCGGATGAAGGACACCACATCTTCCTGCAGTTGCTGAATGGTTGGGGCGTGGAAAAAGAGGATTTCGTTGACCTTAATCAGTTCGCCTTTCTTGATTAGTAGATCAATGACCTGACGGATCTGTTTTTCCGGAAACTCAATAAAAGTGGCCAGCACCTCTTTGAGGTTGGGCGGAGTCAGCTTGGCTTCTCGGTAGAGGGTGGCGATTTTTAGCTCCATCTCCTGTTCGTTGACTTGGAGCTTGACCTCATGACCGCTGAGCTTGACCTCGGCGCCGGTTTGATCGACCAGTCCCTTTTTGGCCAGATTGGAGAGCAGGGCCTGGAGGACACGCAAATCCACGCTGGGACGCAATTGGGAGCGGAGCTCTTCCTTGGCTATTCCATTTTTGAGGGGGTTGTTGCGGTGAAAGGCCTCGAGAATGCTCAGGATTTGCTGGTTCAGACCCTCGGCCACCGGCGCGGCCAGCATCCGTTGACTCTCCGAGTCGACCACCAATAGTTCACCAGCTGAAATGGGACGTTGCAGGTGCTTTTTTAGCCGCTTGCTGAAAATGCCGGAGCGGGCGGAGATCTGGTCGGCGGTGATGCCGTTGAAGCCGCTTTCTTCGGCCAACATCAGTAACCGCTGCCCTTCATCGGCCGCTTCCAGTTCTTCAAAATAATTGCGATTAATTTCTCTATCGCGCTCCAGGGTCCGCTTGCGCTTTTTCGGGGCCGCATTTAGCAGGGTGCCGCCGCCGATGGTGGTGATCGGCGAATAGCTGCGGATTACGTAATGATCACCGGGCCAGATAGCCACCGGATCCTGCAAGCTGAGTTGGACGTGGGTGGTCCCACCGGGGGCCAGGGTTTCGCTTTCCAAGAGCACGAGCCGACCGGTGATTTCACGGGTACCGATATGGACGCGTACCTGGGTGCGGTTTTTCAGCTCTTTGTTGCTCGAGGCCAGGTAATAAAAATTTGCGTCGAGCAGGTTGGTGGTGATCAGGCTTCCTGGGGTGGCTGCCATATCGCCGCGGTTAATCTCTTCCTTCTCGATGCCTTGCAGGTTGATCGCGGTCCGGTGTCCGGCCTCGACCACGGTTACCTCCTGGCCGTGGACCTGAATGCCGCGGATCTTTGCAGTCAGCCCGTCAGGGTAGAACATCATTTCGGAACCAGTCTCAATTCGGCCGGAGATTGAGGTGCCGGTGATGACCGTGCCAAAGCCTTTCATGGTGAATACCCGATCAACCGCCATGCGGAACGGGCCGAATTCTTCGTGAAAATTGATCGCCGCCACCTTGGCATCGAGTAGACGCGCAATCTCGTCTACGCCTTCACCGTTTACCGAGTTGATGGGTACGATCGGAGCGTTATCCAGGAAACTGCCGCTGAAAAAATCGCGCACTTCTTCGGTAACCATGTCCAGCCAATCCTGATCAACCGTGTCTTTTTTTGTGAGCACGATTAAACCGTCACGGACTCCGAGCAACTTGCAGATTTCAAAATGTTCTACCGTCTGGGGCATGATGCCCTCGTCAGCGGCAATGACGAAGGCCACCAAATCCATGCCAGCGGCACCGGCCACCATGTTGCGGATAAACTTTTCATGCCCTGGAACATCGACAATCCCCAACCGGTGCCCGCAGGGCAAATCCAGATAGGCAAAGCCGAGTTCAATGGTGATGCCGCGCTCTTTTTCTTCTTTAAGGCGGTCGGTTTCAATACCGGTGAGCGCGCGGATGAGGCTGGTTTTTCCGTGGTCAACATGACCGGCGGTGCCGAGAATTATTTCACGCATGGAAGCAATCTGCTGAATCGTTTTTTGCCCTTTGGCCAAGGTTACACCTGAATCCGTGAGCGTTTATCAGTGGTCCGTTCCGTTGTTTGGGACTGTGCAATGAAAGAAAACTTTATCGAACAGTCGCGGGTAACGGAGATGGCGTGCGGATAACCACCCTGTAAGCCGACGGGTGCACAATAAAGAGACTGAAGCAACCTGTCGTTACCCTGTTGCTCGTACAACACAAAAAATCATCTCTACAACTCGTGGCCACGGATTTGGGTTACATGTCAAGATAAGGATTGCTCTTGGCCTCGCGGGCAATAGTCGACTGTGAACCGCCATAGCCGTGGCCCGGCCAGACGATGGTGTCGGGCGGCAGGGTCAGAATCCGGGCCTTGATCGCATCGATCATCTGGTGCATGGAGCCGCCGGGAAAATCGGTACGACCGACAGCGCCGACAAAGAGGGTGTCGCCGGTGAAACAGTGGGGAGCGCTGTAGAGGCAGATGCCGCCGGGTGTGTGGCCGGGCGTGTGGATTACCTGCAATTGCTCAACGCCGATTTGAATGGTGTCGCCGTCTTTGACGATCATATCCGCCGGTGGAGAGGGCGGTAGGCCGAGGCCGGAGAAGTAGTCTTTGATTTGCGGATCGGCAAAATAGGTGACATCATCGGCATGGAGGACGATTTTGGCGCCGGTGGCTTCCTTGATGCGGCCGTTGCCGCAGTCATGGTCCGGGTGGCCATGGGTGTTGATGATGTAGATGACCTCCAGCCCGTTGTTGTTGCAGTAATCGAGAATGCGGTCTTCATCACCGCCGGGGTCGATGACGGCGGCTTGTTTGGTTTGTTCGCAGGAAACGATGTAACAGCAGACCCCCATCATACCGACGGTGAGTTGTTTGACAAGCATAGTCATGATCCTTTTGTGGGGAGAAAGGGTTGGCGGTGAAGGCAGTTATCGTCGGGAAGTGTCCCTCTGCAGTCGAATTGAGCCGACTGCAGAGGAATATGGACCAACTTACTTGGAACCGCAGCCGGAGCAACCACAGCCGCCGGCAAAAGGATTAACGGTTACCGGGCCGGGAGGCAAGCGCTGCTCGACGCCGGAAACCACGGTGGCAAAGGCTTTGATTGCCGGGCTATCCTCATCGCTGGACAGGTACGGGGTACCGGAATCACCGGCCATGACCACTCGCGGATCCATCGGAACGCCGCCGAGGAATGCGAGATCAAAATCACGGGCTGTCTGCTCGCCACCACCCTTGCTGAAGATATCCACAGTCTCGCCACAATGGGGGCAAACGAAGCCGGACATATTCTCAACCACACCGACGATGGGCATCTCAACCGCCTTGCAGAAGTTGATCGATTTGCGGACGTCGGCCAGGGCAACTGCCTGCGGCGTGGTAACCACGACAGCCTGGACGCCGGGGATGGTCTGGGCTATGGAAAGGGGCTCGTCACCGGTGCCGGGAGGGGCATCAACGATCAGGTAGTCCAACGCACCCCAATCCATATCAGCCACAAACTGGCGGATGGCCTGGATCTTGAGCGGACCGCGCCAGATGATAGCGTCGTCGCGGTTTTTCATCATGTATTCAAGAGAAACCACCTTGAGGTTATCATTGTACTTCAGCGGTGGGATGAGGTCATCGGGGTTTTCCGGAGCCGTGAGGGAACCGGTGAGGTTGAGCATGCGGCAGACGTCCGGGCCATGCAGGTCAACATCCATCAGACCGACTTTGTGTCCTTTCTTGGCCAGGCACAGCGCCAGGTTGACCGCCACGGTGGATTTGCCGACGCCGCCTTTGCCGCTCATGACCAGGATTTTGTTTTTGATCTGACCCAGGGAACGGGTGATAGCGATATCCTGTTGAGCCAGGCGGGCATCGCCCGAACCGCAACTACCGCTTTGATCGGTTCCGCAAGAACCTCCACAAGAACTGCTCATATTTGCCTCCAACGGTGTAATAGAAATGAAAAAAGGGGAAGAACCCATGTATGCTTTGCTTTCGGGTGGGGTGGCCGACAACGCCTTAGAGCCTCTCCAAAACGACTCACCCGATACTCGAAAAACATGCGCCCGCGCATATTCTTCGCCGGAAAAGAGAGCCGGATATGCTGCGGGTGCGCGAGTTCAGTGTAATTTGGGGCTATACTTTAATGTCGGAGAGTTGAAAAGCAAATAAAAAATCAAAGCGAAGCCTAGGGCAGCTGAACCCCTGTTTGCCCTGTGTTTTTGTTGATTTATGATTGCCCAAAAAGGTATAGTGCTTACTTATACCTGAACTCGTGAGCAGGCAAATTGACTGTCTTCCGCCGCCAAACGCACCTCGGTTTATAACGGCGGTAGAGGAGGGCGCCCTTGAAAAAGACGTCCTTTGTGGAAAAACCTTGTCGCCTTCGCAGGCCGTGGCGGAAACGATAGCTTGGTCGTTCTCGTAGAAAAGCGAAAAAGACGGACTGTGCCCGGCAAATGGCTGTTTTGCGGGGGCATGATTTTCTGTTTTCGCGGGTATTGCAGAGTATTCAATCGAAAGAACACGTCGGCATCATGCCGTAAGCGTATGTGGTGGGGAGGACCTGATGGACCCGTTCAGTAAAAAACTGTTGGAAGAACTGGAACAGATGCAAAAGCATACCGGGCGTATTTTGCGCACCATGTCCTTGCCGAGGATGATGTCGACGGAAGGCGGCTGGCAGCCAGCTGTGGATATTTACGAGGCAGAAAGTTCGATCTTTGTCTATGCCGAACTCGCCGGTGTGGTTGCCGAGAGCCTGAAAGTGACCGTTGATGGGCAACGCATCGGCATTAGCGGTATGCGTCAGCTTCCCGCCCATCAATCGATTGCCTGTATTCACCAGCTCGAAATAGAACTCGGTAACTTTCAGCGGATTCTGACCCTGCCGTCGGCCGTTGAAGTGGAGGGTGTGGAATCGACCTATATCAACGGTATGCTCATGGTGACCTTGCCCAAGCGCGTGAGAAGAGGCAAAGTGACTATCAGGATAACACCTGGAGAATAATATGGAAAATGAACTAGAAACCACGCAGAAAAAACTGGACCCTTCGCAGCTGGATCTTCCGAAAACCCTGCCGATCATGCCTCTGCACGGGTTTGTTTTTTATCCCGGGATGGGATTTCCACTGCAGGTCTCCAGCGAGACCTCCAAACAACTGATCGATGATGTCCTCCTCGGCGACCGGATGATGGGTATGGTGTGCAGCCGTCGCGCCCAGGTTTCGGATGACGATATTCTTGGGCCTGAGGATCTCTATCAGGTCGGCGTGGTCGGGTATCTCCACAAGCTCAACAAGGCTCAGGAAGGCTATTATCAGATATTGGTCAGCGGTACCAAAAAGTTTGCCGTGAGTGAATTTGTCGGTTCCCAACCCTACCTCAAGGCCAATGTGGTCGAGGTGCCGATGGAGCTCGTTGATGATAAAAAGATCGAGGCGCTGCTTTTCAACATCAGGGCCCAGTTCCAAAAGCTGGTCAGTGCCACCGAGTTGCCCCAGGAATTGGTGGTAACCATCAACACCCTTACCAATCCTTATTATATTGCTTATCTGGTGACCTCCCAGCTTAATCTCAAACTTGAGATGGAACAGGAGCTCCTTGAAGTCACTTCCCTGCACGACCTACTCCACCGCGTGGCCCAAGAGTTGACCAAACGGCTGGAAACGGTGGATATGAGCAATCAGCTCCAGGCTTCGATGAAGAAGGATATGGATGAGCGGCAGCGGGAATATTTCCTGCGCCAGCAACTGCAGGCCATCCGCAAGGAGCTCGGTGAGGGCGACGAGGACAAGGTCGAGGTTAAGGAGCTCAAGGATAAGATTGCGGAAAAGGCACTGACAGCACCGGCCAAGACCGTGGTCGACAAGGAGTTGGCCCGGCTAGAAAGGATTCCGCCCTCGTCGCCGGAATATTCGGTGTCGCGCAATTACCTCGACTGGATTCTTGACCTGCCGTGGAAGGACTCGACCACCGATACCCTGGATCTCAACCAAGCCGAGAAAGATCTCAATCAGGATCACTACGGTTTGAAGAAAATCAAGAAGCGGATTCTCGAGTTTCTCGCGGTGCGCAAGCTCAAGGAAGATATCCACGGTCCGATTCTCTGTTTTGTCGGCCCCCCTGGTGTGGGTAAAACTTCTCTGGGCCAGTCCATTGCCCGAACCATGAATCGTAAGTTCGTTCGTATCGCCTTGGGCGGTGTGCGGGATGAGGCCGAGATCCGTGGGCATCGCCGCACCTATATCGGCGCTCTGCCCGGGCGGATCATTGAGAGTCTGAAGAGGGCCGGCTCCAACAATCCGGTGTTTCTTCTTGATGAGATCGATAAGGTCGGCAGCGATTTTCGCGGCGATCCCTCCTCGGCCCTGCTTGAGGTCTTAGATCCGGAGCAGAACTCGACGTTTACCGATCATTATCTCGATATCGAGTTTGATCTCTCCAAGGTGATGTTCATTGCCACCGCCAACGTGCTCGACACCATTCCCGGCCCCCTGAGGGATCGTATGGAGGTGGTGGAGCTTTCTGGCTACACCCTGCAGGAGAAGGTGGCCATTGCCAGCCGTTATCTCCTGCCCAAGCAGCTGGAGGCGCATGCCCTGAGGGATGATGATCTGGAGATGCCCATGGAAAGCATCGAGGCGCTGATCACCTCGTATACCCGTGAGGCTGGAGTACGCAATCTGGAACGAGAGCTTGCCGCCATCTGTCGGGGTACGGCTGCTGAGATTGCCCGCGGTCGCACCGAGAAGATGGTGGTCGCGCCGGAGAAATTATACGATTTCCTTGGGCCGCAGCGGTTTTATCCGGAGATGAAGGCTCGCAGTTGGGGGCCTGGTTTGGCCACCGGTCTTGCCTGGACCCCAGTGGGAGGGCAGATTCTCTTTATTGAAACCTCAAAGATGAAAGGTCGGGGTGGGCTCACCCTGACCGGCAAGTTGGGCGAGGTGATGAAGGAATCGGCCACGGCGGCCTTGACCTATATTAAATCGCACGCCAAGGATTTGGGCGTGGACGAGGACGTGTTTGCTGCCATCGACCTGCATGTGCATGTGCCGGAAGGCGCAATCCCCAAAGATGGGCCTTCGGCCGGTGTGGCCATGGTTTCTTCGCTGGTGTCGGTCATTCTTGGACGGCCGGTACGTCAGGATGTAGCCATGACCGGTGAGATTACCCTGCGTGGTGATGTGTTGCCTGTCGGCGGTATTGGCGAGAAGGTATTGGCTGCCCTGCGGGCCGGTATCCGAGAGTTGGTTCTTCCTACACTCAATGAAAAGGATGTTCTTGAAATTCCGGAGGATATCCGTGAAGGGGTGATCTTTCATTACCCTCATACCATTCGCGAAGCATTGGAGATAGTCATGGAAAAAGCTGAGGCGCAGAGCTGATGCTGGGTTGGTTTAAGAAAAAATTTGGCAAGAAACAGGTCGAAGAGGAGACGCTTGAGCCGGAACTTGCCCCACAAGAGCCTGCGGTAGTCGAGCCTGAGGGAGAATCCTCGCAAGCGGCCCAGGACTCTGCTGAGCTCGGGAAAGTTGCGGTTGTTGATGAATCCGAACCGGAAGTTACTGAAACGCTGCGCGATGAGAATCCTGCAATTGAAGAGGCCACGGCTCCGACAGCGGAGATGGTTTTCTCGCTTTCTCCCAAGCAGGAGCTTGCTTTTGACATTGCCGAGGAGTTGAATGAGTTTTTCCCTGAACCTGAACCTGAACCAATTCTAGAAGAACCCCTCCTGGAGGAGGTGATTGAGACTGTCTTCGAACCGGTAGAATCGGCGGAAAATGTGCAAGAGCTGGTTGTCCCCGTCGATATACAAGGTGCGGGTGAAACGTTTGCAGAGGAGCCTGCAACTCCCGATGTCGCGGCAGAAGAGTCTGAAGCCGAAACGGAAATTACGGAAGAAGCTGCTCTTGAAGAGGTTACTTCGCAACCTCAATCGGCAGATATCGTCGAGGAATCAGATCCGTTTGGTGGTGACGCGGCTCAAGCGGAACCGGTTGCTGCGGAAGAAGAGGTTGTCGGTCTAGCTGAGCCCTCTTTGGCAGAGGCGGAAAGCCTTGCAGAGGAGGTCGTTGCAGAGGCCGAGATACCTGAATCGCAGGCTTTTGTTCCTGAAGCGGAATCGGAAGAGGCGATTGCTGTTGAGCCTGAGTTGGAAGAATCCGTCGAACCCGATGCAGTCGATCTTGTCGCAGGGGAACCTGAACCTGCGGCAGAAGAGTGTGAGGTGCCATCCACTATCCCAGTGGAGAGGTTGGCGGATGCGGCCGAGTCACAAGAATTGGCCAATGTCGCTTTTGATGCTGAACAGGGTGCTGTTGCTGGTGCCGATGCGCAGGAGCTTGTCGAGGGAGAGGTCGCAGAGGCTGGCGAAGCAGAGTTGGTGGCCGGTGAGGGCGCTATTGTTCCCGCTGCACCGCTTGCCGAGAAAACCCAGGAAAAACCGGCGAGCAAATCGTTGTTCTCCCGGTTGCGCGACAGACTGGGGAAGACCCGTGATGCCTTTGTCTACCGGCTTGATCGCTTGTTTCTCGGTAAAAAGGAGATTGACCAGGATCTATTTGAGCAGTTGGAGGAGATTCTGATCACCGCCGATTTGGGCGTAAGCACTACCCTCGAGTTGATGGATCGGGCCCGGAAAAAAGTCAAACGCGATCAACTCAGTGATCCCCAAGCCCTGAAGAATATCATCCGCGAGGAAATTCTCGCCTATATCGAGGCTTCCGACCGGCCTGCCGAATTGGTCATGCCCGAGGAAGGACCTTTCGTGATTATGGTGGTCGGAGTGAACGGCGTCGGGAAGACCACTACGATCGGCAAGGTTGCGGCCAAGTTTGTCCGCTCGGGTCAGTCGGTGCTCCTCGTTGCCGGCGATACCTTCCGTGCCGCAGCTATCAACCAGCTTCGAATCTGGGGTGAACGGGTAGGGGTTGAGGTCATTGCCCAGAAACCTGGTGCTGACCCTTCATCGGTGGTTTATGACGGCCTCGAATACGGCGTGGCCCATGCGTACGATGTTATCATCATTGATACCGCCGGTCGTTTGCATACCAGTGTGAACCTAATGGAAGAACTGAAGAAGATTAAGCGCGTCATCGGTAAAAAAATGGTGGGCGCACCCCACGAGTTGATGCTGGTGCTCGATGCGACCACAGGTCAAAACGGTATTTCCCAGGCCAAAATGTTCCACGAGGCGGTAGGTGTCACCGGTTTGGCTCTGACCAAGCTTGACGGCACGGCCAAGGGTGGTATTGTAGCCAACGTCTGCCGGGAAATCGGCATTCCGGTCCGCTTTATCGGCATAGGTGAGCAGATAGACGATCTGCGTGATTTTGATGCGCGGGAATTCGTCGATGCACTCTTTGCCGAACCGGACCGCTAAATCGACCCTTTTAATCCCCCATCGCAGCCGGTCTTGACTGGCTGCGTCTTTTTTGTTTGTGAACATGGAATATCGACAACACATATCCAACCTTTTTTTGAATAAAAAATACTGGGTATGCAGTTAGCTCAACTTGCCCCAACATATAGAGACTATAGGCATCGACTTTTCATCGGGCTTTGGGCGATAAACTGAGCGAAAGTATAAAAAAATGTTAAATACTGGCATGTTACTTAATACTTGAAAAGCGAGTGCGATTTTCAGGCTATAGATCTCACCAATGCTCTATACCACATATGGCGCATGGTTGAGTAAACTGCATACCCACTTAAAAAATATCAAAAATTTCAGTAATATAATTAATGCTGGTTGATTATGTAACAAATAAGACAACAGTGGAATTTCCACGGGGCCACAAACGAGTCCACACGCGAGTCCATAAGAATTTTTTGAGGAAGTTTGTGTCGGTTAACTAGCTGTTATTTCTGAATAAGTAATTAATTTCAATGCGCGGGGAATTTCAGGACGCATTATCGGAGAAAATACGAACCGCTTGCTAGAAATTGGTGAGAGAATGGAACGGGGAGGGCGAAAGTCTTTCCCGTTTTTTTTTTCCTTGAGTGCTGGGAATGTATCACAAGAGAACTACTCCGAAAATGAGAATGCAGAGGATCAACTATTTGTGGTGCATAGAAATTGAATTCCGCCATTTTTGGTGTTTGCGCTTGGAATATTACGGGAGGAAAGCCTAAAATCATCTCACCCTTGTCGCGGGAATTTTTTCAGTGACGATCTACAGAGAATGCTGTGGGCCAACACGCGCCATGGATTGCAACCCATTAGAACGCAATGCAATGATGATTTCAAATATACATTCTGAAAAAGCGGAACTTTCCCCTCTTGATATTGCCGAGCTGGCGCGAGTTGTTAAGGACCACCGTATACAATCTTATAGGATCATTGAAAGCCGCCGCGAGGATGATTGCCCGGGGTGGCGAGAAACGGTGCTGGCAGAGGCCGCGCATACGCTCAGGCAGCGCCTTGGCAAGTGGGCTGATTGCCCCATCTGGATCGAAAAATACGTTACCCAAAAAGGGGAATGGATAACCGTCTTTTTGAGCGAAGGAGAAAAAAAATGCGCGGAAAAGCGTTTGCGTGCACCGCGACGAAATGGAGCAGGCTACATCCTGAATACCGACCATAAACCTCAGACAACGGCGCTGTTCGAACAAATTCCGTTGGCTGCCCTGCTCGACGATCAAGCAAGAATCGAGAGGCTGTATGGTCGGCTTGATAAGAAATGTGTCGCCCCGTACACCCCGAAGGATTGTACCGATTTCGACTTGAGCAAAGCCCGGATGATCTGGACCTGGGATAACGGTGAAGTGTACCCGACCACCTTGCTCTGCGCACCGATGGTGGGCGTGGCCGATGGACCGGCGGGGGAATATCCGGTGTGCATTCCGGCTGAGTGGGGACCACTCTGTCGTGGAAGTTACTGGCATGGCTCATTACATCTGCACGAGGGCTTTTCGCTGGTGGTGTGCAATGCCGAAGGACGCTATGGGCTGATAAGGCTCCGGCAGCTGCAAGGGCCGACACCTCAAGTCGTCGGCCAGTGGTTCCAGTCCTGTTCATGGGCTTACCTCTCTGGTGGTAACGGAACTGGTTCAAGCATCCTGGAGGCAACTTGTTCGAATGTTCCGGATGATCGAGGTGAATTGGTTTGTGATCTGCTGGATGCGCAGGACGGGCATCGAATCAATCCTCCTGGGATTAAGGCTCTGATGGGATCGATCAACTATCGAGGGGCGATAGTGGTCAATGAAGCTGGTTTTGGCCGTTTTCATCGTGTGCTTGGTCGTGTGAACAGGCAGGGCGTCCTTTGTAATGGACAAACAAGACCGAGCGGAGAAGGATCGGATGGCACCTGGGTAGTTGATGATCTTCGTTGGCTAGAAATTGGTTCCGAAAGTGAGCGACTTACCGCAGTGCGTTCTGCAGAAAATGGATTGTGGGGCTATGTTGACCAAAACGGTGCAATCTCTATTGCCCCACAGTTTGGCGATGTGTGGGCATTTAATTACGGCACGGCCGAGGTTCAGCCGAAGGGAAGTAGCTTTTGGGGCTTGATCAACACTTCCGGGCAGTGGGTTCTGCAGCCGGAATGGGCCTACCTGAAACGCTGGAGCAAACGCATCATCGTTGCGGAAGATGCAAAGCTTCGTTGGGGAGCAATCAACGCGCAGGGAAAGATTATTGTCGAGTTTCGTTCCCTTGATGATTGGATGGCGCACCCGGAGGTGATCAAACGACTGGAACGTGAAGAAAAAAGGCGCTCCTGGTCGGAAAATAATGAAACAGGCAAGCGACTCACCCTGGTTGAGACAATCGCCGAAATATATAAAATTGAATTCCGAAAGAAAGCTCGCCAGGCCTTTCTCGATTGTTCGACTTCTCTGGTGGGGGTGGAAGGAATATTTGATGCCGATACCAGCGAGCGTGATTTGAAAGAGGTTGGAGTCTGGGGCCGGGAAGTTCGGTTGCTCAGGGATAAAACCGATGGCATCTTGCAACCTGGTAAAGGCGAAACAGGCCGAATCGGCTGCTCTTACCCGGTAGGACTTTCAACCTTCGATCTGTCGGTTGAAGCACCGGTAAGTGGTCTGGCAACCCAACCGGAAGCGGCCATTGGTATTCCCTGGCGAGATTTGGAATTGATCAGGGGGCAATCGGGCAAAACGTTTTTGCCGGACATCGTGAAAAATGGGATTTGGGCAGCCTGGAACATGTCCACCGACCTGCTGAGTTTCCTGTTATTGTTCATCCGCATGGGGGTTGCCGGGATATGCCTCCATGTGATCCTGAGGGGCGTGTATAAGTTTCCTCTCGTGCCTGCAGTTCCAGGTCTGCTTTGCCTGGGCTACTTTACCGTCGTGGTCGGAAAATTCGTTATGGAGACTGTTCGCAGGAATTCTTTTCGGGCACAAGAAATCCAGTCGCGGGCCTCTGCTGACAGTAAGCGTTTCTTTTGGTGGAACCTGCTCGCGTTCTTTGGTTGGGCCATCCTGGTGGTACTGTTCAAGGGGAAGGTGGACAGTCGGTTTGTATTGATCTGGGCCTTGGCTGCCTGTGGGAGCTTGGTGTGGATGTTATGGCGGATTTTAAGAGTCGGAGTGCCGCCCCGCCCGGTCGACATGATCAAGGAAGTGAAGGCGGCGTTTCGCAATCAGGTCGAAACCGACTAAACACATGGTCCAGGCGAAATATGGAAATAAAGAATAGGGGAACAGTGATGGCGGAATATTCCCCGGGAACGAAAAAGACCCATGCAGGAGAGAAGATCGCCAATGACTGCGTGTTTTTCGCACCGCCACCGCAAGAGATCGGTCAGGTGGCAACGGCCCAGACGACCTTACGGAAAAACTCACCCCTCCCCATGCTGCCGCTTGCTGTCAGCTACCCCCTGACAATCATTGGTTTGGCTCTGGGCGTGAGCTTGGTCTTGCGTTACCTGTTACATGGGAATGTCGCCATAAACAGCATGTCGTTTGTTATCGCAGTCGGTGTGGTTGCTCTCTTGATATGGAAGATCAACGGGCCCTTATCGCAGTTTTTCCACGAGTGCACCTATGTGGGGGAAAAGGGGGCAGTCAGATTCACCTTGACGAATCAGCATAAACATATCGTCAAGCAAGAAATGTTACTCTTCACTCAGGCCGACTCCCTGTATCATGGATCGACCTTGAGGTTCGAGAAATTCTTTTACAGGAAAACGGATTTTTTTTTCGTTTGGAAAGATCAAGACGAAAAGGTGTTACTCAAAATAGCAGGTGACTATGTCAATAGGTCAGGCCGCCCGAAAAATTTAGATCATCCGTATTATTTCGGGGAAGCTGCCATGGCTGCCTGGAATGCCTACCTGCGCCCACGGATCTTCAATGCTTTGGAGAAGAATCAGGTCATATCGTTTAAAGCAGAGGACATGATAATTGCATTGAGCAAAGATGTGCTGATGTTTTCCGAAACATCAAAAAGGCTGGTATTGGGGTGGGGTGATATTCACTCCATAACTCTGGGGGGTGGGATGCTTGAATTTCATCACCAGCAATACATGCGCTCCATGTTGTTTCCCCGGCTGTGGAGTGGAAAGGGGGCGTTCAGAGGAAGAAAAATCAGGCTGGCGTACGACTCCATCTCCAATGTGGAGCTGTTTTTGGCCGCAATCAGGGATCGATATGCCAGTTGGATGGTGAAAAAAACGAAACGAAGAACAAAAATTAAATAGGCAGCCAAGATGGGGCGTCTAAAATTTTCGGCTCCTCGTCATTTCGTGTGGATTTGATATATAGGGATCAAATCCACACGAAATGACGAGAGGTGACCATGAATGGCAACGATATCATAGCATTAGGCCTCGGCTTGCAGGCTCCTTGGGAAATTGTCGGGCAAACGCTGGACACGGGTAAGTCTCCACATGAGTTGCGGTTGAGGATCCAGGCGAAAAGGGGGACCCGTTATCCGTGCCCGGTTTGTGGTGCCCACAGTCCGGCCCATGATTTCAAGGAAATGACGTGGCGCCACCTTAACTTCTTCCAGCATCATTGCTACATCACCGCGACGGTCCCTCGTGTCCGGTGTCCGGAGCACGGCGTGAAGCAGGTTGAGGTGCCGTGGGCCAGAAAAGGAAGCAAGTTCACATTGTTGTTCGAGCAGGCGGCTATGCTGCTGGTTCGGGAAATGCCGGTGCTCACCACTGCCAAAATCCTGGAGATGGATGACAAGAAGCTATGGCGCATCGTGCTGCACCATGTCGGGGCCGCCATGTCCAAGTTGAATTTGGAGACACTGAAAGCGTTCAGTCTCGATGAGACCAAATCGCGGAAAGGACATCGATATGTCACCGTGTTCATTGACCTTGACCGAAAAGAACGACCCGTGGTCTTTGCGACCCCCGGCAAAGGGAAGGCGACGCTGAAGATCTTCAAAGAGCATCTGATTGCCCGGGGCGGCAAAGCCGAAAATGTGGTTGAGGTCGTTTCCGACATGTCTGGTTCCTTCATTTCCGGGGTGAAAGCCCACTTTGCCAACAGCTCGCTGACTGTCGACTGGTTCCATGTGGTGCAGCTGTTCACCAAGGCCGTCGAAGAGGTGCGGCGGGCGGAATCGAAGGAAGTCCCTATGCCCAAAGCCAGCCGTTGGGCAACCCTCAAGAAAGCTGAAGGCCATTTCACCGAGGCGCAACTCGATGCATTGGCAGAGCTGGTGGCTATGGATCTCCAAACCGCCAAAGCCTGGCGAGTCAAAGAGTGGCTTCGCTGGGTCCGCAGGGCTACCACCATGAGAGCTGCGAAATGGCGCCTGACTTGGTTTCTCAATATGGCCGGTTTACTGGTGGCCGAGGCCGAGGTTCTCAAGCCAGTCCGGACGGCTTTACGAACCGTGGAGAAACATCGAGATGCCATCCTTTCCAGATGGGGGTCGGGCCACAACAACGCAAGGATAGAGGCTTTAAATGGCATTTTTCAGGCCGCCAAATGCAGGGCTAGAGGGTATCGAAACGACCAGACCTTCATCAGTATCATCTACCTGTTGGCGGCACCGATCCAGAATTTGCTAAAATCCACTTGAAACGACGAAGAGCCAAATTTTCCCTATATTTTTCTTTTCATTTCAATACAATCAACTTGTGACTGTCTACGTAGCATTTGTCGGTAATTGAGGTTTCCGTGGCTTGGCAAATACAAGTATCCAATAGGATGGAGAGGCGTATGAGGAGAAAATTCGTGGTGAACAAAACGATAATTCAACCAATGTTCATAGCAATGGCCACCATGGCGGCAACCTTGATGGTGCAGGCCAATATTGCCGATGCCGGTGATCAGTAAGCGTCAAAACAACCGCATCTTTTAGCCAGTATCGTATGATGTCATACTGTGGCCGACTTGAACACCAACCAAGGAGGCCCCACCGTGAACACCACCAACTATACAGCCCTCAAGGATAGGCG
>JAQUEZ010000267.1 GCA_028684915.1 Desulfobulbus sp.
CCGCCATATCTTTGCGCACCTGCCCAACGCCCAATCCGTGGAAGACTACGAGGCGCTTCTGCCATGGAATATCAACAAATTACAGATGCTGCAAATGGGTATGGAGGTGCTTGATTAGACGCTTACATTCCTTTTGGTGGAGTTGGCAGTCACAAACTTTCACTGTTCTTTGTAAAGCCATCATTGCGCTAGGTTTAAGGCAGGCGGGGCCACATCCCCCATCATGTTGCTCTCAAGTGTCTGTCATTTTCAACCCGCCGACGGTTGTTCGGTTATTGGAAGCGACTTTTTTGTTAACGCCTTCATCAACTTGTCGAATGGTTCATTGAATTTTCCGACACCTTCGTCTTCAAGCTGCTGAGTAACCTTGTCGATGCTGATCCCGAGTTCCGGCAATCATTGCAGTATCCAGTTGGCTTCCTCGATATTTTGTTCCAGTCTCGATTTCGGATCGCCATGATCACGGTACGCGTCGATGGTCGCCGGCGGGACGGTGTTTATGGTATCCGGACCGATTACAGATTCAACATACTTAACATCGCTATAGTCCGGATTTTTGTTGCTTGTGCTGGCCCAGAGCAGCCGCTGTACACGAGCACCAGCATCAGCCAGTTTTTTGAATCTCGCACTGCCGAAAATTTCTTTGTAGATTTGATATGCCGCTTTAGCACTGGAGATGGCCACCTGCCCCTGCACCCCCCTGGGCCTGTTCGTCGTCGTGCCTGACGCCAGGGATTGCTCCACCAACGGATCCACCAAGGTGTCAATACGGCTTAAAAAGAAGCTGGCCACCGAGGCGATATGGTGCACGGGGTGTCCATGGCTGGCACGTGCTTCGAGACCTGCAATGTAGGCTTCCACAACCTGCCGGTAGCGGGGCAGGCCAAAGAGCAGGGTCACGTTGACATTGATCCCTTCGCTGATGAGTTGCTGGATAGCGGGCAGACCGTCGGACGTCGCCGGGACTTTGATCATAACGTTTGGCCTGTTCAGTGCGGTCCACAACCGGCGGGCTTCCTCGATAGTAGCCTTGGTATCATGCGCCAGATGCGGATTGACCTCCAGGCTGACATAGCCGTCTTGGCCATCGGTCCTGTCGTAGAGAGAGCGGAATTCATCTGCGCGTTCTGCACGTCGTGCTGGCTTATAGATGCATAGATTGTCTCGATATCTTTCCCGAGAAGAGCCTGTGCCCGAATGTCCTCGTCGTAATCGTTGCTGCCCGCAATCGCCTTCTCAAAAATGGCGGGGTTAGAGGTCATTCCCCGTATTCCATCTTCCTCGATCAGACGCCGGAGTTCGCCACTTACGATCAGATCGCGGCGGATGTAATCCAACCAGATAGATTGCCCCAGCGTTCCGAGCCGTTTCAATGGATTTTCCCTATTCATGATTTCCACATCCATGGTTGGTTTTCGAAAATCGAAATCGGCAACGTACGAGGTCATCGACAACGAGTATTGCATATATTTTTGACGGAGAAGGCAATACTTACAATCCAGATGCACGCGAATTGCGAACTCCGCCGAGGTGGCATTCGGATTTGGTCAATCCTGATAGCCTCGTAAAGAGGCAAAATCCGAGTACGTATCGCAAATACAGAATGTTGCGAATCTCGAAAAGTCGGTTTTAAGAATTTTCAAGAGAACGACAATCCTCATTGTGCCCTGCCAGGAATCTTGCACCTGCAATCTTGTAGATAGGGGCACCGGTATTGGTTGCCTTTCAACACCACTTGTCTCTCATTGAGCAAGTTCAATGCCGGAAAGACAGGGCGCATAACGGAGAAATTTATATATGTCACAACAGTAAGTTACCATTTTTCGACTCTCTATATAGGCGACACTGACTAAAAAAAGTGTTGCATGTTGCACAAATGTTGCGGTCTCTCTTGCGAATATCGAAGCACTGGAGATTGATCGCCAGGTCTGCACATGAAGGCGCCGAGGGGCTGAAAAGAAGTGGGGGGCGCCTTGGCGAAAAAGGATCTCGTGAAACCGTGGACAAGGTGGGAGGGATAAGTCAAACAGCGCCCGCTTCGGGCTGGAAATAAAGGATTATCTTAAGTTCTGGGCGAACAAAAAAAAGTGAGGTGTATGGGGAGTCGACCAAAAGTACCGTGACTAGTCAGATTCAGCCATTCTATTCAGGGTGGTCAATTTTCGGTTGCCATTCACAAGAGAAATGGAAACAATTCTTTTAAGATTGCCCACCAGACCAAAGGCATTGGTCTGGGATACCATTATCAAATTGGTCTGCCGCTTCATTATTAAGGGGGTTGCGAAGTCGGTTGCATCGTGCATATAATTAAGTTTTTGGAGGATAAGATACTTATTCAAAGGAAGAAGGAGGAGGATAAGATGAGCGGAAATGAAAAAGATTTACAGCAGGGCGGCGGCAAAACCGGTCTTGGTTATGAAGAGATGGTATGGATCCGCGACCAAGAAGGCAATGAATATGCCTGCCAATTCAACGATATTAAGTTCATCAAAAAGAAAGAGGAATTGAGCGAGGAAGAATCAAAACGTTGTGTGGATGTTAGCCATATAATAGGCAAAGGGAAGTGGTAAAAGGTTCTTTCAGGCTCTTCTTTTTTCTCCGTCAGGTTTTTCCTGGCGGGGATTTTTTTTTTGTCCGAATGGTGTCGTTGTGGAATTCGCTTCAGGGGGATATTTTAGCAAGTCAGAATTTTTCGGCCGCGCTCTGCAGGCAAGTGAGCCATTGCTCTCTGGAATGTGCGATGATGAGCTGGGGAGAACGACCGACAGGCACTCCGATCCTGGGGTGGTATACTGCCCAAATGGAGCTTACTTACTAGGAAGGAGAGGTGTTGATCTGGAGTGGGAAAATTGTGAGAATAACCCATCCACGGCAGCTACCGGGCGGAGGTACCGCGGATGGGCAAGGCAAAATCAGCGAGTCAGTTTGATCTGGGCCTCTTCATAACGGCTTTTGGTTTTTTCTAAAATTTCTGCAGGCAACGGCGGCGGGGGCGGTTGCTTGTCCCAATCGAGTGAGGATAGGTAGTCACGCAGAAACTGCTTATCAAAACTCGGTTGCCCTTTACCTGGGGTGTACAGATCAAGCGGCCAGAAACGGGAGGAATCCGGGGTCAAGACCTCGTCGACCAGAATTAATTGGTCCCCATCCATTCCCATCTCAAATTTAGTGTCTGCGATAATAATCCCTTTGGTTCGAGCAAAATCTGCTGCCCGTTGATAAAGCTGAACGCTAGCTGCCGCCATTTTGGCCGTCAACTCCGCACCCACCAGTTCTTCCATTCGGGCAATGGAAATATTCTCATCATGCAGCCCCAGCTCTGCCTTGGTCGAGGGCGTGAAAAGCGGTTCCGGGAATTTATCGGATTCCTGCATGCCCTGGGACAGTTTAAAGCCGCAGACCGTGGTATCTTTTTTATAGGCACTCCAAAACGAACCGGAAATATACCCCCGAACAATGCATTCGATCGGCACCACTTTGGTCCGTTTGACCAGCATCGAACGCCCCTCAAGCTGGTCACGATATTGCTGACACACGCTCGGAAATTCGTTGATGTCTGCACTGATCAGATGATTGGGAAGGATATCACCAAGCAGCTTGAACCAGAACAGGGAGATCTCCGTTAATACCTTCCCTTTGCCGGCGATAGGGTCGGCCATGACTACATCGTAGGCGGAAATGCGGTCGGTGGCCACCATCAACAGCTTGTCCGCGTGACCGGGGATTTCATACATATCACGGACCTTGCCACGGTGCAACAGGTGCAGGTCCGGGCAATCGGTGGCAATTACAGCCGTCTTCATTCTCATACTCCTGAAACTAAGGTTGGTTCCATTAACAAAGCCTGCGCTATTGTCGTCGTTTTGGACTTAAAAAGCAACTGTGTTCACAGTGGTCTTCAATATTGATGACGTCGTAAAAACTCCGATCTCCTGCGTCGCAGAATTTTTCAGGGCACTCGAAATACCTGATTATATGCCTTCGCGTCGAAAAACACCCTACTTCTTGTATCTCTGTGTTTTTACTTAACCATCTCTTAGCGTGTGATGGACTCGTAAACAGCCTGAAACAAGGTGAATACCGCGTATATACGCCTAAAATTCAGGGAGGGTAATTCACCCTAAACACGGATCTTGACAAAGGCTCTCTAGCATCCTTACTCTATATGATCATTAACCATTTTGCCCGCAAGGAGGTGCAGCATGGCATTTATTCGTTTTGTGGATCGTCCGGCTTTTCGCAATCCATGGGCTGAGTTCGAGCGAATCCGGCAAGGATTAGATGAACTTTCCCGCTCTTACGGGGAAAAAGGAAAGGGACAAGGCCGCGCCAATGTCTATCCGCCGCTCAACATTTATGAAGAACCGGATCGTCTTCTCCTCACCGCCGAATTGCCCGGGGTTACGGTAGAAGATCTCGAACTTTCAATCGAAGGTGACACCCTCACCTTACAAGGAAAGCGCGATACCCGGCAGGACGAACCGGGAATCAGCTATCACCGCCGTGAAATCGAATCCGGCAGTTTCAGCCGTGCTATTGCCCTTCCGGTTAAGGTAGATGCAGAACGCGTTGCCGCAAAACTCAATAGCGGCGTTCTGACCATCACCTTGATGAAGGCTACGGAGGCCACCCCACGCCAAATTATTGTGTCAGCCGAAGAATAATGGCTGCATAAAAAGCAAAAACGATGCATCACAAAAAGAGTACTTTGCACTATATCAAATGTTTTTTTTGTGGCTTGTAATGGAAACAAGAACGGAGGTGTGGCCATGTCTGCTCATGAGCTGAAAATACAGGAAAAAAAGGCAGTACAGTCCGATGGGGAAACCACTAAAAACGACACCTATTTTGCACCTCATGTCGATATCTTTGAAACGGAACAGGAGGTGGTGGTTTTGGCCGATGTTCCTGGTGTGGCTCCAGACGGAATAGATCTCGCCCTGGAAGACAATATTCTCACCATCCAGGCGCACCGTGCATCTTCCAAGTATCTTGGGCGGTTGATTCTGGAAGAGTACGAAACCGGGCATTACCTGCGCCGGTTCACTGTTGCCGAGACCATTGACCAGGATCGGATTGAGGCTTCCATGGTCAACGGCGTTCTTAAAGTTCGCCTTCCTAAAACCGGCCCGGCCCAGCCTAAAAAAATCGAAGTTAAAATAGGCTGATTACTGTTTTCTTGACGCCTATTTTTGCTTCTTGACTCGGAGTTCCGGACAGGCGGAATTGGTGTACTCAACCAATTCCGCCACCAGGGAACCAACCACTATCCGGGAACGGATTTCTACCGGGACCCTACAGCGATCATCCGTCAACCATAACGTGGTATTGCCACTCTTTTCATACAATCCGCGAAATTGCATTTTGGGCTGCACCTTCAGCGTCTTTATTTTGCCGAAGATGGTTCGTCGTCTTACCCGATCCGCCACTGCCACTTTTACTAGATGCCGTTTCTCATCGGCAAAGGTAGGAACGACTATCTCAACCTTACCAATAAAAGCTAGGGCTCGGGTGATGATGAACGAGGCGAACTCGTTGTACACTGGGCCATCGACCTGATAGGTTTTGACTTTGTTCTTATTTTTCCGGTAACGAACGATTTGCTCTTCCTGATTATATTCGCTTAGCCGTGTGGTTTCATGATTAGATCCTTCCTTCTGTTCCACTTCATATCGGGTCGGTAGTTTCATCTGCCCATCGACAAAGCAACGAAACTGATCATCGATCGGATAAAAAAGAGATAATGGTCCGTAATCTTTGACTCTTGCAGAAATCACATAACCGGACTCCTTTGATTGTTGCGGACGGATTTCCATGTAAATATCACCGATTTTGACTCCCCCGCTCCAAGAGACTGAATAATGCAGAGTTTCAAAGTCGGAATAGATGATTTTCAACGTTTCCGGGAGAATATCCCGAGGTTGCAATACAACCGCCGAACTGGTTTCAGCCTTTGCCAAACCTGGAAATTGCGTCAGCAACCCGAGGCAAATAGCCACCACCAACGGACGGATTAAGCGCATCTCAGGCACCTGTTGCCAGGGCCAAACAGGTGGCGCCAAAGAGGGTCAAAGAAATAATGCCGTTCATCGAAAAAAAGGACTGCCGAATGCGGGAAAGGTCCCGGGGGCTGACAATGAGATGCTGATAAAAAAGAGCCCCGGCAGTAATCGCAACTCCGAGGAAATACCAGGAATTAAGTTTCGTTAAAACGCCGGTTAAAGTGAACAGCACGAATGCCAGAACATGAAAGAGGACAGCAACGCGGAAACCTTTTTGTCGGCCAAAGATAGCCGGCATAGAAAAGAGCCCAGCTTCGCGATCAAAATCGGCGTCCAGACAGGCATAGATACAGTCGAACCCCGCTACCCAAAAAAGGACTGCCAGGGAAAGGACCCAGGGATATCCCTGGAGAGTGGCTGCTACCGCAACCCAGCCACCTAAAGGAGAAATGGCGAGGGCAACGCCCAACACTACATGACAGAGCCAGGTAAATCGTTTGGTAAGGGAATAAAACAGGGTCAAGCCCAAGGCCAAGGGCGCGATCTTCAGCGCCAAGGGGTTGAGCATATAACAGGCAAAAAAGAAAAGTAAACTTGCGAGGACCATCAGCAGCCAAGACTGCAGCAGGGTCACCTCACCTGCCGGTAAGGCACGCCCGATTGTCCGCGGGTTTGCGGCATCAAAGCGGCGATCAACTATGCGGTTGAAGGTCATGGCGCTGGTACGGGCTCCGACCATGGCAACCACCACCCAGAAAAAAACCGCAACGTCTGGGATGCCACGTTTTGCTAGAAATGCACCCATCAAGGCAAAAGGTAAAGCAAAGACAGTGTGCTGAAATTTGATCATCTCCAGTAATACATTGATTTTCTTCCACATAATCAAATTCCTTGCCAACGTTTGATAGTTGCCGATGAAACCGGTACGCCGAGAAGGTCACAGATCCTGGCGGCAAATTGTCGGGCCAGATCGTCCAGGCTTTGCGGATGCTGATAAAAAGACGGCATCGGTGGACAAATAATGGCACCGGCCTCATGGGCTGCAAGCATATTTTGCAGATGGGTTCGATTGAGCGGTGTTTCGCGTACGGCCAAAATAAGAGGGCGTCTTTCCTTGAGGGTGACATCGGCTGCACGGTGGAGCAGGTTACCGCAAATTCCTCCGGCGATGGCCGCAAGGCTCCCCACGGTACATGGCAGGACGACCATGGCATCGTAACGGGCAGAGCCGGACGCAGGGGGGGCGGTGAAATCATCGGAAGCGAACCAACGACTGACCTGCGGTAGATCCTCTGGTTGAAGGCCGAGTTCGAAGTGGAGCACCTTACGGCCGGCATCCGAGAGAATACCATGCACCTCAACATTGGCTATAGCCAACAATTCCAGCAAACTTGGCACATAAAGCATTCCGGTTGCCCCGGTGATGCCGAGAAGAAGACGTCGACATTCTGCCATCAACTCAGTCCTTTACGCCGCGATAGATAGAGACAATACCGAAGGTCAGCGGGATACGTGACACCTGGTTAAAACCTGCCTCACGCATCAGTGCCATCAACTCTTCCGGTTCGTAGAATGCTGCAATCGAAGAGGCCAGATACTGATACGCCTCTTTGTCGCCGGAGATCAGGCCAGCTACGGCTGGCAGGATGCGGTTAAGATAAAAGGCGTAGAGCGGCTTGATGATCGGGTTGGAGGGCCGCGAAAATTCAAGAATTAACAGGTTGCCTGTGGGCTTCAAAATGCGGTGCATCTCCTGAAGTCCTTGAAGAGTGCGGGAAAGATTGCGTACGCCGAAGGCAACGGTGCAGCCCCAAAAACTATTGGTGGGTGCGGGCAGAACCTCACCGTCGCCACAAACGGGAAAGATCCTCGGGCGGCGGTCATCGTGGGGTAGGGTTTTGGCACCTGCCCGCAACATATCCTCACAGAAATCAACCGAAAGGACTCGGCGTTTAGGCGCCTGACGGGTCAACTCCAGCGACAACGGCAATGTTCCCGCACAGAGATCAAGAACCCAGCCATCGGTAAATTGACGCAGTAGGCGGGTGGTACGCCAACGCCAATACCGGTCGATCTGAAGGGAAAGCAGGGAGTTAAGCAGATCATAA
>JAQUEZ010000268.1 GCA_028684915.1 Desulfobulbus sp.
TTATCATGTCCGAACTGGTGGAAACAAAAAATGCTCTCGGAAAGAAAGCTCTCCGCATGGTTCGCCGTTAAGCAAGCAAGACTTTTTGCTAAAAAATATGGTTTTCGTTCAGGCACTACCTAGCCATCTTTTAGAGTGTGACGGACTTCTAATGAACCCATCAGTCTTTTTTTACGTAAGCGATTTCGGGGCACCGAATCTGCGGTGTTATCGGCCTGTTTAGGTACAGGTGTACGCTGCACAGGCCGACGCCTTGCACCTCCGGCACCCTGCAATCGCTTACAGGTCCGTTGATAAACGGTGCCTTTGGGGCTCCCCCCTGATCGGTTACTTTTTTACATCTGAAAAAAGATGGGAAAAGTCAACAGGCTCTTCAATATCTTCATTATCCGGAATCCACGCCTCTCTCTTTTTGCGCTCAATTTCCTCGCGTGCTTCCTTAAAACAGCGTTTGAAATAAAACGTGGGAAATTCAGGGTTAGCGAGATAGGCGAAGATATTTTTTCGAGTCTGGCTGACAATTTCAACAATCAACCCTTCCTTTTCTTCCGCTGAGATAAAATTCCGCTCATTGACCTTGGAAAGGATAAGCTCTGTCCCTAAGGCAGCACGAATCTCCTCCATCAGTTCTGGCTCTCCACTCACCAAGCTCCAAAAGGTTTCAGAGACCGAGACCACAACCTCATAACGCACTGCAACCTGCCAGCGATCACCAGCCACCCTGCGGGATTCATCATAAAACCGTATCACAACACCGTTTGCGAGTTGCTCATCTTCCAAGTGTTTCACTTCAGCTTTCATTATTTCCGAATTCCTCATTACTTCGCGAGGTTCCGACATATTTCAGAACCCAATGTTGATGACGTCGTAAAAACTTCGATCTATCGCGTCGCAGCGTTTTTTCCGCCGCTCGATATACCCTATGTATGCCTTCGAGCCGGGAAAAAGGCTACTCCTTGTATATCTGTGTTTTTCTTAGCCATCTTTTAGAGAGTGATGGACTTTTTACGAGTCTATCACTTTTGTGTAATTATTCCTGTTTGCAGCATGATACTTTGAGCGGAATTGGGGAAAGTGCTTGTCATGTCGGCCTAATCAGGCGATTGGCTTTCCTGTAGCCAACTGCTCTCCCAGTTCCCGGGCACAGCGGCAGTCCTCTGCAAAATGAGCGTCCCTGTATGTTTTTTTGGCCTCCGCCGTCGCATTGGCCTCGTAGCGGGAGTAATCATCGTATTGGGTGGTGTTGCAGGCCATGACCATGGTGCAACTGCCGAACTCACGCGCCAACGTTTGTCGGGTGCGGCCAAAGGTAACGTCGTACCCGAGAGTGTCGACCATTTCGGACGGCACATTCATGGTATATATCAGGCCCACAGGGATACGGCGGGGAAAGTGACTGTTCGTATAGTCTGCATAGTTCAGATACGGAAAACAGAGTCGTTCGATCAGGGCCCGGGTAGAGGCTGTTTCACTGCCATAATACACGGGTGTAGCAATGAGGATAGCATCAACCGTACGAATCTTTTCCAGAATCGGTTGAAGATCATCTTTGACGACGCAGACAAGGGGACGCGCTTTATCCAGGCGTTTGCAGGTAAAGCAACTTACGCACCCGGAAAATTTCATTTTGTACAGGTTGACGGTCTCGACCTCCGCTCCCCTATCTTGAGCGCCCGCCACAGCATGATGTAACATGGTTGCCGTATTGCCCTTCAGGCGGGGGCTCCCGTTAAATGCCAATATTTTCATAAGTTTTTCCTTGTCATGTTTTATCCTTAGGGACAGCCTCTTTCCTCAAAGGGCACCTTATTGAATAGGTCCTTTAAAAAGAACGGTTGCCGCACTTGCCACAGTAAACAGTACCATGATCAAAGCCATTGGCCATGGTGTACCATCCTGAAAAGCAGCGAGCAATAATGAAGACACGATGCCGCTACCATATAGGAGCAAGCCTATCTGTGCTGCTGTTGCACTAGCTGCTATTATGCCACTTATGAAAAAATACAATAACATGGCAACTATGATGAAAATTCCTCCGAAATTTGCGTTGACCGAGAGTGCCAGCATTAGCATAGCCGCCACCAAGGATGACGTTGCCACTTTTAACAAAGTATCAAGCGTATGATGTTTAACCAGGGTTCTGTTTTTGAAACTGACTATCATCAAACCGACGATGTTAATGGCAAAGAGCCAGCCATCCTTCTTTGAGCAACAGTCCATGTGTAGCTGATCCTTTCTTTCGCAGAGTTTCCTTTTTCAGCCGCTCATCTGACTAGGGTGTGCGACAAATTGCTGCGCCAACTTGGTCGGTGTCTTGGGCTTGCATGGTGTAGCTGTGCTGCGCGAAGTTGGTGCAACTGTTGTGTTGCTAGCAACAGTATTTTCTTCTTAATGCCGTCTATTTCTCGAAATTTAATGTTATGCAACAGTCTGAAAATATTAATTATGTTGTAAGAGTTTGAATGAATCTCGGCGAAGGATCGGGAATTGCATCCTTCTTCTGGATGAATCAGTTCTTGGCAATCAGCAAATCGCTAAAATAGACGACCGGAAGCAGGAGTCTCAATCTATGCTGATCGCTTCTCCCGGATCTCAATCACCCAAAACCTTGTTCTCAACCTTGCTCTTCTCATTTAGCGTCATAACAGAAGACATCCGGAGAAGAGAGAACTCTGCCAGGAAATTTTTCCTCGCGCTGAACCGAAAAACCTTAGCGCATCATCAATAATTGTCCCCAGCAGGGTGCTGCGGTCGTTTGGTTTTTGATTCCCTCGCAAGCTGCCATATCGATCCAGCATTTACCTGTGGGCGGGCATGTTGAACGGTTGTTGAGACGGGCAGCCTGAGACTGAGGCAATTCGTCTGAAATTCGTTCAAATCCTTTGGCAAGTGAGCGTTGTAAGACACTCAAACGCAACAAAAGACAGGAGGTCTCATCTATGAACATGAAGGCGGGAATATGGATTGATCATCGTAAGGCAATCATCGTGTTACTTTCAGCTCAAGGCGAAGAGACGCTGAAAATTACATCCAATGTTGAAAAACACCAGGGGCGAAATAATGGCACCAGTCCAACCGTTCCTTTTGAAGCGCAGCTGGTCAAGGCGGACGATAGCCAGGAACGCAAGTTTACGGCCCAACTCGACCAATATTATACCGAGGTGACGAAGGTTTTGAGCACTGCCGAATCCATCCTGATTTTTGGTCCTGGTGAGGCCAAAGGAGAGTTGAAACGGCACCTCGAAGACGCCAAACTCGGAGAAACCATTATTGCGGTGGAGACCTCCGACAAGATGACGGATCCCCAGATCTCGGCAAAAGTGCGCGAGTATTTCAAAGAATGATGGACTCGAAAAAAGTCTATCGGATTCTAATAAATGGCTAAGAAAACTCCGGCCGTCTCCTTGTCTCCGGACACGCTTCCGGGCAACACCAAGTTGCAACAGGCACCAAAAAGAGGCAGCTTCGTGTCCAATGAAGCTGTGCCAGCAAACCCTCAATATTCACAAAGGAATAGTGGTTATGCACAAGAAGCTACGAACAGTTGTTCTATTGGCAACGGGGCTGAGCACAATGGTTTCCTTCGATGTGGGAGGCAATTTGATCTCGCAGGCTTCGGCTGAATCGACGGCGGCGAGCAAAAATGCAGTCAGGGCGCAAGAGACGGAGCCCCCCCGCGCACGCATCAACCCGACGCCCGAAACCCCGGATGGCGTCCTGATGATGCAGGCACATGCGCTCTTTGGCAAACTTCCCGCTACCATGCCAGGGAGCGAGCGGGACACTCCCGCCATGATTGCACTGGGGAAAAAGCTGTATTTTGAGGAAGGTGTTTCGATCAACAACACCCAATCCTGCAACTCGTGCCATCCACTCGATAATAAAGGTTCTGGCGCGGATCATCGTAAGACAGGCAAAGGCGCGGAAGGAAAATTTGGCGACCGCAACGATCCGCCAACCCTCAATGCCGGGTTCCAAATTGCTCAATTCTGGGACGGACGCGCGGCTACACTGGAACAACAGGCCCAGGGGCCGCCACTCAACCCGATTGAAATGGGTATGCCCAATGCGGCAGCGGTGGTCGAGCGGTTAAACGGGATATCAGAGTATCCGCCGGCGTTCAAGAAGGCTTTTCCCGGCGATAATGACCCCGTGACTTTCGATAATTTTGCCAAGGCGATTGCCGCCTTTGAACGAACGCTGATCAGTCGGGGTCGTTTTGACCGGTTCCTGGATGGGGACAAGCAAGCACTCACCGGCCAGGAAATGGAAGGAATGCGCACCTTTGTCAATGTCGGTTGCGTGCAGTGCCACAGCGGGCCCAATCTGGGTGGGATGACCTTCCAGAAAATGGGTGTGTTCCATGCCTACAACAACGACTCGGATCTTGGACGCATGAAGGTCACCCATCTTGAAAGCGATAAATATGTGTTCAAGGTGCCCATGTTACGCAATGTCACCATGACTGCCCCTTATTTCCATGACGGCGAGGTGGGCAACTTGGCGGCAGCAGTGGACCAAATGGGGTATCTGCAGTTGGACAAGAAACTGAACAATACAGAAATCAACACTATCCTCCGCTTTTTGACTACCCTGGCCGATACGGAGCGTACCACCGCGCCGCCAATAGAGGTGGCAGCATCTGCCCCCCTCTGGACGCCCCCGCTGATGCAGGATGTTCCTCAGGGAGATGCCGGTGATCTCATTCGTTACGGTGCCCTGCTTTTAACCGATACCTATGCGCAACTCGGCCTTGGCGCCAAGGAAGAGAAAATGCGCTTTTCAGGAAACACTCTGAACTGCACGAGCTGCCATATGGATAACGGGACCAAGCAGTTCGGACTCCCGTGGATGGGGGTGAGTCAAGCGTATCCTCAATATCGAGGCCGGGAAGACAAGGTGCAGGGGCTGGAGGCGCGGATTAACGGATGTTTCACGCGCAGCCTGAACGGCAAGGTCTTAGATGTCGACAGCAGGGAGATGAAGGCAATGGTCGCTTATATCAACTGGTTGTCGAAAGATATGCCCAAGGTTGTGTACGGCCTGGGGACGCCCAAATACGAAGGCCCGAACCGCAAGGCCGAGGTGGATAAAGGCGGCGAGGCGTATAGTCGGTTTTGCATGTCCTGCCATGGCGAAAATGGGGAGGGCTATCAGTCGATGTCGGCCGGAAGTTCGGGCAACCATGTCGCCCCGGCGCTCTGGGGCGACGGCAGCTATAACAACGGCGCGGGAATGAACCGGGTTCTGACCACCGCTGCATTTATTTACAGCAATATGCCGCTGGGAACGCCGTGGAATCGTCCGGCAATCACCAATGAAAACGCCTATGACATCGCCGCATATCTCAGCTCCCAGGAACGGCCGCAGATGAGCGGACTGGAGAAGGACTACCCCAAGCTGGAGAAAAAAGCGGTAGACTGCCCGTATCCGCCCTATGCCGATGATTTTTCACAAGATCAACATCAGTATGGCCCGTTTCAGCCAATAAAGGCAGCGCGGAACAAGAAATAAGCACGCCAAGAAGCACGAGGCAGAGGGGAGGGCATGGTCGATTGTGCCGGGAGCGGGTGCAAAGATTATCCCCCCTCTGCTTTTGTCGTCGATATGATGCTCACGGCGATCTCAAGCCATGCAGAGCTGATTTTCTATAGAAAATGTAGACACAAGGTTAAAAGCGATTAGACTGAAATTGCGATAGAAATCAAACGAAATATTCCTGGAACCGTGCACAGAATTGCCGGACAGAACCGAACAGACGATGGGCCCGGAATCGTGCATAGGTCCGCAAATTCCCTGCCAAGGCGCACGGAAGAATAGTGAACGAGCGCAGCACAAGAAGCGAAGTAAACGAGCGCGTGAATTGATGCGAAACCAAAAGGGGCGAAAATGAAAAAGACTCAACATGAGTTTCGTGTGCAGCCCAAAAAAGTAAGTCTCAAACAGTGTCCAACGATTGTCGAGCCTCTGTGCGCATCCAAGAAACAATATAAAAAACTCCTCAAAAAGCACGCGGAAAAATTGGAGGATCTGCAACGCCTTCTCTATGCTTCCAATCGCTATGCGGTCCTGCTCATCTTTCAAGCAATGGATGCTGCCGGCAAGGATGGCGCTATTCGGCATGTGATGTCCGGCGTCAACCCCCAAGGCTGCCAGGTTTTTAGCTTCAAACATCCGAGTGTAAACGAGTTGGAGCATGACTTTCTCTGGCGCACAACCAGCTGTTTGCCGGAACGGGGCCGAATCGGCATTTTTAATCGGTCCTATTACGAGGAAGTGCTCATCGTACGCGTGCATCCCGAGATTCTCAGGAGTCAGGGGCTTCCGGATGAGCGCCTTGACGAAAAAACCATTTGGCAGGAACGGTATCGTTCCATCGTCGATCTGGAGGCCCATCTCCACCGTAACGGCACCCGGATCATAAAATTCTTTCTCCACCTGTCAAAGGAGGAACAGCGAAAGCGTTTTCTTGCGCGCATTGATGCTCCTGACAAAAATTGGAAATTCAGCAATGCAGACTTGAAAGAGAGGGAATACTGGCCAGCCTACATGGAAGCTTACGAGGCTTGCCTCAACGCGACGAGTACCCTTCATGCGCCCTGGTATGTTGTTCCCGCTGACGACAAAGAGAATGCGCGGCTGATTATTTCCCAGATCCTTGTCGACACGCTTGCAGATATGAAGATGCACTATCCGGAAGCGGATGCAGCGCGGCGCGACGAACTGCAATCAATCCGTAAGCTTCTCGGCTAACTGTATGCTTTGTTGTTATTTTATGTGCTGCATAAGCGGCGCAACTGAAGAGCCAATATGACAGATAACGCCAGTTCAACCAACCTCGGGACGGTGACCCTGATCCGGGGCAGTGTCGTGGACGTCCGTTTTGCAACGTATTTGCCGCCCATCCACTCATTGCTGCACGCCCAAGAAGGGAAAATCGTCATTGAGGTGCTTGCCCAACTCGATGCTCATTGCATTCGCGGCATTGCTTTAACGGTCACTCAGGGGCTCGCCCGTGGCATGGTGGTGCAAGACACCGGCGGACCGCTTATGGCCCCGGTTGGCAAGGGAACCCTTTCCCGCATGTTCGATGTTTTCGGCAATGCCATCGATCGTCTGGAAAAACCCACTGATGTCGAATGGCGGTCAGTCCATCGAACCCCGCCGGCCTTGGCACGGCGTTCCACCAAATCGGAAATTTTTGCAACCGGGATCAAGGCCATCGATGTGCTCCTGCCCCTTGAACGCGGCGGTAAAGCCGGTCTGTTCGGTGGAGCAGGAGTGGGCAAAACGGTATTGCTCACCGAAATGATTCACAACATGATCGGGCGCCAGGAGGGGGTCAGTATTTTTTGCGGCATTGGCGAACGATGTCGTGAAGGCGAAGAGTTATACCGCGAAATGAAAGACGCCGGCGTGCTGCCCAACATGGTCATGCTGTTTGGGCAGATGAATGAGCCGCCCGGCAGCCGGTTTCGTATCGGCCATGCGGCGTTGACCATGGCTGAATATTTTCGGGACGACGAACATCGTGACGTACTGTTGCTGATCGACAATATTTTCCGTTTCATCCAGGCCGGCATGGAAGTGTCGGGGCTGATGGGGCAGATGCCGTCGCGCCTCGGCTATCAGCCCACCATGGGCACCGAACTTTCCGGGCTGGAGGAACGCATCGCCAACACCGACGCTGGCGCCATCACCTCTATCCAGGCGGTGTACGTGCCGGCAGATGATTTGACCGACCCGGCCGCAGTCCACACCTTTTCCCACCTCTCGGCATCGATTGTCCTTTCGCGAAAACGGGCAAGCGAAGGGTTGTTTCCAGCTATCGATCTGCTCCAGTCCAACTCCAAGATGGCCACGCCGGGCATTGTCGGTCAACGGCATTACGGTCTGGCCCAGGAAATTCGTCGGACCCTGGCCCAGTACGCCGAACTTAAGGACATCATCGCCATGCTCGGCCTTGAACAGCTTTCGCCCGAGGACCGCAACGTGGTTGCCCGCGCCCGCCGCCTGGAGCGTTTTCTCACCCAACCTTTTTTTACAACCGAGCAGTTCACTGGCCTCAAAGGAAAATTCGT
>JAQUEZ010000063.1 GCA_028684915.1 Desulfobulbus sp.
CAATGGAATAGCTTCTGCACGATCACGCAGGGGAGGGATCACAACCGGGATGAAATTGAGACGGTAATACAGGTCTTCTCGAAATCGTCCTTCGGCAACCATCAACTCTAAGTTGCAGTGGGTGGCGGCAATGATACGCACGTCCACGGGTATAGCCTTTAATCCTCCCACCGGCTCAAACTCACGTTCCTGCAGTACTCGGAGCAATTTGGCCTGTAGGGCGGGTTTCATATCGCCGATTTCATCGAGAAAGAGCGAGCCGCCATTGGCGTATTCAATCCGACCTATCTTGGAGCCGGTAGCCCCGGTAAAAGCTCCTTTGGTATATCCAAACAGTTCGCTCTCCAGGAGATCATCAGGAATAGCAGCACAGTTGACCGGCACAAAGTTTTGTTGGGCTCTTGGGCTTTTTGCATGGATAGCCTTCGCGACAAGTTCTTTGCCTGTACCGGATTCCCCTTGAATGAGCACCGTACTCAGGTCGTCCTCGGCAAGTTTGCCGATTAACCTGAACAGGCGCTGCATGGACTCGCTTTGCCCTATAATTCCGGAAAATCCTAGAAAAGATGTACTCATTGTTGATCGAGATTGTCGGCAAGTTTGCTGGTGGTCAGCCGCATATTGAGGCTGAGCAATCGCATAATTTTTTTGAGTAAAATAACCGTGATTGCAGGATAACGGTCAGTGAGAAGGTCAAAACCTTTTTTTGTCAAGATTATGACAACTGAAGGTTGTCGGGCTATGACCGTTGCTGAACGTGGTGATTTATCGATGATCGACATCTCCCCGATGGTGTTCCCTTTTCCAAGTCGGGTGATCACCCGGTAATCGCCCACCGTGGTTTTTTTAAGTACATCCAACAGACCGCGGATAACAAAACACATAAAATCGCCCTTATCCCCTTCAATAAACAGATGCTCACCGCGCATGACCTCCATATAGTTCATATGTCGGGCAAGAACATCAAGTTCATCGGTTTTAAAGGCATCAAAGAGCGGCAACGTAAGAATGAGGTCCCTTGTTTTTTCTTCTGTTTCAGTGAGTTCCATTTCGGAAGCAACCGTTATTTTTATGCCGAGTAAGGTTGGCGGTCAATGGAAACTGCTCAATAAGGTGTACTTTTTGTACGGCCCTGCTCAACAGTTAACGTAAGCCTACCACAGGTAAATTGTAGAATACAAGGGACTTTGCGAAAAAGTGTCATTTTATTGACGGATATTTGGATGGGTTCAACTGCTTATGTTGACTTGAAAAGTAAATTTTTGAACCACGGGTACAAAAAATGATATGTAAAATCAGCTCTATCCTCAGTTTTGGGTTTGTCGTGTTCATCGGATTGTATTCATCAGCCCTGGCCTTTGATGCGGAGGTCACCCGTATTCTTGATGGGGATTCTTTTCGGGTCCGTCAGGGCCACACGATTACCGAGATCCGATTATACGGCATTGATTGCCCTGAATATCGTCAGGCAGGGTGGAAACAGGCGAAAAAAATGACCCAGACCCTTTTAGGTAAAGGCACCATTGAAATTCAACCCATGGATACCGACCGGTATGGACGAACAGTTGCCCTTGTGCGTACGCAGGGACGTCTTGTGAACGCCGAACTCGTCCGTACCGGCTGGGCTTGGGTGTATCGCCGTTACTGTCATGCCCAGCCTCTTTGTCGTGAGTTGGAGAATTTTGAGCAGGAGGCCCAAAATGGTCGAAGAGGAATCTGGCAAAAAAATCCACCGACACCCCCTTGGGTATGGAAACGTCAAAACCACTAATGTCGCGGGTTTTTTGGTGGAGATTCTATCTTGGCAAGCGCCTGCGATCATCGGCAACCAGAGAATAAATCTCATTTAACCTTGTATTAGTTGAAATCCAAGTGATACAATTTTTCTAATTGTAGCGGGAAGGTGTCCGGTTGTCCTCACCTATTACCAGCCTTCTCCTCATTAGACACTACAAAGGAGGTTGACGAGTATGAGTGTTCCCCCGAAAAACAACCCATTATGGGCCGACATTGTAACTGGTCGGAAAACGTTCACGCTCAAATTTTTAGCGGCTAAAATTCTTCTTGGCCGGGTGGTTCGAACAGTATCCGCTTCCCCCACCGCTGAAAATGTTCGCGAAGCCGTGGATCAACTGCATGCAATATATGAAAAAAATGCAGGCAGCCCATCGGTTAAGGACGATATTAAACTCATTTTCGGATAGGAGGAACCATGCAACAGAATATTTTCAGTGTCACCGAGGTTGAACAGTCGATCAAAAATGGACGCACTCTGCTGCTCGCCGGTGAGGAGGCGCTGCTTGCTAAACTGCCCCAGGGAAAATGGCTGGGTGGTACCATCCCGTATTTTGTCACTCCTGAGAAAGGCGGAGCGGTCTCCCAGGAGCAGGTCTTTGTTACCGATATTACCGAGGTAGCCTCGGCTGTGACCGTGGCGGTGTATGATCAGAACACCTTGGGTAAAGTATATACCGATGCTGAGGGGAGCGGTTTTAGTTTTATTATCGTGCCGGCTGCCAGCCAGGTACATGCCTCTTTTGCTGTCAATGCACCGAATTACAAAGATTTCGGTTGCCGTCCCCTGATTGGATGGGTCTCAGGTGTTCATCTGGGCGATTTGGGTAAAATTACGCCGAAAGTATTTGATGGAACCACTGGTAAATCCTACGAACAGGACGCTGTGGTCATGCATGTCATGCTTCCTGCCGGTAAATCGGTGGATGTGGGGATTATCAATCTCTTTGAGCAGGGAGATGGTGATATTCTAACCTTTATCGATGATGGATTTGCCGTGACCGATGTCATGGTGAACGGGGTCAAAGAGAATTTTGCCGATTATATCACTCGCAACAATCTTGACACCAAACTGCCGTTGGTTGCCGATTATTACGGGGCCTTGGTGAATATCAGCTTCCAGAGTGTTGCCCCAGGCGGAGAAGTCAAACTCTATGCTCCGGTTTTTTCCGGTATTCGTTATAAACATGCAAAATCGGTCAGCAATTATGCCGAGGCTTTCGGAACTCAGTTGGAAAAGAGTAGCCCGGATGCCAAGAGCGTGGCCTTTTCCTGCAACTGTATTCTCAATTATCTCTACTCCGAGTTGGAAGGGAAGAAAACCGATCCTTTTGTCGGCCCGGTTACTTTCGGCGAGATTGCCTACCAGTTGCTGAATCAGACACTTGTCTATCTTGAAGTTCACGATAGCTGACAGGATATTTTTCTTTGCTGCAATTGAGGCCCGGTTAGCCCGGGCCTTTTTCATTGTCGATCTCCTAAAAATTCTCGAGCACGACATTGGCATCTTCGTAACATGTGTATTTATGATACGTAATTTTTCGGATTTGGGATTTTTGATGGACTCGTAAAAAGTCCATCACACTCTAAGAGATGGCTACGTAAAAAAAACAGATAGACAAGGAGGAGTGTTTTTTTCGGGGCGAAGGCATACCTCAGGTATGTCGAGTGCCCGGAAAAACGCTACGACGTAGGAGCTCGAAGTTTTTACGAGTCCATCTTTATTGCAATTCAAGCAGTCATGCATCCATGATCATTAGTGCCAGTCGGCGCACCGATATTCCGGCCTTGTATAGCCTCTGGTTGTTGAACCGGCTGCGGGCAGGCAGGGTGTTGGTGCGCAATCCCTTCAACCGTCGTCAGGTTTCAGACATTCGCCTTGACCCTACAGTGGTCGACTGTTTAGTCCTCTGGACCAAGAATCCCGCACCCTTGTTGCCACATGTGCAGGAGATCGAAACCTTGGGGTATCCTCTGGTGGTCCACTACACAATCACTGCTTGTGAACAGCCGCTGGAGTACGGCCTACCGAGTTTAACAAAACGTATTGCTGCTTTTAGAAAACTCGCACAGCTGTTGGGGCCGGAGAGGGTGCTGTGGCGCTTTGATCCCATCCTCCTCACCAAACCCCGCGGTGTTCAATACTGTTTGGATCAATTTGCCCTGCTGTGTCAGGCCCTGCAGGGATTAACCCACCAGTGTGCCACCAGCTTTGTGAGTCTTTATGCAAAATGTCGAAGAAATCTTGCCGGGGTCGATATTTTGTCACTCGATGATCTTGCGAAAAAAGAGCTGGTTCTGCAACTCTCTGCCGTGGCAATCGACTATGGTATCCGGCTCAAGGCCTGCTGCGATAGTTTTTTGATAAAAGAGTGCAGCATTGAACAGGCCCACTGCATTGATGCTGTTCAACTGGGACGCATTTTGGGAGAGGAGCTTGAGGGGAAAAAAGACTCTGGGCAACGGCCGGAATGTGGTTGCACCACAAGTATCGATATTGGTGCCTACGATTCCTGCACCCATGGTTGCCGATATTGCTACGCCAACACGAATCACCAGGTCGCAGTCCGGAATTATGCTGCCCATGATCCCGATTCACCGCTTTTAATCGGACATCTCCAGGGTGATGAAACCATTCGCAAGCGGGATATGGTTTCACTGCGCAGACAGCAACCATCCCTTTTTTCTCCCTGCGGGATGAAAAAGAATTCTGCTCTGTTAAAGCGGTGAAACGATAAATAGAGAATCTTGACAGTCGGACTAGCGCCATGTATTGGTCCTCCCTACCAGGCGCATGCCGCACGGCATGAGTCCGATACCATATGTTATTCATCACCGGAGGGCTCTTTAGACAAAGGGCAAATCGTATGTATAGAATAGTGCATGACCAGGATGAGATACTCATCCGTTTTGAAAAGGATTTGGTTGACGGTGAAACTCTGTCGCGGTTTTTAAGTCATATCAACCTACAGTCCATGTTGAAAAAGAGCGCTGCCGGAGATGCCGGGGCCCGATTGCGAGCGCGGAACCGTCTTGCTGGTCTACCCACTGGTATTGGCCTGTTGCGTGATCCGAACCTCAATAAGGGATCCGCTTTCACTCTGGAAGAACGTGAGGCCTTTGGGCTTGCCGGTCTGCTGCCTCCCCGAGTGCATACCTTGGATGAGCAGGTTCAGCGCATTCTTGAAAACCTGCGTAAGCAGTCCACCGACATCGAACGATACGTTTATCTCATTGCCTTGCAGGACCGCAATAAAACGCTGTTCTATCGGGTGCTGCTCGATAACATCGAAGAGTTGATGCCTATTGTGTATACCCCGACTGTGGGGCAGGCCTGTCTTCAGTTCGGCCATATCTTTCGTCGCCCCCGCGGCATCTACATTACTGCCCGCGACAAGGGGAGGGTGGCGGAGTTGCTCGGTAACTGGCCCTTTACCGACGTTCGGGTGATTGTGGTTACCGATGGCGAGCGCATTCTCGGTTTGGGTGATCTTGGTGCCGATGGCATGGGTATTCCGGTGGGTAAACTGGCCCTCTACTCGGTCTGTGCCGGTATTCAGCCTTCCCTCAGTTTGCCGGTCACCCTGGATCTGGGCACGGATAATGCCAGCCTGCTCAACGATCCGCTGTACATCGGGTTGCAGCATCCGCGTATTCGTGGCGAGCTCTATGATGAACTGGTCGAGGAATTTATTCTCGCGGTCCAGCAGGTCTTTCCCGGCTGTATGATTCAGTTTGAGGATTTTGCCAATCGCAACGCCTTCCGTCTCCTGCAGCAGTACCGCGATCAGGTGTGCTGTTTTAACGATGATATTCAGGGGACTGCCGCCATCACCGTGGCCGGAATTTTATCCGCCCTGCGAATCACGGGCGGCGATCTGAAAAATCAGCGATTCCTCTTCCTGGGTGCGGGTGAAGCTGGACTTGGCACCGGCGAGTTGCTGGTTTCGGCCCTGATCGAGGAGGGGCTTGGCGAAGAAGAGGCGCGCCGTTGTTGTTGGTATGTCGACTCCAAGGGGCTGATTGTCAAAAGCCGCACCGATCTTAGTGGGCACAAGTTGTTCTATGCCCACGACCATCCGCCGATTGCAGATTTTCAATCGGCAGTCGAGTCCCTTAAGCCGCATGCAATCATCGGCGTATCCGGTCAGCCCAAGCGGTTTACGCCTGAAATTCTTGAACTTATGGCAAAAATCAACGAGCGACCGATTATCTTCTCTCTCTCAAATCCGACCTCTAAGTCGGAATGCACAGCGGAAGAGGCCTATACCTGGACCGAAGGCCGGGCAATTTTTGCCTCCGGAAGTCCTTTTGGCCAGGTGCAGACCCATGGCCGTACTTTTTATCCTTCCCAGGGCAATAATGTTTATATATTCCCTGGTGTGGGCATGGGCGTGATGGCCAGCGGATCGTGTCGGGTCACGGACGAGATGTTTTTGGTCGCCTCACGGGTGGTGGCCCAGCAGGTTTCCGAGGCTGATCTTGAATGCGGGCGGGTCTATCCACCGCTTCCACGCATTCGTGAGGTTTCCCTGGCTGTGGCTGTGGCCGTGGCCGAGGTGGCCTATAAAGAGGGTTTGGCTGGCACGCCCAGACCTGATGATCTTACCGAGTATATTCAAAGCCTAATGTTTGAGCCGGAGTATGAGGGCTATATCTGATGGCCTCGTTATTATTCCCGAGAACGACGTTTCGAGCTTCGTAATATACTGTATTTTTCGATACGTAACTTCCCGAATTTTGGTTCTTTTACGAGTCAATCTTCATTCGATTGATTTAAGAAATGGCCCGACACATCCAGAATGCGTCGGGCCATTTCTATTTTAAGCTGGGATCAGTTTAGTCGTCGCGTCGGCCCGGTTTGCGGACAAAGTCTTCAAATTTGGGCTGAACCATGCAGAAACCGCTCATGCAGTCGCCGACCGCATTGATCTCCGCCTCTTCCAGATCAATCAGGGCCGCGATGACATCATTCTCATTGAAACCAGCAAACTCACCCTCCTGAGTGTACCAACCGTCTCCCTTACGGAATTGGAATCGATTGTGTACCTCGGCGATTTGCTGATCCCGTGGGAGTTCAATGAATTTAACATTTGCTGAACCGGACATCGGGTGCCTCCTTGCGGATGAATGAGCTGCGGGGAGTTTTAGGTTGGGCTACCAGAGATTTTGATCTGCCTTACCAAGAAAAACTTTAGTGCAGATAAGGATGTTGCGGGCATTGTCGCCGGCCTGAATGCGTAACAATCCTTCGCGGATTATGATTTTTTTAAGGAGTTCCCGACCATTGGATTCGTTGTAGTAGATATCGGAATCAAGGATGTCTTGTAAATTTTCAGGCTCGGTCTTGTCGACGATGAGTTGGACTCCGAGTTTGAGAAATGGATCTCTGATTTGCAGGATTTCACCTTCCAGTGCAAGCAGACCGCGTTTGAAAGCAACTTCACCCAGATCGCGCAACTGTTTTACCAGGGGGACCAGGCTTTCTTGATCTTCTTTGCTACAAGCCGCCTTGGCGGCAAGGGACAGATCTCGTAACATATGGGTTCCTTACGGTTTATTGAAATAGTGATGAGCCTAGCTCGCCAACATTTTGCGAGTTGCTCCTTTCATTGTGCAGAGAAGATCGGTAAAAGTGAAGCGAAAAAGCCAGGTGACTGGAGGCTAGTTTTTTTGGGGAGCGAGCCTTTTGGGTTGCCCAAAGAGTTGGAGGGTATTGCGGTGTCGGCGTCGAGGGTTATTCGGAGCGCAGCGCCTCGAGCGGGCTGAGCAGGGCGGCTTGGCGGGCTGGAAGAATGGATGCCAAAATGCCGATAATCATGGAGAGGAGTTCGGCGAAAATAACGAAGCTCCAGGGCGTATGCACCGGCAGTAGTGGGACGAATATATGAATCAGATTGGCGCAGATAAAGCCGGCGGCTAGTCCGGCAAAACCGCCGAGGGCCGCCAGTAAGGTGCCCTCCATGAGAAAAAAAACAAGGACCTGCGCTTTGGTGGCACCAATAGCTCGCAGTAGACCAATCTCACCGGTGCGTTCACGAACGGCTATGGTCATGACGGTGAAGATGCCCACGCTCCCCACCAACAGTGAAATCCCGCCCAGAGCACCGACGGCCACGGTGAGCATCCCCAGCACCGAGCCGAGCACCTCCAGCATCTGCTGCTGAGTGGTAATGGTAAAATCTTCCTGGCCATGGCGGGCAAGCAGAAGGCGTTTGATCGCCGCCACCATTTCATCCGGGTCGTTGCCCTCGCGGTAAAGGATATCAATCTCCATCAGTCCGTCTCGGTTGAACAAGTCAAGTGCGCGAACTGCAGGGAAGTAGACCGTGTCGTCCATATCGAAACCAAGGATCTGCCCCTTGGATTCCATCACCCCGATTACTCGTGCCGGCTGATTGCCGATTTGGATCCGTTCACCAAGCGGGTTGCGATCGGGAAAGAGTTCCTGGCGGACTTTATGCCCCAGCACCACAAAGGCCCGTGCTGTCCGAGCGTCGTCGGGCGGCAGGAAACGGCCATTCTGCACCTGCATGCGAAAGGCTCTGTCCATCTCCGGTCCTACCCCGTAGACGGTGATACGGCGAGTCCGATTCTCAGCCTTGACTTCCGCATTGCCCTGAACCATAGGCACTGCCGCCTCAATGCCTGGCAATTGGCGCAGGGCATTAGCATCTTCTAGGGTGAGGAGTCGTTCCGAGCCGATGACACCCAAGGAAGTACCCATGGTGGTAATCTTGCCCGGATTGATTGCGATGAGGTTGGTGCCGAATTGGGTGAATTCAGCAAGTACGAACCGTTGTAGTCCTTCACCCATGGAGGTGAGCAAGATAACTGCGGCGATTCCCACGGCAATACCCAAGCCGGTGAGAAAGGAATGCAGCCTTTTGGCCCGGATCGAGGTGGTGATGAATTGAATCTGATCAAAGATATCCATAACAGCTTAATGACGGGCAAGGGCCTGGATAGGATCGAGTCGGGCTGCGCGCCGGGCGGGCAACAGAGAAAAAATAAAACCAGTGCCAAGCGCAGTGCCTATTGCGGCGACAATTGCCCAATTGGGTGGTGTGGCCTGAAGGGTGGGGTAGAACTGCACCGCCAGCCAAGATCCGGCAAAGCCCAAACCCAGGCCAAGCAGACCGCCGATGGTGGAGAGCAGCAAAGCTTCGGTGACAATCATGATCATGATCTGCAAACGCCCGGCACCCAAGGCCTTACATAAACCGATCTCAGCGGTGCGTTGGGCCACCGCCATGAGCATGACATTCATGATCAGAATCCCGGCCACCACCAGACTGATCCCGGCAATCCCCGCCACGGTCAGGGTGAGCACACCAATGATTTTGTCAAAGGTGGCCAGCACCGAATCCTGGGTAATGATAGTGACATCATCCTCGCCGTAATGGCGTTTGGCAATGGTGGTGGTGATATGAGCCTTGAGTCGATCAATGCTGTCCAGATCCTTGGCCTCAATAAGGATACGGAACAAACCCTCGGTGTTGAGCAGCATCTGGGCAAAGGCCACCGGCACAATCACCAACTCCTCCGTATCCAGGCCAAGTGACCGTCCTTCGGAGCCGAGAATACCGATCACCCGGCAGCGAAATCCACCGATGCGCACCAACTCACCCAGGGCGTTTTGCTGGCCGAAGAGCTCGCGATAGACCTTGGACCCGATTACACAGACTGGGCGGGCTATTTCCATATCCTCAAGCGGTAAAAAGGAGCCGCGGTCCATCTTCAGGTGGTGAATTTCAAGGATGGGTGCGGTGGAACCAATCAGAGGGATCTGCCGCTCCTTGTTCCGCCAGGCAATGTTCATCTCCCCAATGTTGATCGGGGTCAGCCGCCGCACCGCATCACCCCGTTCGAGGGCGCGGGCATCGCCAAGGGTCAGATCACGCGGGGTTTCTCCCACCAAGGTGGCCGGGGTGTTGGAGGCTGTGTCTGCCCGGCCGGGAATCACGATCACCAGGTTAGTGCCCAGCGAAGAGAACTGATCGACAATATAGAGCCGCGCACCGTTGCCGATGCCGGTGAGCAAGACCACCGCAGCCACACCGATGGACATGGCCAGGAGCATCAACAATGTGCGCACCCGGTTGGAGCCAAGTGAGCTCAGGGCAAAGGTGATGGTATCCGTGGCCCGCATAACTTACCTGCTGGTATCGCTGTCAATGGAACCATCCACTACCCGAACGCGACGATGGGCGCGCTCGCCGACTTCCGGATCGTGGGTGACGATGATCAGGGTGAGGCCGTCTTGGTTGAGTTGCTCGAGTAATTCAATGATGTCGCCGCTGGAATGGCGGTCGAGGTTGCCGGTAGGTTCGTCGGCCAGGAGCACCGCAGGTTTATTGATTACAGCCCGGGCAATAGCGACTCGTTGCCGCTGTCCGCCGGAGAGTTCGTCCGGTCGGTGATGGCGCCGTGCTGCCAGACCAAATGCCTCGAGCAGGGGCAGACTGCGTTCAATCCGTTCTTTGCGGCTAATACCTGCAAGTAGCAGAGGGAGTTCAATATTCTGCTGGGCGGTTAGGCGAGGAATGAGATGGAAAAACTGAAAGATAAAGCCGATCTTGCGACTGCGGACCTCGGCCAGTTGGCCGTCGCTGAGGCTGGTTACATCCAAGCCTTCCAACAGATAGAGGCCACTATCCGGGGTGTCAAGCAGCCCTAAGGTGTTGAGCAGGGTCGACTTGCCTGAGCCCGACGGCCCCATGATGGAGACGTATTCACCGGAATTGATCGTCAGCGAGATCCGGTCCATTGCTCGGACCTCCTGGCCGCCGACATGGAATATCCGGCTGACCTCACGCAGTTCAATCATTGTTGCCCCTATTCCCCGATTCAACCTCTACCAGGGCACCGTCTTTGAGGCCTTTGCGGTCAATGGAGGTTATCACCCTTTGTCCCGGTTGCAGACCGGTGGTGATCTCGGTGAATTTCCAGTTGGTCAGGCCGGGAGTGACCTTTTTCTTTTCAATCCGCTTGCTGGCCGGATCAAATAAATAGACCGATTTATCGGCCATCAGTGCTTCCGAGGGAATACGTACAGTCTCAGCACGGGTATTTATAATGATTTCCACATCGGCGCTGTAGCCGGCCAGCAGGTTGGGCGGGGTGGCCTTGGGGTCGAAATTTGCCTCTATCTCCACCGTTCTTGCCTGTTTGGCCACCTCCAGTACATAGGGGGAAATAGAGTGCACCCGGCCGGGGAAGTGTTGCTTGGGAAAGGCATCCAGGCTGATACGCACCGCCATGTCAGGGCGAATCTGGGCGGCGTCGATCTCGTCGATGGGGGCGGCCACATAGAGGGTATCCATATTGATCAAATCGACTGCAGGCAAGGTGGCAATGCCCGGAGGCGATGGGGTGAGATATTCGCCGATCTCACCGTTGACCTCGGCCACAATGCCGTCAAAGGGTGCGGTTAATACGGTCCGCTCCAAGGTGGCTTTGGCGGCCTCAACCCGCGCTGCACTGACTGCACGCCGGGCGGTGGCGGCAACACAACCAGCTCTTTTGGCCCGAGCAGCGGACAAGGCCTCGTCATAGTTGGAGGCGGAGGTGGTGCGGGTCTTGATCAGCTCCTGCTGGCGCCTTGCCTGGCGTTCGGCAAGCTCAGCCAGCAGACAGGTCTCGCGCATCGTGGCCTCGGCAGCAGTCACTTCGCTTTCCGCCAGCCGTTTCTCCGCGTCCAAATCTTTGTTCCACAGGGTGAGGAGCACCTGGCCAGCCGTAACCTTATCAGATTTACGCACATTGAGGGTCGCTATTTGTCCGCCAATGGGCGGGGTGAGATTGGCCCGGTTGCGGGCCTTGACCGTTCCTGCTCGAGTGTTGGAAACCGTAGACTCCACCAGGTTGCGTTCAACCACCTGGACCGTAACCTTTATCGGCTGTTCCCGGGTCAGGTACTGGTAGAGCACAAAGGTACCAAGGGTCAGCAGGGGGAGTATGAGCAACAGGAGTTTTTTCAAGCAGGACTCCAATGCAGAATATTTATGAGGAACTCAAAAAAATGTTGTTATCGAGAGTTTTTATGAAAACAAAAAAAAAATAGTCATTTATGCCAGGATTTCCAGGCAAGAGCTGTTTTTTTCGCTCAGGTACAGAAGGCCGACCATTTTTTGGGTTAAAAGAAAAAGAACGGGAAAACGGGGAACCCGTTTTCCCGGGAAAGGTACATATGCTTATTGTATCGATTTTTCGACGATTTCTTTGACGTCGTCGGAAAGATTGGGCTGGTTGTCGATTCGCTCGAGCTGCGAGCGCATCAGCTGTCGCCGCTCCTGGTCGTAACGGCGCCACTGGGTAAGTGGGGTGATCATGCGCGAAGCAATCTGTGGATTAAGCTGATCCAGGAGGCAGATCTGGTCGCCGAGGAAAGTGTAGCCCGATCCGTCGGCTGCATGGAATTGGGCATGGTTGGTTGCACAGAAGGTGGCGATCAGCGAGCGGACCTTGTTGGGATTTTTATAGGTGAAGCTGGGGTGGGTCGTCAGCTCCTTAACCCGATCAAGGGTGCCGGGAAGGGTGCATCCTGCCTGTAAAATTAGCCATTTGTCGACCACAAGCGGGTCGTTGTGCCACTTGGTATGGAAGTCGGCCAGTAATTCTTTGCCGGTATCAAGATCCGCGTTCACCACGCAACCAAGGGCGGCAATGGTATCGGTCATGTTATCGGCTTGCCGGTACTGGTTGATACCGCGCTGCAACAGACAGGGCTCGAGTTTGCCTTCCAGGGTAGGCGCCAGGAGATAGGCCAGACAGGTGTTGCGCAGCGAACGTCTGCCCGCCTCATGGGCACTGTAGCGGTAAGAATCGGTGGTGTGGAGCCCATCGTAGCACTGGACCATATCGATACGTAAGGTCCGGGCAATCAGGGCCCGAAACTGCTGGCGGACACGGTACACGGCCACCGGGTCGATCTCCTCCAATTGCTGGCCGATCCAGTTTTCCGAGGGCAAGGCCATGGCCATGGCAAGGAAGGCCTGATCCGAGTTGCGATCCAAAAGCAGGTTATGCAGACCGGTAATCAGCTGCTGGTTGACTGTGATCGATTGCCCCTGTTTGTAGGCCTCAATCTGTTCGAGCAGGGAACGCATGGCCAGCTTCTGGCCCGCCTCCCAGCGGTTGAACGGATCAGGATCAGCGGCCATCATCCGGCTCAGTTCTTCCTCGCTCTGCTCGAACCGGACCTTAACCGGAGCCGAAAAGTTGCGCAGGAAGGAGACTGTCGGTTTGGTGGCAATATTTTCAAAGACAAACTGCTGTTTTTCCTCGGAAAGCACCAAAACCCGGGTGGTGGGGTTGGGGCCTTCCTCCAGGGGAATGGTTTGTCCTTTGTCGTCGAGCAGGCCCACGGCCAGCGGCATGGTAAAGGGCAGTTTTTCCTCGGATTCGCGGGTGGGCGGGCAGGTTTGTTCAACTCTCAGGGTTAGCTGTCGCTTTTCGCCATCATAATCGGTTGTCACCGTCAACACCGGGGTACCGGCTTGGGAGTACCAGCGTTTGAACTGGGTCAGGTCTTTGCCCCAGGCCGTTTCCATGGCCGCGACAAAGTCATCGCAGGTCACGGCCTGACCGTCGTGGCGTTCAAAGTAGATGTCCATACCCCTACGGAAGGTATCGGCCCCGAGCAGGGTATGCAGCATACGGATCACTTCGGCGCCTTTGTTGTAGACGGTCAGGGTGTAGAAGTTGTTGATCTCCACAAAAGAGGGTGGCCGAACCGGATGGGCCATGGGGCCGCTGTCCTCGCGAAACTGGAAGGAGCGGATGATATTGGCGTCCTGGATCCGTTTGACCGGCCGTGAGATCATATCCGCAGTGAACTCCTGATCGCGGAACACGGTCAACCCTTCCTTGAGACTGAGCTGGAACCAGTCGCGGCAGGTGATGCGGTTACCGGTCCAGTTATGGAAGTATTCGTGGGCAATGACGCCCTCAATCCCCTCGTAATCGACATCGGTGGCGGTCTGGGGCAGGGCGAGCACATACTTGGAGTTGAAGACGTTGAGACCTTTGTTCTCCATGGCGCCCATATTGAAGTCGTCTACTGCGACAATCATAAAGAGGTCGAGGTCATACTCACGTCCGAAACGCTCTTCATCCCACTGCATCGACTTCTGCAAGGCCCGCATGGCGTGGCCGCATTTTTCCCGGTTGCGTTCCTCGACATAAATATGGAGGCCAACCTCGCGTCCGGATCGGGTGGTGAAGGTGTCGCTGATTTTCACCAGGTTACCGGCCACCAGGGCAAAAAGATAGCAGGGCTTGGGAAAAGGGTCGTTCCAGGTGGCGTAGTGACGTCCATCTTCAAGATCACCGGAATCAATCAGGTTACCGTTGGAGAGTAGAACCGGGCAGCTGGTTTTGTCACCGATAATTGTGGTGGTGAACACGCTCATCACATCCGGTCGGTCCGGGAAGCAGGTGATCGTGCGGAATCCCTCGGCCTCACATTGGGTGCAGTAATTGCCCGAGGAACGATACAATCCCTCAAGAGCGGTGTTGGCCGCCGGATTGATCTGGGTAATAACGGTTAAGACAAAGGGTGTCTTGGGTACCTCGGGGATGGTGAGCAGACCGTCGGCAAAGCTGTATTGCGTGGGCGCAAGCTCGGCGCCCTCTATGACCACCCGTACCAGCTCAAGCCGCTTTCCGTTGAGGACCAACGGCTGCGCCTCGGTGGTATTGGGCCGAATCTGCAGCTTGGCCTCAACCTGGGTAGCATGGGGGTCGAGTTCGACCCGGAGGTGGATGGAATCGACCAGGTAGGCCGGGGGCGTATAATTCTTGAGAAAAGTTTCTTTTTTTTGTGCGGTCATGGTGTTGCCCATGGAGAGTTCGAATGTGATGGCCTTTGTTCGAGTCCATCAATAAAAAAATCAGCCGACAAGCGACATCTTGGCGACCCAAAAACGATGTGTTGGGAATATGTCATTACGAGCTGAACGTATATCGTCTCAGTAAGGACAAATCCTTTCGTAAGTTATCGTAAAGATTGGCTGAAGGCAAGCAGAAGCGGACAAAAGCTGTAGTTCTTTGTTGATCAAGCTCTCGCGGCATGTCTCCTGTTTGTGTTCTACGAAACGTCCGTTTGGCTATGAACAGATAAGCGTGCAAAATTTCCCTGCATTTTTTGCGTTCAATACGTACAATATTAAAATTAATGGCCTCTAAACTGATCGCTGCATCTGGAGAAAAACCATGAAACGGAAACTGCTGCTTGTAATGGTGGGGCTGCCGGCCCGAGGTAAGTCGACCATGGCCCGTAAACTCGGTCGGACTCTGGAGTTGGACGGCATCAGGGTGCGCATCTTCAATAATGGCGAATTGCGCCGTAAACTCGATACGGATGAGAATGCCTCCTCCTCGGAGTTTTTTTCACCAAGTAATGAGCGGGGCAAGGAATTGCGAGAGGATATATCCCGGATCAACATCGAGCAGGCCCAAGCCTTTTTACGCGAGGGCGGCGAGGTGGCCATTATGGATGCCAGCAATGTCACTCGCGAGCGCCGGCGCATCCTGGCGGCGGCTTTTCCCGATCTTCCGCTCTGTTATATCGAATGCCTCAACGCCGACGAAGAGGCTCTGGAAGCCAACCTCGAGCGCAAGGCCGGGCTCAAAGAGTTTCGTCACCTCAGCCCGGAGAAGGCGCTGGAAAGTTTTCTTAAACGTATTGCCTACTACGAGTCGATCTACGAACCGCTGGACACCGAAGCTAACCGTATCTTAGTGGATTCGTTTGACAACTGTATCCTCCAGGAACAGATCACCGATGTGCTCCCGTACTACGACCGCATCCGCGATGTCATCACCACCCGCGTTGTGCGGAATCTCTTTCTCGTCCGCCACGGGGAGACTTATTTCAACCGCGAGGATCGTATCGGCGGCGATTCCGATCTCACCGACAAGGGGCTGGCCCAAGCCAATGCCTTGGCCGAGCATTTTGCCACGGTCCGCATTCCGATTATCTTCACTAGTAACTACATCCGCACCATGCAGACTGCCAGCCCCATTGCCGAGCGGCAGGATTCTTGCTCAATTATTGCTCTGCCGGAGTTCAACGAGATTCATGCCGGTATCTGCGAGGGCATGACCTATGAGGAGATTCGGCGTAAAATGCCGCATGTGGCCCGGGCACGCGGGCCCAACAAGTACCGCTATATCTATCCCGACGGCGAGGGCTACAAGACCATGGAGGACCGGGTTCATCGGGGACTAAAAAAGGTCTTTTTCCTCAACAACTACGACGAGAACATCATGATCGTCGGCCACCGCGCGGTAAATAGGATGATTATCTCTTCCTTCCTCACTCGGCAGGAGGAGGAAATCCCCTATATTTATATGCCGCAGGATCGGTACTATCATATCCAGATTGATCCGCATAAACGGTTGTTTGAGTTGGTGCGGTATTGATATGAGAGGGCCAGTTATCTCCTTTTGGTCGCTGTTGCCCATTGTACGAGTCCATCACATGCTGAAAGATAGCTCAGTAAAAACACAGATATACAAGGAGTCGCTTTTTTTCAGGAACGAAGGCATACATAAGGTATGTCGAGTGTCGGGAAAAACGCGACGACGCAGGAGATCGAAGTTTTTACGACGCCATCATTTATCAGGATTAGACTACTGCAAACCTGTTGTATCATCTTCACCAAAGCCGTGCTGGATGCCGTGTTTCTCTTCCATCTCCAGCAGCTTTTCCCGGGCCTCTTCTTCGGTGATGCCCACGGCCGCGGCAAGCTTGGTAATATCGTAACAGGGGGTTCCGTCCGGGGCATAGCCTTGGGGTTTGAGTTCGGGGAAGCTCTTTTTTGTGGCATGACCGCTGGCCTGTTGTAGCAGTTCCCGAATTTCAGGAGGTCCGTAAATCATCAACCACTCCACTGCCTCTGCCCAGATTTTGCTGTCCACTGTGGGGTGCTGCAAGATCTCCATTGCCGATTCAAGCGTCCATTCTTTTTGAAAATCCGTCATTGTTCCTTGTTTAAAAATCTCGTTATAGTTTATGCGGCCTTAGGGTAAGGCGTGCCTTTTAGTGACTTGCGACAAAACTTTTTTGCCAGATTTCCTGTTGCCACTATAATACGCATAGTCGTCCCGGCAATCTAATCAGTACAGGAGCAAAATATGGGTGTAGATAATGTCCTTTTACTGGAATCCCTGGAATGGTTTGACGAGAGCGGTCAGGAACTGCTTCATCGTCTGCCTGAACATGGATCAGGAGAATTAAAATTCGGCGCCCAGCTCACCGTGCGCGAAAGCCAGGCAGCGGTTTTGTTCTATAAGGGTAAGGCCTGCGATGCCTACGGCCCTGGTCGGCATACCCTCAAAACCGGCAACATTCCCATCCTCACCAAGATTCTCTCCACGCCCTGGGGCATGGTTAGCCCGTTGCGTTCCGAGGTCTTTTTCGTCAACCTCAAAGTCTTCACCGACCTCAAATGGGGCACGCGCGATCCGGTGGCCTTCCGCGATGCCGAACTGGGGTTGGTGCGTTTGCGTGCCCACGGCGTATTTAATATCCGCGTGGTCCAGCCGGTACTGCTGATCAACACCCTGGCTGGAACCATGGGCCGCTTTACCACCGAACAGGTTGAGGATTTTCTCCGCCAAGTGATTGTCTCGCGGTTCAACGATTACTTGGGCGAACACCTGCGCTCGCTCTTTGATTTGCCCGGCAACTTCGATGAAATCGCTGAAGGATTGCAAAAGCGGCTGGTGCTTGATTTTGCCCGTTTTGGCCTGGCCCTTGATGCCCTTTATGTAACCTCGATCACCCCGCCCGAGGAGGTGCAACAGGCCATTGACGATCGCTCGCGGCTGAGTCTGATTAAGGATATGGATAACTTCGTGCGGATGAAGGCGGCTATGGCCATGGAAAAGGCGGCCACTAGCGGTGGTGAGGCCGGGGCCGGGCTTGGTCTGGGGCTTGGGATGATGATGCCGGCCATGTTTGGGCAACTGCAGCCGGTTGCTCAACAAAAAGGACAGACCAGCGAGGTCCATTGCCAGGAGTGTGAAAATCTGATCGCCGCCAATGCCCGTTTTTGCCCCTTCTGCGGTCACCAGCAGCTTGTAAGTCAGCACTGCGAGAACTGCGGCAAAAATCTGTCTCCCAATGCGGTGTTTTGCCCGCGTTGCGGTCACCGGGCCGAAGAACGAGCCGCAGAGATTACCTGCCCCCATTGCCGGACCACTAATTTGCCCGGAGCCGTGTTCTGTAATCAGTGTGGTAATAAGCTCGCCTAAGTTGATCCCCGAATCCAGCAAGATGGAAATGTAAAAAAATGGATATCCGAGTAAGCCAGGGTTGCCCGCAGTGCGGCGCGCCAGCCGATCTCACCGAGGCCGATCAACTGCTGACCTGCGCTTTCTGCGGCACCTGCAATTATCTTCAGACCCAAGGCCCTTTTCGCTATGTCCTGCCCCATGGTGCACAGGGAGGTGATGAGGGGCTGCTGCTGGTTCCTTATCTGCGTTTCAAGGGGACCATTTTTCTTGTTTCCGATCAGGGGATCGAACATCGGGTGATCGATACCACCCAGGCGGCCAACCCTATGCGCGGCTTGCCACCCTCGCTCGGGCTTCGGCCCCAGGCCATGGGATTGCACCGCCTTGATCCCCTGGCGCCGCACCGCTATCTGCCCCAATCCATTCGTGCCAATGCCATCCTTGAAAAGGCGGCTTCAGTTGGCAATCTTGGGGGTATAATCAAAGAAGGGCTCCATCACCGCGCCTATATCGGCGAGAGTCTCAGCTATATTTATCTGCCGATTTCTGTCCAACATGGCGATCTGGTGGATGCAGTCAATGGCAGTCGCCTCAATGCGTTGGACGATGCGGTCGAAGAGGTGGTGGAGGGCCGGGCCTATAATTCCTCCTGGGAGGTCCGTTTTCTCGCCACGCTGTGCCCTCTCTGCGGGGCAACCATGGACGGGGCTGGAGACAGCCGGGTTTTGCTTTGCGATAACTGCGATACAGCCTGGACATTGGGGGCGGACGGTTTGAGCCGAATGGATTGGAGCCTTCATCCGGGCGACAAAAATACCGAGCTCTACCTCCCGTTCTGGAAAATCACCGCCCATATTCCGGTGCTCTCGATCTACAGTTTTGCTGATTTCATTGAACGGACCAATCAACCCATGCTGCCTCGGCCCCGGTGGCGGGAACGGGCAATGAGTTTCTGGGTTCCGGCGATCAAGCTGCGACCGAAAATTTTCCTTCAGGCCGGGCGGCAGGTCACCCTCGGCCAGTGGCATCTCAAACCGGAGGAGGGCAGGGTGGGCAAGACACTCTTTCCTGTAACCCTGCCAGCCAGCGAAGCGCGTCAGGCCGTTAAGGTGATCCTTGCCGCCGCCACTACCAGTCCCAAACGGGTTTTTCCCTACCTGCCCCGGGTCCGACTGACCGAGACCATGGTGCAACTGGTCTATTTGCCCTGCAACGACCGGGGGCACGACTGGGTACAACCGGAAACCGGGATGACAATTGCCAAGAATATCCTCAGCTTTGGCCGCTCGATGTAGCCCCGCACGTTTTGACAGCGGCCTAGGTGCGTGGTATAGCATCGGGTATTCTGCACAACAACCAAGGTGATGGCCGATGACAAGTGAACATGAACAGTTTATGGACCTGGCTCTGCTCGAGGCCCAAAAAGCACTGGCTGAGGGCGAATTTCCGGTGGGCTGCGTGATGGTAGCCAGTGGCCGGGTGGTGGCCAAAGGTCGACGCCAACATAGCCTGGAGTCCAGCCGCAATGAGATCGATCACGCCGAAATCCTCACCCTGCGCACCCTGATTGGCGAGCAGCCGGATCTTGATCTAGGCACGGTCACAGTCTACTCGACCATGGAACCCTGCCTGATGTGTTACTCCACCATGCTGCTTTCGGGTATCCGCTCTTTTGTCTGGGCCTATGAGGATGTCATGGGGGGGGGCGCCAACTTGCCGCTCTACATGCTCAACACGCTGTATGCACAGATGAAAGTGCAACTGGTCGATCGCATCCGTAGACCGGAAAGCCTGCATCTGTTTCAACAATTTTTCAAGAGCGGCAACTACTGGCAAGAGAGCCTGCTGTCCCGCTATACCATGGCTCAGAGCCTGGAGTCCAATCCATGAGTACCACACCCCAAGCGCGAACCGTCGGCTTTCAGGCCGGTGAGCGTAACGTCTTTTTCCACCTGCTCACTGCCTGCAATCTGGCCTGCCGCCACTGTTACATCAACCCCAAAGAGCACGGCACCGCTACCCTGCCGCGTGAGACTATCCTCACCTGGCTGCAACTTTTTGCCCGGCCCCAGCAGCAGACCAACCTTATTCTTCTGGGTGGTGAGCCGACCCTGCATCCGGATCTGGCCACCATCATCAAGGCTGCCAAGGCCATGCGTTACGCAGTGACCGTGGATTCCAACGGCTATCTCTTCCATGATCTGCTGGACAATGTCACCCCGCAGGAGCTTGATTACCTCAGTTTCAGCCTCGATGGACCGGAGCCCATCATCAATGACCCCATCCGTGGAGAAGGCGTATTTGAAATTTGTACCGCCAATATCCGCAGGGCTGTAGCCAGGGGTTTTAATACCAGTCTGATCTACACTGTCTCCGGACTGAATATCGATCACCTCCACCGTATGCCGGAGCTGTTGAGCGATCTCGGCGTGCGCCGCTTCTTTATCCAGGTGATCGGCCTGCGCGGGAATCCAGCCAATACCAAACCCGAGGGCGAGGTGAACTGGCAGGTCAATCCCGCCCATTGGCTTTCAGTCGTGCCCAAGGTGGCGGCGGCTGCGGCAAAGCTGGGCATTCATGTCATCTACCCCAAGGTGTATCTCGATCCTCAGGAAGCCTTTCAATGCGCCGGTATGGTCGCGGAGAATTTTTTCATTTTCCCCAACGGTCGGGTCTACCAGTGCCCGCTCTGTGAGGATCACCCCATTCACAGTTATGAGATTGAGGAAAACCAGCTGGTGCATCGGCAAGGCCTCAATGAGGATCGATTTTTTCCTCTGATCATCCCCGAGGGCTGCGTGATGAACCGACTTTTGCAACCCGACAATATTGCCTACCATGCGGACGGCTCACCGTTGCACCGAATTTCCTGTTGCCTGTTGAAACAAGAGATTCGCCCGGATTCGTTATAGGCCAATGGCTTGATGGGTACTCATTTCTTTAACCTATCGGAATCGCCTATTTTTTTCACAGAAAACGTTTTCCTGTTTGCTATTCCTGTGCAAATTATGCATAATGCAGCCGTTAGTTATGAGTGATTAAGTAACATCTTGTATTCTCAGAACTTCCGGTGTCAACCGGGTGAACCTTTTCATCGAGGAGTTCTGCATGAGAGTAGCTTCACTGCCATCGACGTCTGGCCACCGATGCCTTTTCGGCGGCCTGCTGGTGTGTCTGTTGTGTCTCGTTTCAGCTGGTTGGTGTCCGGCAGAACTGGCCCTTGTTCGGGTCGGTGTCTACGAAAATGCACCGAAAATTTTCATCCAAGCAGGAAAGCCTGCTGGGATTTTTATCGATATTATCGAGGATATAGCGCGCAAAGAAGGTTGGCAGCTCGTCTATGAGCGCGGGAGTTGGGGCGAAAATCTCGATCGGCTGGCCCGCGGCGAAATCGATATCATGCCGGATATGGCCTATTCGGCTGAACGCAGTCAACTGTATGCCTTTCCCAAGGTACCGGCCCTTTCTTCCTGGTTCCAGGTCTACGCCCCCAAGGGCCACGGCATCCACTCTATCCTTGATCTCAATAAGAAGCGGATCATGGTCCTGGAACGTTCGATCCAGGAATCGGCCTTTGAGCGTTTGCGCAAGGGCTTTGAACTCAACTGCGAGCTGATTCGGGTGCCGGATTACGATGCTATGTTTGCCCGGGTGCACCAGGGCGAGGCCGATGTGGCGGTGACCAACCGTTTTTACGGCATGATGCATGCCCGTAAATATGGCCTCGAGGATACGGCCGTGGTCTTCGAGCCATCGGATCTCTTTTATACCGCCGGCAAAAACGATCCCAAACACCTCCTGCCTGCCATTGATCGTCATTTAAACGAACTCAAGGCAGATGCCAATTCCCTCTATTACCAATCCCTTCGTCACTGGACTTCGGAAAATATTCGATTTCGTTGGCCGCTCTGGCTCAAAATTACCGGTTCCGTTGGCGGCGGGATTCTCCTGCTCAGCTTAGTGGGAGGCGTGTTGCTGAAATACCAGGTTAATCTGCGTACCCGCGAACTGCGCCAGATCAACCTGGAGATGGAAGCGCGGATCTGCGAGCGCACCAGCGAGTTGGCCGCTATTCACCGGGAGCAGGTGTCAATCTTCGAGTCTGCCGGTGTTGGGATCATGATGCTGCGTAACCGTCTTATCGTGCGTTGTAACCACAAGGCAGAAGAGATGACCGGCTATGAACAGGGGGAGTTGGTCGGCATGTCGACTCGAGCTTGGTACGGCAGCGACGAGGCGTACGCGCGGGCAGCCAACCAGGTTTATGCCCAGCTTGGCCGGGGAGAAACACACCGTCGTTCGCAGCAGGTCATCCGTAAGGACGGCAGCACCTTCTGGGGTCGGTTGAGCCTCCGCGCCTTGGACGAGGAGAGGCCCTTTGAGGGTGCAGTTGTGATCCTTGAAGATGTGACCGAAGAACGCAATGCGGCGGAAAGCCTCCGCCAAGCCATGGAAAAGGCGATGGAGGCGGACCGGATCAAATCGGCCTTTTTGGCCACCATGTCACACGAACTGCGCACCCCGCTCAATTCGATCATCGGTTTTACCGGCATCCTCATCCAGGGGTTGGCCGGGCCGTTGAACGAAGAACAGCAGAAACAACTGGGCATGGTGCAGAAAAGCTCGCGCCATCTGCTTTCGCTGATCAACGATGTGCTCGATATTTCTAAAATCGAGGCTGGACAACTGGAGTTAACCCCTGCCTCCTTTGATCTCACCAAATCCATCGACAAGGCGCTCTCCCTGGTCGCACCCCTGGCCAAAGAGAAAGGACTGGATTTGAGCGTAACCGTTGGCCCGGACGTCGGAACAATCATCACCGACCAACGTCGTCTGGAGCAGGTGCTGATCAACCTGCTCAACAATGCCATCAAGTTTACCTCTGTGGGGCGGGTGAGTTTAACCTGTCAGCTTGAGGAAAAAAATTATTGTATCCAGGTGGCCGATACCGGTATCGGTATGCCCGCGCAGGAACTGCAACGCATCTTTCAACCGTTCCACCAGGTGGAAGCCGGGCTTTCCCGTCAACACGATGGCACCGGCCTTGGTCTGGCGATCTGTAAGCAGTTGGTGGCTCGGATGGGGGGTCGCATGAGTGTGGTCAGCGCACTGGGGCAGGGGAGCACTTTTACCGTGTACCTCCCGGCGGAACAGGAACCGGCCGCACGTCTTTTGCAAGGAGTAGGGGTATGAACAGGCGCTTGTTGATTATTGAGGATAACGTGCAGAACATGTACATGATGCGTTTTCTGCTCGAGAAAAGCGGCTTTACCATCATTGGCGCCGAAGACGGCACAAAGGGGGTGGCCACGGCCTTACGCTGCGAGCCCCTGGCGATCCTTTTGGATATCCAGTTGCCAGGAATGGATGGGTATGCGGTTGCCGCTGAACTCAAACGGCATCCACAACTGATGGAGGTGCCGATCATTGCCGTGACCTCCTATGCCATGGTGGGAGACCGAGAGCAAATTCTTGCCGCCGGAGCCACGGGGTACATTGAAAAACCCATCAATCCCGAGACCTTTGTTGCGGAAATCTGCAGCTACTTTCCCCAAGGTTGGGATGAGGTGGGCGCATAAGATGCGGATACTCAGCGTTGATGACAAATTGGAAAATCGTTATCTGATGGAGGCGCTGCTCAAAGGCCACGGTTTTGAGGTCCGCTCGGCCAGCAACGGGGCTGAGGCCCTGCAGTGTATGGAGGAGGAAAAATTCGATTGCATTCTTTCCGATATCCTCATGCCGGTGATGGACGGTTTTGAACTCTGCCGCAGGATCAAGGCGGATTCCCGGTTTTGTCGCATCCCTTTTATTGTCTTCACCGCCACCTACACCGGTCCGCAGGATGAGGCTTTTGCCCTTAAAATTGGCGCTACCCGGTTTGTGCAGAAACCCTGCGAGCCTGAACTCCTGGTGCAAACGATCACTGAGGTTTTGGATGGTTCCCATACCGAGGTTCCACCACTCTGTTCGTTCCCTGCCGAGGAGGGGGAGGTGCTCAAACTCTATAACGAGCGGTTGGTGCGCAAGCTCGAACAGAAAATGCTTGAACTTGAGCAGGAGGTCGATGCCCGCAAAAAGACGGAAGACATTCTTTGTCAGAGCGAAACCAACTATCGCCGTCTTTTTCATTCCATTCGCGATGCATTGCTGGTTTCTGATACCCATCGGCGGATTATCAACTGTAACCGCGCTTTTGCCGATCTGTTCGGGTATTCCCTGGATGAGTTGCTCGGAGAATCAACCGCAATTGTTTATGAAAGTGAGGCCCAGTACCATCACCTCGTCGAATCGCTCCAGACCCTGACCGACGATCCTTCCCAGATTTTCCTGATCCAGTTCAAAACAAAAGAAGGCCGATATTTTCCTGGTGAGGTCAATCTATTTCGTCTCTATGACGACGAAGAGCGGATGACCGGTTATATCGGTCTGATCCGCGATGTGACCCAGAGGATTGAGGCCGAAAGACAACAGCAGCAGCTTGAGGCCCAGTTACGTCAGGCGCAGAAGATGGAGTCCATCGGGCGTCTGGCCGGTGGTGTGGCCCACGACTACAACAACATGCTCAGTGTTATTCTTGGCTATGCCCAAATGGGGTTGAGCAAGACCAAACCCGGTTTGCCGGTTCATGAATTTCTGCAGCAGATTATCGATGCTGCTCAGCGATCTTCGGCCATGACCCGTAAGTTGCTCGGATTCGCCCGCAAACAGGCTATCGTTCCCCGGGTTATCGACCTCAACGAAACCGTCGGCGGCATGTTGAAAATGTTGCAGCGGATGATCGGCGAACAGGTCCAACTCGTCTGGCAGCCCCAGGCCGATCTCTGGCCGGTTCTCATCGATCCCTCCCAGGTCGATCAGATCCTGGCCAACCTCTGTGTCAATGCCCGCGACGCCATGGCCGTGGGGGGGCATATCATCATTCGTACCGCCATGGTTTCGTTGACCGATCTCTTACGTCTCAGCCATGGCCGCATGCCCGCAGGTGAGTACGTGCTCCTTTCCATCAGCGATGAAGGCTGCGGCATTGATCCCACCATTCAGGAGCAGATGTTCGAACCCTTTTTTACCACCAAGGAAGAGGGGCAGGGGACTGGCCTGGGCCTGTCCACGGTTTATGGGATTATGCAGCAGAACAGCGGTTTTATAGATGTACGCAGCGCCCCGGGCCAGGGGACGAATATCTCACTCTACCTGCCGCGTCACCCAGACTCTGCCGAGCATCATCAAGAGGTGGAGGCCGCTATTTTGCGTGGTGGCGGTGAAACCATTCTTGTGGTTGATGATGAAGAAGGGATTCTCCGTTCCACCAGTGCCCTGCTCAGTAGTCTGGGCTACACTGTCCTGGCTACCACGAGGCCAACCGAGGCCATTCTCCTTGCCCATACCGAACCGGGCGGCATCCAACTTCTGCTTACCGACTTGGTGATGCCGGAAATGGGCGGAGAAGCATTGGCCAGTCTGCTGCGCTCCTTTTACCCCAAGCTGAAGTGCCTGTTCATGTCGGGATATGCCGACGACCTGCCCGGCTGGGAGAAGACGGATGGGCAAGGGCAATGCATTCTCAAACCCTTTCCCATTGATGAGTTGGCCGCCAAGGTCCACGCTGCCATGCATTCGCCATCCTGATCCCTGCCGCAATCCAGAGAACGGCTGCCGATCAGCGCAAAATAAAAGCCGTTTCCCGCGACTTAGGGAAACGGCTTTATCCTGTTGAGCCTTCGCGGAAAAAAACGTTCTCGCCGAAGGCGGCAATGATCAGATCTTGAACTGAGCCACCATCTGCTGCAGTCGGGCCGCCACGCCGGAGAGGCCCTCGGCGCTGACTTTCACCTGGCCACTCGCGGTATTGATTTCGTTGGCACTTTCATTGACTGTGGCAATGTCCGAGGCAATTTCCGAGGAAACCGCCGAACTTTGAGCCACGTTTTCGTTAACCTCGTTAATGCCCTGACTTGCCTGGTTAACGTTACTGGCGATTTCCTTGGTCGTGGCCGACTGTTCCTCCACGGCAGAGGCAATGGTGGCTACAATCTGGTCGACATCGGCGATAACGGCACTGATTTCGTTAATCTCACGGACGGTTATACCGGTTGCCTGCTGGATGCCTTGGATTTTATTCTTGATATCCATGGTTGCCATGGCGGTTTGCTTGGCTAGATCTTTAATCTCGTTGGCAACAACGGCAAAACCTTTGCCAGCTTCACCGGCACGGGCAGCTTCGATGGTGGCGTTTAGGGCCAGGAGATTGGTCTGTTCGGAGATCTCGGTGATAGCCTCGGTGACTTTGTTGATCTCATCGGCGGCTCGGCCAAGTTCGTTGACCCGAGCCGAGGCCTCCTTGGACTGCTGTACAGCTCTGGAGGTGATCTCAATCGCCTTGCCGGAATTGTGGGCGATTTCGGTGATAGTGGAATTCATTTCTTCGGCGGCAGAAGCCACCATATTAACATTCACTGAGGCCTCTTCCATGGCTGCGGCAATGGAATTCTGGTTGGCGCTCATCTCTTCGGCAGCGGTAGCTACCTGGGCCGAGCGGGTGGCCGTGGACGCGGCACCCGAGGCCATCTGATTGGAAATGGCCGCCAGTTGGCTGGAGGAATCATCCACACTGGTCACCCCCTGCTTGATTTCACCAAACATGCGGCGAAGGTTTTTGGCCATGTCATTAAGGGATTGCGTCAGCATGCCGATCTCATCCTTCTGCTGGACATCCATGGTCCGGGTAAGATCTCCTCCTGCCATGGCTTTGGCCAGATCCACACCCATGAACAGCGGTTTGGTGATCATGCGGGTGAGGACCAAGCCCAGGGCCACGGCAAGGACGAAACCGACAACCAAACAAATGGTGGTAATCAACTGGCCGCGGCGGGCGCTGTCATGGGCTTCTTGAACAGTGGCATGGGCCGCCTCTTCCGCTTTTTTTACGATTTTATCGATCGCGATAAAGGTGTTTTTCTGATACTGCTCACCATCTTCAAGCAGCATCTTGTTCATTTTCTTGAATTTTTCGTTGGCCTGATCAACAAGAGCCGTCATTTTATGGACCAGGACAAAGACCTGCTCCGAGCTCGGGTAGATCTGCTCTTCCAGTATGCCCTTGGCCTCGTAGGCCTGGCCACTGGTGGCTAGTTTTTTTGCCTGGGCAACACCATGGTGCATCGCTGTGTGAATCGGTTTTAACTGATTGACCAAGGCCACCATCTCTTTATTGGTGGTATCCATATTTTGCATCCACTTACCCAGGGCACAATCGGCATCTCCTGTGCCGCCTTCAAAGGGCACCCCAAAGAGAATCAGTTTGCTGATTTTTGCCAGGAGTGCATTGTGGGCAATCTCAAAATCAGCCATGTGCTGTTTCATCACATCGGGTTTGAGCATATCCATCTCAATGAGTTGTTTGGACAGATCCACCGCCTCATTATTGACCTGCACCCATTGGGAGATGTTGGTGTTGAACTCCTGCCACTCACTGGTGACTTCCTTGGATAGGGGCAAAGACATGAATTTTTCTTTGGCCTCTCCAAAAATTTTCCGGGATTCGAGCAAGGTTTGGTGGGCGTAATTGCGTTGCTCTTTGGACGCGTAGGGAGTGAGCAACGAACGCATCAGGGAGGCAATAGAGGCGGCCTGACTTTTGACGACGAGGATACTCTGTACGGCCGGAATGGTTTGGTTGCCAAGGGCTTCGACTTCACTGCCAAGTTTGTTCTGTTGGCTGATAGAGAGCATTCCGACCAAAACAATGATCAGTGCGGTCATCAGAAAACCACCCACCAACTTAATCCCCAGCCTGAAGTCGTTCATCGGTTACTCCTTTTAAATATAAAAGTGAGATGGAAAAATAGATAAATTACGTCTAGTTCTCTCCGTTTGTTACCTAATATTTTCTTTCGATTATCAGGAAATGATCCGTGCGAGTCAAGGTAAAAGGCGTGAAAAAGAGGGGAAGGATAAACCACGAAGTGGTGAAGAAAAGAGGAGGGGAAAAGGGAAAGAGCTTGGTATTAGCGGGCTGGCGCTCTGAGTGCCAGTGCCACATCGGCGGCAAAAATAATCAGCGCTCCACACCAACCGCTTACTCCAAGCGAAGGATCAGCCACAAGCAGCGGGCCAAGCAAGGCCGCTATGAGAATTCTGCTTGAGGAGACGACCGAACCCTCTACGGCCGTTACAAAGAAGAAACCGTAGGTGAGCAGGTACTGGCCGGCAACACCGGCAACCGAACAGCTGAGTAAAAAGCCTAGTTCCGTTGGGTTGGGGAGGCGGAGATCGTGATAGACCATGGGCAGCATCAGCACTGCGCCCAAGCCGAACATGTAGAAGAGGATGGTTTGTGAATCGTTAGAGCGCCGGGCGAGATTGAGATAGATGATGGCAAAACCGGCAAAGACGCCGGAAAGTAGCCCCCAAAAGTTGTTGAGATGGAGGTTTGTACTACTGGGAGCCAAGATGAGCCATATGCCGATGGAGGCGACGGCAACAACTCCCAGCGCAAAGATATCGCGTTGTCCCCGGATCATGAACCAGGAGAAAAGGGCGACAAAGAGTGGATACGTCATGTTGAGGATGTTGGCCTCGGCCACCGAGCCCACATCCACAGCCTTGTAGAAACAGTAGACCGCAATGGTATTGGTGAGCATGCGACCAAGAATGTAATGGGCCTGCTTGCCCTGCGGTCGCCGTCCGCCGAGAAGTATGCTTGTGCTCACCACGACAAACCCGAACACAAAACGGGTAAACGTGTACAGGGCAGCTTCGAGCTGAACATGGCCCTGCCCCCAATGGATAATGGCTGTGGCCAGGTAGAAGCAAAAAGCTGAGCCGAGAACCGCTAGCCCCCCCAACAGCCGGTGACGACGCGGTGTCGGTTGTCTAGCTGAGGCGTGGGGGGCTGAGGTCATGGGGCAGGTGATTTGCGAAAAAACAGAAAACAACGGGTTTTATTGCTCAGGGAGCCGTCGAATCGCCTGTTTCCGCATCGGCCTTATTGAAAACGCGGCAGGCTATGATCCCGGCCTCATAGAGGGCAAAAAGCGGAAACGAGAGTAACACGGTTGCCGTAACCTCGCCGGTGGTGAGGAGAAAGGCGAGCACTACAATGGCAATGTAAAAATAGATCCGTTTATTCTGAAAATACCGGTCCTTAATCAGGCCGGTACGGTTGGCCATGACCATTAAAAACGGGATCTCAAAGGCAATACCGAAGGTGAGCAGCATACGGGCGGTGAACGTGAGGTAGAGACCGAGCTTGAGCCGTGGTTGCAGTGAAGGGCCAGCATAGCTCATAAAGAAATGGAGAATACGCGGCAAGGCGACAAAATAGGCAAACAGGGTTCCGCCGGCAAAAAGGGTGGTTGCCCAGGCAAGGATGGTACGAACGGTCTTTTTTTCCTGATCAAGCAGTCCGGGGGCAACAAAGAGCCACAGCTGGTAGAGGATAAAGGGCAAGGCACCAATGAGACCGACGAGCAACGCAAGCTTGAGGTAGCTGAGAAAGGCCTCGGTCAGTTTGGTGTAGACCAGTTTGTCGAGCTGGGGATAGGCCTGATAGAGGGGGTGTATACTCCAGGCGGCGAGATTTTCCTTAAACAGGTAAGCAATGGTGGTGGTGACTGCAATGGCTATAAAGCAGCGAATCAACCTCTCTTTGAGTTCCTGATGATGGGGCCTGAATTGCTCCAGTGCTTCAATCATGATGGCCTCGTAAACAGTGGGGAAAACATAAGCCGTGCATAACAAAACAATGATGGGGAAAACGAGAAAGGTCGTTCTCAAAACCTTTGACGAGAACGACACTCATCATGGAGTTGTCGCCTCATTTTCTGGCGGAACGTTTTCGCTGGGCTTTTCTCCACTTGGCAACTTGCGGCGCGAAGCCTGGGGCGAAGGCTCCTCTTCTGCGACTTCCGCAGCCGCCGTTTCGGTTGCGTTGGCAGCAGCTTCCTCTGCCTCGATCTCGACATCGATAATCTCTTCCTCGGTTGGCTGTTGGCCTGGTCCTGCGGCGGGATGCCAGTGGGAAGGGTCGGTGTCGATCATCCGTTCTTTCAGATCATCAGCGGTGGCACGCAGTTCTTTCTGCACCGAGTCGAGCTCGCCGCCATCTTCGTTGAGACTGTCTTTGAGTTGATTCAGGGTTTTTTTCATCTCCATCACCCCCTTGGCCAGAGACCGTGCCAGGCCTGGGAGTTTATCCGGGCCGACTACAATCAGGGCCACAGCAAAGATGACGATCATTTCCGGGAGGCCTATTCCAAACATGGGTACATACCGGGGAAGGTTGGTTGATAACAGAGGTGGGTTGGGGTCGATAGTGAGCGGAACTCTACGGGATTTGCCGGGTGGTGTCAAGCCGGGTGGTTACGATCGACGCCGGGGTTTACGTAGTCCATCGATGAGGTGCATCAAGGCCATGAACGGGTGGGACAGAAGCATTCTCGGACCGGCATAGCGCATCACTTCACGGATCCGGGTCCGCTGCTCTTGTGAATAACAGTGCACCGGACATTGACCGCAGCTGGTTTTCCCCTCTTGAAACGGGCAGTTCTGCAACCGTTTGCGGGCATAAACCAATAGCTGGTCGCACTCCGAACATAGCGCTGCCTCGGTATGGTGATGGTCTCGGCAGTAGCGTCGAATCATGGCTTCCACCGTCCGCGCTTCACGGCGCATGCGACGGGATGCAAAGAAATCGGACATGGAATTCCTCGAGCGGTGGTTAGTTCGTTGTGCGGTCAAACCATAAAAACGAAGGGGGCTGGGTCAAGGGTGATGGCGTCGTAAAAAAAGCTCCTGGTTGTCTCTTTTGTGCTTTCTGCTGATCTCGGCTCAGCGTTGCTTGCGCGGTAGCCCCTTGAGTGGCTGGGCGACAAGAGGGTCATCAGGCCAGGCGTGTTTGGGATAGCGGCCCTTGAGTTCTTTTTTTACCTCCGGGTACCCGTTTTTCCAGAAACTTTCCAGATCGGTGGTCACCTGGATCGGTCGTCTGGCTGGGGAAAGCAGGTGGAGTAGCAGCGGCACCCGGCCATTGCAGATGGTGGGCGTATTCTCCAAGCCAAACATTTCCTGGAGGCGCACTGCAAGCAGGGGTGGTTCACCCGGTCGATATTCGATGCGGATTTTTGAGCCGCTGGGCACGGTGACGGTCTCCGGTGCCAGCTTATCAAGGGCTTGGCGTTGAGGCCAGGCCAGTGGCGCAAGGAGGATCGACTGCAGATCAAGCCCCCGCATCTGTTCAAGCCGGTTCATGTCGCTGATAAAGGGCGCAAGCCAGGCAAGATCGACAAGAAGGGCCTGGTCGCTGAGATCCGGCCAATCCGCCTCCGGTTGCCAGGCGCGGAGGTTGATAAGCCGTGCCTGGAGCTGTCTGGCTTGTCGGCTCCAGGGCAGGCTCTGAAGCCCGGTTTGTCCTATTCCCTGGAGCAAGGCCTGGGTAATTGCTTCCTGGGGAATATGGTTGAGCAGCTGTTCCTCAACCACAATCGCACCGAGCCGCGTTTGTGCTGTTGCCACCACCTTGCCGCTGTCCCCGTCCCATCGTATCTGTTCCTTATGGGTAAGAAGATGGCTGTGTTGCGAGCGAACAACAGCCATATCCACCATTGCACCGAGAAAGACCCGGCCTTCACTCCGGCCACTGTCCACCTGGGCGGCGACAAGATATTCTTCTCCCGCTAAGGGATCAGTGGGCAATAATTGCACTCCACGACCATTAGCCAACAGATAGCGCTCGCGCTGTCCCAGCCGTTTGCGGGCAATACGCTGCGGATAGGCTGCAATGAGCAGGGAGCCGATATCCTCAGGCCGGTGAGGCCCATGTGCGCTTTTACCCCGCAGCCATTGCCGCGCCGTCTGATCGATCCGGCGCAGCAGGGCTGGATCACTGCCAAGTGTACGTGCAGCCCGATCTCCCTGACTGCGCCAGGTGGCGAGCAACTGCAATCGCTCGGTGATATCGCAGCTCTGGGTTTGTCCACGAAGAGGGTCGGGTTCCGAGAGCAGGGCGGCAAGATCGCACCCAAGCGATTCCAACCCTTTGCTGCGTGCCGCAAGGAGCATATGCCCGAGGCGTGGATGCAGGGGTAACTCAGCCAATTTTCTACCCAAAGGGGTGATTCGGCCCTGATGATCTATCGCTTGCAAATTGCGTAACAGCTCTCGGGCTTGGCCAGAGCTACCTGCGCGCGGAGGATCAAGCCAGGAGAGGAGACTTGGATCGTTGACTCCCCAGAGGGCAAGTTCCAGGGTCAGTTGCGCCAGATCGGCATGGATGATTTCCGGAGGATGAAATGGGGGCAGGCTGTGATGCTCTTCTCGAGTCCAGAGGCGGAGGCAGTGGCCGGGACCGAGACGTCCGGCACGGCCGGTGCGCTGATCAGCGGTTGCCTTGGATACCCGCACCGTGTTCAATCGACTTAATCCCGTTGCCGGGTCAAAGG
>JAQUEZ010000269.1 GCA_028684915.1 Desulfobulbus sp.
CATGAGCGACAACCCGGCCTTGGTGGAGGTTGCAAGGAAGCTGGCCTTCAACATTCGCGAGTTCACCAGCCACGGCTTTCATGGCAAGTTCTTCACCGGTCCCTCCACCTTCGACATCCACCGCGATTCCTTTGTGGTCCTGGAACTGGAGAACCTCAAAATCCAGCCCGATCTGTACCGGGTCGTCACTCTGCTGGTCCTCAATGCGGTGACCCAGGATCTCTACCTTTCCGACCGGTCCCGTTCCCGGCTGATCATCTTTGACGAGGCTTGGCAGTTTCTGGGCAAGGCCGCCATGCTTGGCCCGGTGATCAACGAGGGGTATCGGCGGGCCCGCAAGTACAACGGCAGCTTCATGATCATCACCCAGTCGATCCTTGATCTCGACAGTTTCGGCGAGGTGGGTCGGGTAATCAACGGCAACTCAGCCTTCAAGATCTACCTTGAATCATCGGATTTCGATCAGGCCCGCAAGCAGGGGCTGATCGAGTATGACGACTTCGTGCTCCAGTTGCTGAAAAGCGTCAAATCCAATCCCCCCAAATACTCGGAGGTCTTTTTCGATACCCCCTTTGGCCTTGGTGTGGCCCGGTTGGTGGTCAACGACTACGACTACTTCATCTACACCTCCAAGCCCGCCGAGATTGCCGCCATCGAGGCCATGGTCAAAAACGGCCTCAGCTATCACCAAGCCATCCTGGAGATGGTTGCCCGGAGGGAACAGGATGGACTCTAAACTTCTTTCTGCTCTATGGATCATCACCTGTGCCACCCAGGTCTTTGCAGCGCATACCCGGCTGGATCCGGTGGGGCGAACCTATCCCATCGTCGAGCAGGACATCACCAAAGAGCTTCAGCAGAAGGCAAATACGATTGACCTTGATGCCCTGTTCTATTCCCAGAACCGCTATCAGCCGGCCAAACTGCATACGCTGCCCCGAGCAGCGAGCGACCGGGTATTCACAGTCGATCTGACTCATACCCTCGACCATGACATCAAGGATAGCCAGGGCAACCTGCTCTATCCCCAGGGCTTCAGTTTCAATCCCTTGCAATATGCCGGGTTGAGTGGTGGGCTGGTGGTCATCGACGGCAGTGACCCGGAGCAGATCCAGTGGTTCAAGGGGTCTCCTTATTTTCAGAATCACCGGGCCATCCTTTTGCTCTCCGGTGGGTATGCGGCCGAGGTGAAACAAGAGCTGAAGCGGCCGGTCTATTACCTGACCCACGATATTGCCGCCCGGCTCCAGCTCAAGGCCGCACCTTCGGTGGTGGTCGAGCAGGACAACACACTGATGGTTCGGGAGGTGCGCCTTGCAACACAGCGTTAGCAGATTTCTGGTGTTCTTCCTTCTCCTGGCCCCATTGCAGTCCTTGGCCAAGTCGGGAACTTCCTTCAATCCGATCACCGACATTGATTGGGGCGAGATTGATTTTACCATCGAGGGGGTGTGCTTCTGTCCGCGCCCACCACCCGTTTTTATGGAGACCGGAATAATCGTCAGTTATTGGGAACCCTTTCTACTCCTGGACACTTCATCGATTGCCTTTTACTCAGCAATGCTGGGTAGTTCGGTTGGTGGAAGCTTGACCGATGAAATGGGGGGCAAGAACAAAAGCTCGGATGCGGTCGATATCGCCAATGAGTCCACCTTTGCCCAGTCGCACGCCTTTCTCTTGCCCTTAATGGCAGGGATCTGCGACCGCAACGATTACGGCACCTGGTGGAGCGAATATGACGCCATGTGGCAGAACGACGAGTTGGCAGCCTTGCTTACCCCAGAAGTCTCCCTGTATGCCAACAAGGCCATGGTCATGGCCTGCATGGCCGATTCCATTGCTGCCAATGCTGGCTGGCCGCTCGATGCCATGCCCTGGTGTGTCGGCAGTGGTGGTTCTGCCTACCCAATGACCGGCCATGTTGATAACGACAACATCGTTCAGGCCAACGCCACCGCCGCCTACCGGATGCTCTATAAGCTCAACCGCATCGGCATGATCTGCGATCCCTTCCCTCTCTGCGGTTGCGTACAGACCCCGGTCTGGATCAAGAGCCATTATAAGATGAACGTGGCTCGGCCCGACATTCGGGACGTGTATCCCATCGGCCGGGCGACCTCTACCTATGATTCCGGACTCAATCCGCCCTACATGGGTGCCCAGGGTTCCAATGACGAGTTTCTCTGGGTGGTCTACCGCCTGCAACGGTGCTGCACATGCTGCGAATGAGTTGGAGGATACTTCCGGTGGTACTGACAATCACCCTCTTTCAGGGCGTTTTGGCGGAAGAACGCAAGGAAGCCGGAGAACTGGTGGAGGAGGCGGTCGAGAAGGCCCGTAAACTCAGTGAGACCATGCACCTGCCTGAGAATGCTCATAACGACAAGGGACAGGAAGCAGCTCAGCAAACAGCAAAAGAATACAACTCGCCTGAGTTCCAGCAGAAGCTCCGTTGCCAGATAGACAGGATTCAGCAAAGCGGTCCGCAACAGGAACAAGCGATGAAAACGCAGGACAACAGTACGCTCACCGCCCAGGAGTCGGTCTATCTCTTCCTTTCCAGCTCCATGCCTGAGACGGTGGAGAATCGCTACCTAATCGATATTGGCCGAACCGGCGAACAACGGATTGTGCCGGTCCTGTTCGGGTTACCAGAGGGGATGGAAGGCAAACGCATCAATGCCGGCTATTTCAGCCGGGTGATGCAGGCTGACCCGAAATGCCAGGATACTCCCAAATCTCCTTGTCAGCGACTGGCAGTGCCGCTCAAGGTCAACCCGGGATTATTTTCCCGATACAACATCAGCGAGGTGCCGGCCCTGGTCCATGACAATGGTCAGGACTCCTGGTCAATTCATGGGGAGGCGGAGTTGGCCTACCTGCTGGAAAAGATCGGCAAGGCGGCGAACAGTCCCGCGCTTGCCGGCATCAGTACCCGATTGCGAGGTGGTCAGTGAACGAACATATCGAAGAACGCCAAAGGGCAAATGCTGTCGCCTCCCCCGGCTACCTGGAGGTAATCGGTATTGTCCTGGTCATCGTTCTTGGGCTGCTCTTTGCCTACGACCGGTTCCTGGTGCCTAAGGTGAAGGTGGCAGATTTGAAAGGCTACCTGCAGGAACAGAAGACCTTGCTCGCGGCCGGGACCATTACCGAAGAGCAGTGGAAGCGAAATCTCGACACCCTGGAACAGGTGCTCCAGGAGCAACCTCCTCATCACCTGATCATCCTCAAGGATGTGGTGCTGCATCATGACCCGGACACTGAAATCAAGTTCAAGTAAACCCTGGTGGCGGTTGAACCGGCGGGAACAGGCTGTAGCAATCGTCTTTCTCGCCTTCATCCTTGCCGGATCCTGGTTGCCCGGCCGCATTACCGTCGCCACCAGTGGTTCGCTCGATCATCGAGTCTTCTTTCTGCTCCCTGCACCCACCAAGGTGGAGTTGGGCGATTACCTGGTCTTTCGCCATCAGGGCCTCTCGCAAGTGCAGCAAGGACTCCGTGCCGATCATGATCAGATGATCAAGCAGGTTGGATGTCTTCCGGGTGAGCAACTGACCACCGACGAAGCCCACCTTTTCACCTGTAATGGCCGGCCGCTGGGGCAGGCCCTGGAAGCCGACAGCAAGGGCCGGCCCTTGCCCCGCTTCTCGTTCAACGGGCCGGTTCCGACGGACAAGCTGTTTATGATCGGCACCCATCCCCGTAGCTTTGACGGTAAATACTATGGGTTCATCGATGTACACGAGATCAGCCATCAAGCTCTGCCGCTTTGGTAGCGTGGGCTTGAGCCTGGTGCTGCTGGCGGTGCCCGCCTGGGCCGGGAACTCCATGCCCTCGGCGACCAACAGCTTCTATCAGGAGAGCAAGCACGGCTGGTTCTGGTATGAGGATCCGGCTCAAGTGGTCGAAGAGAACCAGGAAATGCCAGCAGCTCAGCCAAAAACCTCCGCTCAATCTCGTGATGTGTCCTTGGCCCACTATTCCACGGAAACTCTGTGGAACATGCATCCGGATGATTTCCAGCAGTTGCTGAACGGCCTGCAGAAGAAGGCGGTCCAGTACCCGACAGAGCAGAACATCCTTGAATATCTCTCCATTCAGGACATTGCCCGGCGCAAGGCCCTGGCCTACGCCAACGCGGCTCAGTTCGTCACCCAGAAACGGGCGGACTTGTTCAACATCAACCAGGTCTATCCAACCTCCAGCCCTGGAGCGGTAGCCCGGGTGCAGATGCAGCAGGAGGAGATTGCGGGGACCATCCGCGAGGCCAGGGATGATCATGCCCTGCTGTTCTTTGCCGCAGCCGGTTGCGGCTTCTGCGAGAAGCAGGCCCAGATCCTGGCCTACTTCGTCGACAAGTACGGCTGGCAGGTCAAGCCGGTGGATATGGAACGTGAACCGAATATCGCCCTGCGCTTCAACATCACCACCGCGCCGACCTTGTTGCTGATCAGGCAGGACCGGGAGGCCTCGATGCGCATTGCCACTGGCGTGGCCACGCTGCCGGAGATCGAGCGCAACCTCTACCAGGCAATCCGTTCGATGCGCGGGGACACCTCCATGGAATCCTTCACCACCTACGATTTTCAGAAGGGCAGCGCCCTGGACCCGACCTCGATCCTGAAGATTCAAACACCCTGGCAGGCTAACGGCCCAATCAACAAGTCACCCATGAGGCCATCACCATGAGAACAGCATTTCTTTCCGCCATTGTTGTTGTGATCCTCTCCGCCCAAACGGCACAGGCCGGTTGGGTCGACGACTGGCTGCAGCAGCAGGCCGGCAGCACTCCCAACTACTTCAGCGGGCAGCAGCGTGGCTATTACTCCGGCGGCAGCTTCTCGGGGCGCTGGCCCAGCACCGCCGAATATCCTGTCACCGTCGAGGTGCCCCGGATCAAGAGCGGCTGCGGCGGCATCGATGTGTTCATGGGCGGCTTCAGCTTCATGAACACCGATTACCTGGTCAACAAGCTCCAGGCCATCCTTGCGGGTGCTCCGGCGGTGGCCTTTGACCTGGCACTAAAGACCCTCTGCGAGCAGTGCTCGAACACCATCAAGAACTTCGAGGCCCTGGCTGATAAATTGAACTCCATGCAGTTGGATGAATGTTCCGCCTCCAAGGAACTGGTGGGGATCGTGGCCAACGAAAACGGCTTTCACTCTTCCGAGGTGATGCGGGAGAAACTTGGCACCGCCATCAAGGAGAACAAGCTGGTCAGCGGTACCGCCGAGATGTGGGATATCCTCACCAAGCAGGATCGGGCCAACAATAATCAGCCCCAGTCAGCCGATGTCGCAGATGTGACCAGCGGTTGCAATGCCGACATGACCAACATCTTTCTTGCCGGCGGATCACTGCTCGCCAATGTCGGCTCACGGATGAGCATCCCCGCCAGCCATATCGATCTGATTCGGGGACTGGTGGGTGATGTGCAGTTGGAAGGCCCTGCTAATGCCTACCGCATTTCGGCCATCCCGCCCTGTCCGCAGAACAATCCGGATGACATCAAGGCCTTCACCGAAGGAGCTGTTTACATCAAGAGTACAACCGGCACCTGCAGCCAGATCAACGACGCCAACCGGGACCTGGTTGCCCATATCAGCACCACCCTGAACAGCATTGCCGACAAGGTGGAGAACAAAGGCACGCTCACCACCGCCGAGCAGACCTTTCTTGAGTCCAACCCGCTTGCCACCCTCCCGATCCTCAAAACCGCCGTGGGCACCAGCACCAGGGCCACGATCATCCCCGGCCTGGCGGACATCACCGCCAAGGCCTACAGCCTGCAGATGCTCTCCGACCTCTATCTCCGTGGTGAATCCATTGCCGCCAAGGCCAAGGAGGTGCTGGAGAAGAAGGCCGGCCCCTCCGCAGGTCAGGGACCGGAGAAGTGTGCCGCCGTGCTCTTTGCCGAGCATGCCGACCAGAGTATCACCGCCATGCTGGCGCGGATTCGTGCGCTCAAGGAGTCGGCCAAGACCAGCTATGTCGCGGCTGCGAACGAGATGAACACCACGGTCGCCTATCTCAACCACATGCAGCGGATGGAGGTGCAGATGGCTGCCGAGATCACCCGGCGTTATGGCAAGGATCTGGCCGCGAGGATGCAGTTGTGATGGCTGGGGTAAGGACAATGCAGAAAAAGGTGCTTTATTTACTGGTGCTGGCCGGGGTCCTCCTCTCGGCCAGTTCCGCCCTGGCCCTGGATATGGAGTATTACACCTACGGTGGTTTCAATCCCATTGTCCAGGCCTTTATCCGTATTGCCCTGATCTTCAGCGATGCAAGTTATCAGGGGCTCATCTTCGTGATGACCGTCATCGGCATCATGGCCGGGGCGGCGGCTTGGATCGCCCGGGCCACCACCGGGGCCCGGATCATTCCATTGACCTGGACCGTACCGGTGGTCTTCGGAGCCATCGTCTATTTGGCTGTCTTTGTCCCCAAGGGCCATATCACCGTCTATGACCCGGTCTTGAACCGCTTCCAGACCGTAGGCGATATCCCCGATGCCATCGTCTTCACCGCCGGCACCCTCAATCTGATCGAGCGCGGCCTGGTCGATATCATTGATACCTCGGCGGCCCCGGATGCCGCCTATACCCAGACCGCCGGGGGCATTGGCTTCAAGACCCTGGAGTCGGTCAAGGGTTCCTCGCCCAAGGACAACTATGCCCGCACCTCCATGATTCGCTACGTCAAGGACTGTGTTACCTTCGAACTGATGCGGCCGGGCACTACCCTGTCTCTGGATGACCTACGCAACACCAGCACCGATTTCCTGGTCAATCTCGCCCAGGCGGTCAACCCTTCGGTCTACACCGTCTATTACGATGCCGCGAATCCGGCCGGCACTGCCATGAGCTGCACCCAGGCTTGGAACAACTTGCAGCCGATCTATGCCACCGCCGCCAACTACAGCGAGTCGATCCGCAAGGTATGCAGCAAGTCCTATTACGACCCAAGCAGCGCCACCGAGTTGGCCACCTGCCGCAATCAAATCAGCAATACCCTCAACTTTACCACCGGCACGGCGGTGACGCCGGAGCGGATCATCCAGCAGCGGCAGATCGCCGAGGTCCTCTACAACTTCTACTTCCAGGATGATGTCGAGACCTCCATGCTGATGGAAAGCGACCGGAAAATTACCACCTCCGGGTTGGGGATCGGCCTGACCATGAACGAGTGGATCCCGGTCATCCGGGCAGTGATGACCGCCATCGCCATTGGCGTGATTCCATTCCTGGTGCTCTTTCTCCCCACCCCGATTGTCGGCAAGGCAGCCTCGGTGATGCTCGGCTTTTTTGTCTTCCTCTCCACCTGGGGCGTGACAGACGCGGTGATCCACGGGGCGGCCATGGACTATGCCGCCCGCAACTTCGAGGAGGTCCGGCAATCAAGTCTCGGCGTCTATGCCATGGCAGCCCTGCCTTCGGTTGCCACCAAGATGTTGGCCATGTTTGGGGTCATCCGTTCTGCCGGCATCATGCTGGCCAGCCTGTTCTCGATGATGCTGATTCGCTTCGGTGGCCATGCCCTGGCCATGCTGGCCGGCAACCTGAGCAGTCTTGTCCAGGGAGCCGGGAGTCATGCCGGGGCTTTGTTGACCCCGGATGGGCTTTCATCCGCCATGCGTCAACAAACCAAGGCCGCCGGCCTGCTAGATGGGATGGCGGAACATCGCTTTGCCAACCTGGCTGCCGCCGAGTCCTGGAGTCTGCACAAATCGGTGGGCGGGCATGCCGCTGCCATGAACGCCCGCAGGAGCTTGCAACAGTCGGGACAGATTTCGCCGATGACCTCGCAGGGTAACTTTGCCACCATGATGGCCTCGGCCAACCAGAGTATTGGCACCGCCTCCGGCCCGGTGACCGTTTCTACCGGACCGGATGGCACTGCCACCCGGATGCGGTCAGAGTCGGTGAATCCCGATGGTT
>JAQUEZ010000064.1 GCA_028684915.1 Desulfobulbus sp.
AATCAAGCCCACCAGTTCTGGCGATACTCCATTCCGAACCAAAGTCGATGTCTTCATACTCACTCCTCCTCTTTTGCAGTATGAAAACATCATAAACGGTAATTTAGTATTTTCCAATACCCTAAATGAGAAATTTATTCAACATAACTGCAAATTTGTCATTCAGGTCGGGGATCTGGTCAATGACGAAGCAAAAGGTGACCACAGAAATCTGACACTCAATGGCAAGCCAGGCTGCTGTGATCGATTTCGAGTCGCTTACCCACAATGATGCGGATATAACCGATCATGGCGCAACCTATGCAGAGGATGGTTTTGTCTTAAGAAATCTGGCTACCGAGGAAACCTCGGGCTATGAGCCTTCCTTGGCAACATTCGGCTCTTCGGCCGAAGGCTATACCGGTTCCACCGCATTGTTTAATGATAACTATCCAGGTGTTACCTGGATGACCAGCCTCGACTCTATTCTGTTTTCCTTGTTTTCCATTGATCTGTCCGAGTTGGCTGAGCATAGGGGAGAAACGGAGGTCATTACCTTTTATGGGTTGAATTCGTTTGGCACCATTGTTTCTCAATCCTTCACGATCGATGGTGCATTTGGTGCAGAAACCTTTTTTTTTAGTGCCGACTTTACCAATTTGGCTTCTGCCTGGTGGGCACAAACAGATTATTTCGTTCAGTTCGACAATATTACAACCTCTCCAGTGCCTGAACCGTCCACTCTCCTCTTGTTCGGCGTAGGGTTGATCGGGCTTTCTGCAGCGACCAGAAAACGGATAGTGGAGGATGAAGCGGCGTATTCAATTGCTGGCTGATTTTTTTTCCTGTCGGGCCTGAAGTCGATTGGTCCACATGTAGTTGTTGAGCCCGGATACGGTGTGTATCCGGGCTTTTTTTGCTGCATGCAGAATGAGTTTCGGTTTTTATTCGAAGTGTAGAAAACCTGGTCCTTTGGGCCAGGTCAGAGTTCAACGGCTATGCCGGTTGAACAGAGTCGACTCAAAAGCTACTTCATAGCTCAAGTTGTCCCCACAACTGAGAGCAAGGGAGTAGCAAATGAGCCGATTAAGAAAATTATCACATACAGTTTGGCATTGCCAGTACCACATAGTTTGGACGCCAAAGTATCGCCTGAAGATCCTAGAAGGTTCAGTGGCTGCGGAAGTTGCCAACTGTATAAGGATGCTCAGCGAGCAAAAATCTTGTGAAGTCATTGAATTGAATGTTCAAGTCGATCATGTGCATCTCATTGTGATGATCCCGCCCAAAATATCTATTTCTGACTATATGGGTGTAGTCAAAGGGCGCACAGCGATACGTGTTTTCAATCGATTTCGCAAGTTGAAGCAAAAGCCCTATTGGGGCAATCATTTTTGGGCTCGAGGGTATTGCGTTGATACTGTCGGTCTTGATGCTGACAAGATACGAAAATATGTCAAGTATCAAGAAGCCCAAGAACGAAAGGCTGAGAATTAAATACCGACCAAATTGGGGACAATGATCCTCGCCTCCTCAGGAGGCAAGAGGCAGACTAACCCCCTTTTAGGGGTAAACACAAAACCACCCCCTCTGGGGGTGGATTCTTTATTTGTTCCCGGTTGGAAAATGAATTTTTTGTCACTATTAGATAATGTTACAGTGTTGCAAATTCTCTGTGTTATGGTTTGGTAGGAATGTTGAAAGGAGAGTTACTGATTAATGAAGCAGGGCAACATGATTCGATCATGGGTATTGAGGCTGATAGCAGCGACTTTAATTCTTTGCTGTGGTCCGCCCTGCGTTTTGGCCTCCACCCAACTTGATGCCGCCTTTGGCCTGAACGGGCGGGTGGCGATCGAGTTGGGGCAACGGAATGGTGGGCATGCGCTCCTGGCACAACCCGATGGCAAGGTGGTCATTGCCGGTTCTTCCTCCGGGATGCAGGGGGGGGCGATGAATTTTGCGCTTCTTCGCCTGGATCAGAACGGTTCATTGGATACCAGTTTTAATCACGAAGGTTCGGTGATTACCTCTCTTGTTGCCGGAGACGATGAAGCCTTAGCCCTAGGTCGTTTGGCTGATGGTCGTATCGTTGTCGGCGGCTACAGTTTTAACGGCACGGATCGAGATTTTGCCCTGGCCTGTTATCGGGCCAACGGCACCCTGGATTACAGCTTCGGGGCCGATGGTGCCATCCTAACCTCCATTGGCAACTCCAATGAAGAGATTGCTGCATTGGTGGTTGATCCTGCGGACAGAATCGTGGTTGTCGGCGTTAGCGAAGGCACTGCTGGCAAAATCCTCGTTGCCGCCCGTTATCTGCCCACCGGTATCCTTGATCGAAGTTTTGGCGAACAGGGCATTGCGCTGATCGGCTTGGGGCAGGATGCCAGTGCAGAAGGTGTGCTGCTGCGCAAGGATGGGGCAATAATTATCTCCGGTTCCTATGTGGATCAGCACGGACAGGCCGCAATGTTGGTTGGCCTGCTTGCCGATGGAACCTTGGACACCGGATTTGGCGTCCAAGGAGTGGCCCGTGTCGCCGAAGCTTTTCCGGTCAGTGAAGGGTATGGAGTCGCCGAAGATGAGGACGGTCTGCTCTACTTGGCCGGTTCGGTTGGCAAACTCGGCCAACGGGAAGCGGCATTGTTTCGGTTTACCTCCCACGGCAGCTTGGATTTTGCCTTTGGGGAAAATGGGGTGACGGTTCTCGGGCAGGGGCCAGAAGATGATGTCTTGTATAGTGTGGCCGCAGATAACGGCGCTATAACTGCCGGTGGTTTTACCAGCCAAAACAACACGCGGCGGATGTTGCTGGTTTCCCTAGTGCCGTCTGCCCGCAGCAACAAAGAATCTTTTGCCCCGTATAGCGAAGAGCAGACCGCACCGATCCAAGAGGTGCGAATTAACGGTAATACTCGGGTCCAAATTAGAAAATTACAGACCTGGACCAGCGAATTACTTATTCGTCGGATGGAGTTGCTCAATTCGATATTGCAGGATCCCACCGCAATTTACGCCCCTTCAGCGGCCAAGAAAAACAATTCGGTTTTTGCCCGGTGGTATGCACCTTTTTTGCCGACAGCAGCCTATGCGGCCACCGCCGAAACGGTATCCGGCATGGGAGGGCAAATTGGCAGTTGGGAGACACGCATTGTCACCACTAGTTTTGGCAACGGTGATTCGGTGTGCTATGCCTTAACCCCGGATATGGACGGACAGGTGGTTGTGGTCGGGACCGCAGAGGACAAGTCCATCAGTTCCATTGTCGCCGCACGTTTTGTTGCCGATGATGTGATTGATCGGGTGACTGATCGTCCGGGCCATCGCAGCAGCCATATCTCGACCTTGCCCTCCACCGAGGTAACCCAGACCTCCCTCCTCACCGGGGGCGAGATCAATGCTTCTTTTCCGAAAAAAATCGTCCGCCGAGGAGTACTCTTCAGCCTAAAGCCCGGGCAGCTATATCGAGAAAAGCAGGGCGGCTCAGCCGGTATAACTCTTGATAACTGGTTTGATCGCCTGGCCGGATCGGTGATCCCCTCAGCCATGGCCGCTGAACAAGCTGCATCGAAAACGGAGCGCGCATCCGTTCCAGAGCCTGTTCGTGAAGAAGGCATTACCGAAAATGGATCTGGGGCCGGGATTTTTTACGCACGACTGGAACCTCTCCTGCCCAGCAGCGTCTATTACATCCGTGCCTATGCCATGACCGCAAGCGGCGAAATTTATTATGGTGATCAGATCAGTGTCCGTACTGCCGATGCCTGTTTTATCGCCACTGCCTCGTTTGGTACCCTACTCCATCCATGTGTTGCCATTCTTCGGGATTTTCGTGACACCTACCTGATGCAATCTTCATGGGGCCGAAAATTTGTGCAGGTGTATTATAGGGTGTCTCCACCCATTGCGGCCATTATCGGCAAGAGTCCCATTCTGCGCTTCCTGGTGCGCACCCTGTTGTTGCCGACAATCGGTTTTTCATGGCTGGCGCTCCATTTCAGTTTTTGGGGAGCCATGTTAACCTTGGGTCTGCTTGTCTACATAATCGGCCATGGGTGGCGGCGCATACGTCGTTCCGGCGTTTGTTGCTGATCGTATGCTTTTCACCATAACCAACCAGTTTCCAGTGAGGGTGCTTCTATGAAAAAAATATTTCCCTTGGGCAATAAAACGTTAAACAGCAACCATGGTTTCACCCTGATAGAGTTGATGGTGGTCATGGTTATTCTGGGCATATTGGCAGGCTTGATCGTTCCCCGAATTATGGATCGTCCCGAAGAGGCTCGCCGTACCAAGGCAGGGGTGCAGATTCAGTCCATTGAGCAGGCCCTGAAACTTTATAAGCTGGATAATGGCCAGTACCCGACGACAGAACAGGGGTTGCAGGCCCTGGTGGAGCCGCCTTCGGCCGGCAATCTGGCCAAGAAATGGCGAGCCGGGGGCTATCTGGAAAAAGGAAAGGTGCCCAAAGACCCTTGGGATAATGACTTTATTTACATCAGCCCCGGACTCCATGGAGATCTCGATCTTAGTTCCTACGGCCCCGATGCCCAGGCTGGCGGGGATGGCAAGGATGCGGATATCAACAACTGGGAAATAGAGTAACAACAGGGGCGGCATGGTGGTATACCGAGCGGATAACGGGGGTTTTACCCTGCTGGAATTAATTGTGGTCATGGCCCTGATTGCTCTCACCGCCAGCTTTTCCATTCCCCAGCTCGGTGGCTTCCTGGCCGCTGATCAGATGAAAACGACCGTGCGCAGGTTGGTCGGTCTGGTCCACCAGACAGCAGACTTGGCCCGGCGAGAGCAGATCCCCTACCTCTTAACCTATGAATCAGAGGAACACCGCTTTGTGGCTGCACCGGAGGGCGATCGCGAAAAATCGCCCTTGGCTGCGGAGGACAAAACCCTTTCGTTACCCGTACCTGAGACCGTGTTTATCGGTGAGCTTTGGTCCTGGTTTGGTGGCAACCAATCCCGCGAAGAACGCACGATCCGTTTTAGCAAGCAGGGGTACATTGAACCGACAATTTTGTATCTTGCCCGCGATGACGGTCGGGAGATGTCGTTGATTCTCTCGCCTTTTCTTGGCAGCGTGCGGGTTATGGATAATCATGTGGTTCCGGATACCACGCTCTTTGCCCAGTGAGGTCGAGGTGGTGAAGGCTTGTCGGTACAGCGCCGGTTTTACCCTGCTTGAGGTGATGATTGCCGTGGCGATCATCGCTATCTCCGTGGTGACTCTGCTGGGTGCCCAATCGCAAAGTGTTTCCATTGCCTCCGGGGCGAAGTTCGAGACCACCGCCTCCATGCTGGCTCAGTGGAAGATGTCTGATCTGCTCCTGCAAGAGTTTACCGAGCTTGCCGATGACGAGGGTAATTTTGGCGAAGATTATCCCCAGTACTTCTGGAAACTCATTGTCTCCGAGCCCAGCGAAAGTGAAACCGGCATCCCTGGCACAGCCGACCAAATCAAGACTCTGGATATCACCGTCCTCTCCAACGTGGATAAGAATAGGGAGTTTTCCCTGCGGACCTTTGCCTATAATCGTCCCAAAGGGGCAGGTCAGGACGTTGAAAACGTTGGCGAGCAGCCGAATGCGCACCAGGCGGAAAGCACACCGGAAAGTGAGTCCGCGCCATGACGACCACCGATCGCGGTTTTACCTTGCTGGAGGTGCTTCTGGCCATGACCGTCCTTGGCGTGGTGGTAGCTATGCTGTCCTTGTCGTTGTCCGGCTCGATGCGGGTCTATGAGGGGACGGAACAGGACGAAGAGATGTATTCCATGGCCCAGACTGCCATGCAAAGGATCACTGATGATTTGGCCGCAGCCTTTGTGAGTAAAGACAACTCCTTTGTCGGGGAGAATGTGCTTGAGGGTGGGCATCGTGCAGACCGACTGCAGTTTTGCTCCCTGGCCCATCTGGTTTTCAATCCGGAAAAACAGAAACCGGGGCTGGCGTTGATCGGCTATCGTTTGGAAAAAGAGGAAGGTGACGAACGAAAATTTCGTCTGTTACGATCCGATCAGCTACTGTTGCTGGGCAAGGAGGATGAGCAGAAGGCACAACGCCCCCCGGCTTTTATCCTTGCGGATAATCTTCGATCGCTACAGTTAACCTATTTCGATCATCAGGGGCAGGAATTTGACAGCTGGCAAGGAGCGGCGGAAGAACAGTCGCCAGAGAAGCCCACAGTCGAGAAGCCTACGGCCGAAAAGCCGACAGAGAAGGCTAAAGGGGGCAAGCTCCCTGCCGCTGTCCACTGCATCCTTGAGTTTTGGGTGGACCTCGATCAGGAAACTACGCAAATTTTCAGCACCCGGGTTATCCTGCCGGTGGGAGCCAGCAGTGACCAGTAGGGCTCTCTTCAGAGATCAGTCGGGCATGGCCTTGGTAATGACCCTGTTGATCATCAGTTTCCTCGTGGCCATGACTCTGCAGTTGATGATGACCGCTGACCGGCAGATTTCGGTGGCCGCAAGCCAGCGCAACCAGGTTCGGCTTGATGCCATGGTGTTGGGCGGTATGAATCTGGTTCTGGCAGCCTTGCAAGCCGATCAGGTGGAAAATAATTATGATTCGACCCAAGATCTCTGGTCCACCTTTGATGCCGAAAAGTTACAAGGGATTACCGATGATATCAGGTTGAATATCAAGGTGGATGATTACTCCGGTCGATTGCAGGTCAATGCCCTGGCTAAGGACACGGATGGGGCTTATCGGGAAATTTGGCTGCGATTGATGCTTTCTGGCCGCTTTGCCATAAAAGATCAGGATCAGGCAGAGGCCCTGCTGGATGCCTTAACCGATTGGCTCGACCAGGATGATGAAGAACGACCGCAGGGCGCAGAAAACGGCTATTATCAAGGGCTAGAAGAACCCTATAGTTGCCGGAACGGGAAAATGGAAAACGTGGAAGAATTGTTTTTGGTCAAAGGAATGACACCGGCTATAGTCCTTGGAGATCAGGGACATGAAGGACTTTTGCCGTATGTGACCGTCAGCGGGGAGGACGGTACAATCAATCTCAATACCGCACCGCTTCCAGTGCTGCAGGCCTTGCATTCGGATATGACAGCTGATTTGGCACAAGAATTGATAGGCTATCGTGAGGATGAAAAAAATCGTGAAGGGTTAAGCCAAAGCGATTGGTATCGTCGGGTACCCGGATTCCCTATGGCTATCGATTTTGGGAGTGAACGGCTTCGAGTTCAATCAACCTATTTTCAGGCAAAGATTGAGGCCCAACTTCATCAGTATCACCGTACCGGTCTGGCAGATATCCAACGTACCCCCCAGGGCCAAAGTATCGTACGGTGGCAGGTGCAATAATCTGAACCTCCTTTGTTGTTTATCAATAAGATAAGATTTTATACTAAGTAACATAAGTAACTTGAGGCATATGGGCACACGGACGCTGGGAATAGACATCGGCGATAGCCATATCTCCGGGGTGGTTCTTGAGCAGCAACGCAGGGCAACGATCCTGCTTAACTGGTGCTGCCTCCCCCTGAACGAAGGCAGTAACCCGGCCCAGGCGATCGTGCAACTTTGTGAGCAGCTTGCGTGGGATGGAGAGGTCTGTCTCTGCGGCTTACCGCTCTCCAGGTTGAGCGTGCGCAACCTGACGCTGCCTTTTTCTGATGTCAAAAAAATAACACAAGCGCTCCCCTTTGAACTGGAAGAGCAACTGCTCGACCCACTGGATTCTCTGGTCTATGATTACTGCCTTGGACGTAAAACCGGCAGTGACAGTCTCTTGGTTGTGTTCGCAACTGGTCAGGAATGGCTTGGGGATGTTCTTGATGGGATCGCGGGCAGCCTGGATCCAGATCGGATCCTCCCGGCCATGGTCCCCCTGGCTGAACAGTGTACCCGTTATCGCCCTGACAAGGAACCCTTCCTCCTGGTGCATGCCGATATCCATTCCATGAGTATTGCCTTGGTTGTTGAGGGCAGGTCCGTCCTTTTTCGTCGTCTCTCTCATCCGGAAGAGATGATCATGCACCCACCCTTTGTCCTGGAAGGGAACAGCGTCCATGCCGAGTTGCCGGTAGCAGCGGAATGCGTTGGCCTCCTAGCTCGATTGATTGAGCAGAGCCTAGACCTTTTTCGCATGGAGAACAGGATAGGCGTCCACCCCGCCAGCGTTATTTTGTCTGGCCCCCTGGCCGACATGGACAACGGTCTGGTTGAGCTGATGGCCTCGTCACTGGGGCTGCCGGTGGCGCGGATGGAATTGATTGAGCTGGCGCAGGTCGTCTCCACCGAGGAGCAAAAGGATCAGTGGCAGGGGGCGCAGATGGATCGGGCGCTGGCGGTTGCTCTGTCCGGGAGAAATAAAGGGGGGCTTAATTTTCGTAGGCATCACCTTGCCAAGAAAATGAGCCTGCTTTCCAGGCGCCGGCGGTTGCTCCTGCCTGCGGTTGCTGCCTGCTGCCTGTTATTTCTCGGGTTGGGGTACATCGGATTCGATACCTATGCCCTGCGGCAACGGGATAAAGATTTGAGCCAGGAGATGCGAACCCTTTACCAATCCACGTTTCCCGGTGCGACTAAAATTCAGGATCCGTATGTCCAAATGCAGGCCAAACTCAAGTCGTTACAGGGGACTGATACGCCCCTGCCGTATTTTGTCGCCGATCGATGGGTCCTGCCCGTACTGGCGGATATTTCACGGCGTATTCCTTCCTCGTTATCGATGAAGGTCGGCCGCATAACCCTTGACCGTGAAGGGGTGGCAATGAAAGGGACCACGGATTCCTTCAATGGAGTAGAGTTGATGAAAACCGCTCTTTCCGGTTCGCCACATTTGGGAGGCGTGCGCATCGTTTCGGCCACTGCGGATAAGGGCAAAAAGGACGGGGCCATTCGTTTTGAGCTGCAGATGCAGCTTGAGGGGTTGTGATGCAGCTGACTGGCCGTGAAAAGAAAATGGTTACTTGGGGCGGTGCGGCCTTGGTGGTCTTTGTACTGGTCCAATTTGTGATTTATCCCTTGGTTGACCAGCGTGCCCGTTTGCAGAAACGCCTGGTGAGCAAAGAAAAAGCCCTGGCAGAAATGCAGTTGCTTAAAGCGCAGTTTCAGCGGCTTAATCAGCAATCCGGCTCCATGGCCGATGTCCTTAGTCAGCGTGCAGAGGGCTTTAGTCTTTTTGCCTTTCTTGAGCAAAATGCCGATGAAATCGCTGTCAAAGAGCATATCGCCTATATGAAACCTTCCGAATCCCAGGACGGCGACAAACTGTCGCAGAGCCGAGTGGAGATGAAGCTGCAGGGGGTACGTCTGGAGCAGCTGCTGAGGTTTGTGGAGAAATCAGAATCTCCAGAGAATTTAGTCGGGGTTGCAAAAATGGCTGTACAGGAGAATGCAAGGGAGGAAGGTACCCTTGATGCCACCCTGGTGATGGTGAGTGTAGAACGGCCTGTCGATGCGGATAAACGCTAAAAAACCGCAGGAGACACAAGGGCGGAACGGCCGATGGCGGCGGAGGTTGGGGTATGTGGTGTATACCTTGGTGGCTGCAGCTGTTACACTGTGGTTGTTGTTTCCAGCAGAGAGTGCGCGACGATTATTGGTTCGCTCACTGAGTGGACTTGTACCCGGTATTGAATGGCGCGTGGCAAGGGTAAAGCTGCACCTGCCGTTCATCCTCAGGGTGACGGGCGTGGAAGGATACACAGATCCAGGTTCGGAACACCCTTCCCTGCGGATCGATCAATTGGAACTGTGGCCCGATTGGGAGGCTACAATCAGGGCGCAGGGACTTTGGCTCAATTATCATCTCCACATTGGTTCTGGTGTGCTGGAGGGTAGGTTGTGCAGAGCACCGTCGAGTCAGGTCTATAGTTTTCACGGAAGTGTCCGGGCTCTGCAGGTGGAATCAATACCGCTCTTGGCCAATGGGCTGGGGCGGAACCTGCAGGGGACGATGACAGCCTCCTATGAGGGAGAAGGCTCCCCTGAAGCGTTGAAAAATTGTACGTGGAAGGTACAAGGTAAGCTTGAAAACGGACATATGGCCCTTGTTCGTCCAGTGCTCCGCCATAAAGATTTGCCGTTTTCCCTGGTAAATATGCTACTACATGGAGTCGGTGGTGCAATGACCATTGCTGAGGGGAAAATAGACTCACCCTTAGGGCAAGGATGGTTCAACGGCACCCTGGTGTTGGCCGCTGATCCGATGCAATCTCAGCTGCAAGTCCGGGGTGGACTTCATCCCCAGCCGTTTTTTTTCGAAGGGGTTGAGAATACGGTTGCCTTGCAGTCGGTTCGACTTGAGTTACAAGAGAAGCCGCTGCCGTTCAGCCTTTCTGGAACGTTGCTGCACCCTGGAATTTATTTTGAGGGGCTAGCCATGCAGATGTATGCCTTGGAAAAGGAGATGCGATAACGTTGTGCTTTCCATAGTAATTCGTTTAATCGTCATAACGGCGCTTGTTTATGCCGGGGTCCAGCTCTGGTACGGGAGGGTAGAGCAGCGTCTGCAGGATCATGCGCCGCCACCAAAGACCGCACAACAGGGGCTGAGTACGGAAGCGGAGACGCAAGCTGCTCCCGACGCTGTGCCGGACGATGAGGTCCAGGCCATTCTCGCCAGGAATATTTTTCAGGCAACAATGGGGGGAGAAACGGCAACGGAAACCGAGACCGCTCAACCCGATATTGATCAACTTGCCCAAACCCAACTCAGTCTGTCGTTGCTGGGCACGGTCACTGGCGATCAGAATGATGCCCGGGCGATTATTCGCGATGACAAGACCAAGCTTGAGGATCTTTATCAGGTTGGCAGCGAGATTCAAGGGGCAATCATCAATCTCATTACCCGGGGCAAGGTGGTGCTTTTGGTCAATGGTCGCGAAGAGGCACTGGTGATCACGGACCGGGACGGGGAGGGCGGGCCTGGCCCCAGGAATGTTCAGCAGCGGATGCCGATTGCAGTCGGTGATCCGGATGAGGATATGATCCAGCCGACTCCAAGGGCTGTGCCCCGGCGGAGAATCAGCTTTCGTAGTCCTGCGCCCAGGCGGCCGATTGTTGCACCCCAGGAAATTCTTGAGCCACCGGTGGAAGATGTGCAAGGTGATGCGGCTCAGGAGCTTCCCGCTGAACCTGAAACCGACACAAACCCTACGGACCAGGAGACGGAACCGGCTGCCGAGATGCCTACTGATACGCCCGGGCAATGACAACGTCAGAAAAAGACACTTGATGGCGTTGTAAAAAGTTACATCCCGAGAAGTTGCGTGTCATAAACATTGTGTGTTGTGCAGGGCGAAACGACGTTCTCGAGGCTTTTACCGAGAACGTCAATCTTGAAAAACAAATGAATGCCGCCCGGGAACCGGGCGCTGTTTGATCATAGCGAGAGTGCGTATGAACCATAAAAGGATGATCGGCAACGTGCTGTTGTGCTGCATGGTAGCTTGGATGGCGGGACTGGTGCCCTGCGGTGCGGCCAACCCAAAGATATCGCAGCCGACGAAAGACGTACAACGCTATGTCACCATCGATTTTAACGATGTCGATATCAATCTTTTTATTAAATATATCAGCGAGCTGACCAAAAAGAACTTTATTGTTGATCGTCAGGTCCAAGGGAAGGTGACCGTCATCTCGCCGACCCAGGTCTCGGCGGAAGATGCCTATCGGGTTTTTGAATCCGTGCTTGAAGTGCACGGTTATGCAGCCGTCCCCAGTGGGTCGGTTATAAAAATTGTTCCGTCGGTAGAGGCACGGTCCAAAAGCATAGCCACCCTCAAAGAGGGAGAAAGACCCTCGGGCGAGGATAAGGTTGTCACCCAGATTATTGCCCTGAAGTATGCCAATGCCGATGAGGTCAAAGGTATGCTCAGTCCGCTGGTCTCCAAAACCAGTGTGCTCATTTCCCATGCCAAATCCGGGATGATCATTCTCACCGATTACGCGTCCAACATCATGCGCTTGTTAGATATCATCAACGCCGTGGACGTGCCGCCAGACAACGAGGATATGGTGATCATTCCCCTGTACCATGCCTCGGCAGATAATGTGGCCAAGGCACTCAGTCAGCTCTTTGTCTCCAGCCCTTCCCAGCGTGGTGTTCGTCCGGAGGTGGTCAAGATCATCCCCTTTGAGCGTACCAATACCTTGATTGTCTTTGCTACCAAATCCTCGGTGGAGCGGGTGCGCGGTGTGGTTGCCAAGTTGGATGCGGATGTTCCCCGTCGGGAAGGGAACCTGCATGTGGTGTATCTCCAACATGCCAATGCCGAAGAGTTGGTTAAGGTGTTGATGAATTTGCCCGACGAGCAGAGCGGTACACGGAGCACCTCGGCTCCCAGTGGAAAGACCAGTAGCATGCCGTCGGCACCGGCTATTTCTAAGGAAATTAAGATTGTTGCCGACAAGGAAACCAACTCCCTCATCATCACCGGCCCCCGTGAAGAGTTCGAGGTGGTTGACGATGTGATTAAACAACTCGATATTCCCAGGCGGATGGTCTACCTGGAGGCCCTGATCATGGAGGTGAAGGTCAGCAAGAACTTCAATATCGGTGTCCAGTGGGCCGATGGCAGCGGGTCGGTGATCGGTGGCTTCAGCGGCAAAGGGGGCGACAATGCATATGATAGCCTGAAGGCCTTGCAAAGCGGCAAATTGCCGGCTGGTTTTTCTCTTGGGGTGCTGGATAAGGGTATCACCATCGGTGATGTCACCTTTCCTAACCTGGGAGCGGTGGTCAATGCTTACAAGAGCGACGACGATGTCAACGTCATCGCCACCCCACAGATCCTGACCACCGACAACAAAAAGGCCTCAATTAAGGTCGGTGAAAATGTGCCCTATATCACCAGTAAAAACACCACGAGTTCGGATCAGGATTACACCAACTATGAATATAAGGACGTGGCCACCAGCCTGACCATCACTCCACAGGTCAACCGGGCTGATATTGTCCGCTTGGAAATAGGGGTTGAGGTGGTGAAGCTGAAGGATACAGATACCACGACTACGCCCTCTACCTTTACCCGTACCGCCGATACCACCGTTATCGTACACAATGAGGAAACCGTGGTCATCGGCGGTATGATCGGCCAGGATACCACCAAAGGGGAGTACAAGGTGCCGTTGCTTGGCGATGTTCCGGTGCTGGGCTGGCTTTTTAAATCCCATAGCAACAGTCTGGAGAAAACCAATCTCTATATTTTTATCACTCCGCATATTGTCGAGAATCCGGCGGAGCTGGCGGATATCTATCACAAAAAACGAAGCAAGATTGAAGAGCTGCATAGGGAGCCCGGCGATGTCGCCGATGAATTTTTTCATCCCACCTCCGATCCCCGGCAAAGTATTGCCCTCTCGGATATCGGTATGAGCAAGCTTATGCAAAACGATCTGGTTCGGGCGCGGGAGTATTTTGTTCAGGCGTTGAAAAATGATCCCAACAATGGCTCGGCCCTGATCAATTTAGGCTCGGTTTGTGAGCGGGAGCAGAAGTGGCAGGAGGCCAAAACCTATTATCAGCGAGTACTGGCCTTACCTGCACCGAAACAGGGGGAAGGGGATGATCGCGAAGATCCTCTCAAGGCGGTGGCGAAAAACGCCCTGAAACGTTTACAGCAACGGGGAATCTAAGATGGCCCTTACAATGAGCAGCGGCTATTTTACCGTGGCCTGCTAGAGGGCGGGGCGATGCGTTTATTGGGTGAAATCCTCCAGGAAAATTTCGGTCTTGCCCCGGAAAGCATTGAGTCGGCCTTGGCCATCCAGCGAGAACGCGGCGGTCGGATCGGTGAGATTCTGATTCAGCTACGCAAGATCTCCGAGGATGATCTGCTCAGTGCCCGGAGCCAGCAATGTGGGATGGAGGTTGTCTACAGCCTGCCGACGGGGCCGGATCCTTTTTTCGTGGAGCGGGTGCCGATCGGCTTTCTCAAGAAGTTCAAGATGATTCCGGTGGCCACGCCGGACTGCTCGTACATCGCCCTGGCCGAACCTGCCAATTTTCAGCAACTCGACGATCTCATGCGTATGCTCCAGTGGGAGGGGATTCGAACCGTCCTCGCACCCTCCAACGAGATTTTCGTCGCCATCAATGCATCCTACGACACCACTCGGAAAGACGCTGCCGACCGGGTGATGCAGGATATGGATGACGATAATCCGGAGAGCATCCTCACCGAAATCGAGGAGACAGCAGACCTGCTCGACGATACCAGCGATGCCCCGGTGATCAAACTGGTGAATTTGGTATTGTCCCAGGCGGTACGCGATAACGCCAGTGACATCCATATTGAATCCTACAAGGACCGGGTCAAGATTCGTAAGCGGGTCGACGGCATTCTCTACGACATGTATTCTCCGCCCCGGCATGTGCAAGGCAAGCTGGTTTCGCGTATCAAAATCATGGCCAAGATGGATATTGCCGAGAAGCGATTACCGCAGGACGGTCGAATTGAAATCCGTCTGGCTGATCGGAATATTGATATCCGTGTCTCCACTCTGCCCACCTCCTTTGGTGAGCGGGTGGTCATGCGTCTTCTCGATAAGTCGAGTTCGCTGGTACCGCTGGAAACCTTGGGAATGTCCAAGGACGATATGGAGCATTTCCTGCGCATGATCAAGGCGCCGCACGGGATTATTCTCGTCACCGGCCCCACCGGCAGCGGTAAAACGACCACGCTTTATTCGGCGCTTGGCGTCCTTAATAGTCCGGATGTCAATATCATCACCGTTGAAGATCCGATCGAGTACCAGATGAACGGCATCAGTCAGGTGCAGGTCAATGCTAAGGTCGGTTTAACTTTTGCCAATGGCCTGCGGACCATTGTTCGCCAGGATCCGGACATCATTCTTGTGGGGGAGATTCGTGATCTTGAAACTGCGGAAATCGCTATCCAGTCTGCGCTCACCGGGCATCTGGTTTTTTCCACCCTGCATACCAACGATGCCGCCAGTGCTGTCACCCGTTTGATCGATATGGGGGTTGAGCCGTTTTTGGTTTCCTCTGCGGTCAATGCCATCATGGCCCAGCGGTTGGTGCGTAAGATCTGTCCCCACTGCAGGGAAGCGTATGTGCCTGCCAACGCCTACCTCGAGCGCGTGGGGCTATCGCCGATTAAATTCGCCGGAAGGGAATTGTATCGTGGTGCCGGTTGCGGGCACTGTTTGCAGACCGGTTACAAGGGGAGGGTCGGGATTTATGAGCTGATGACCCTCACTCCGGCCATGAAGAGTGTGATTCTCACCACCTCGGATGCGGGCCAGATCAAAAAGCAGGCCCTGTCGTCACTCGCCACTGGCATGATGACCCTGCGCCAGGATGGGTTAAAAAAGGTTCTTGCCGGTATGACCACCTTAGAAGAAGTCTTTCGCGTTACCTGATCAACTGGTTCATCTCGAAGATGGGCAGCAGGATCGACACTACGATGAAGCTGACCGCCACGCCCATGGTGAGGATCATCACCGGCTCAATCATGGAAGTCAGCGCCAGGATCTTGGCCTCCACTTCTTTCTCGTAACTGTCGGCAGCCTTGGCCAGCATTTTGTCCAAGGTGCCGCTCTGCTCGCCCACGGCCATCATCTGCACTAGCATCGGCGGGAACCACTTGCTCTCACGGAAAAAATGGGAAAGGCTTGCTCCTTTTTCCAGCTCTTCACAGGCCTCGCCTATCTGCTCGGCCAGAATGACGTTGTCGACGATATTACGCACGATGGCCAGCGAACTCACCAAAGGGACGCCCGATTGGAGCAGACTGGCCAGCGTCCGGCTGAAGCGGGCAGACGCGGTTTTTATGCTCAGGTCGCGAATCCCGGGCAGCGTTAATTGCAGCGTGTCCCACCGGCGGCGGCCTACCGGGGTGGCGATATACCAGCGGACAGCTGCTATAGTCGCACCCAGCAGTAGGAGAACGGCCCACCAGAATTTTTTGAGGATCGTGCTCATGGCAATCAGCAATATGGTCGGTAGCGGCAGGGCCTGCTGCGTTCCCTCAAAGACCGAGGTAATGCTGGGCACAATAAAGGTGATCAATAAAAATAGGACCGCCACCCCGACAATGGCCATGAACAGGGGGTAGAGTAGGGCCGCTTTGACTCGGCTGCGGATGGCATGTTGGTTTTCACCAAACTCCGCCAGCCGATCAAGAACCAGATCCAGGGAACCGGAGGCCTCACCGGCCCGGACCATATTGACGTAAATCTTGGAAAAGAGGCGAGGGTGGTTACTTAAGGAAGAGGTAAGAGAGTTGCCCTCGTTGACCGCATCCTTGATTTGCGTCAGCACGGTTTTCAGCGCCCGGTTGCTGGTCTGTTCAATGAGGCCGCCAATTGAGGGGACTAACGGGATGCCTGCACCGAGCAAGGTCGCCAGTTGCCTTGTCGCGAGGTGGATTTCTTGTTGCTTGATTCCCTGGCCGATTTGGCGGGTAAACAGGGAACCCTGTCCGGCTGCGGATTTGGCAATGGTTTCTTTTATGTTGACCGGGTAGTTACCGGCTCCGCGAATTTTTTGGCGGGCGGCGCTGAGGGAGTCGGCATCAATGACCCCTTTGAGTTTTTTTCCGGAGGCGGTTAAGGCTGTATATTCAAAGACAGGCATGGGGGCTGGCCTCGGGGCAAAGGATAGGACGGAAAGAGGTATCCGTTGCGCCAACGAACGGGTATGCTAATATACGGACCAATTCATGAGTGAAAATGATTGAAGCGCTTTTTTTCCTACGCTTCGTTTTTACTCGGCGGGGCATTGCAGTCCATGCACTGGGAAATGCAGTTGGCGCAGTTGGCAGGAAGCCCACCCCTTTGGCAGAAACTGGCAAAACCATTGATCAAATCCTCGCCGCCGCGTGGGCAGACCTCAAGGAATTTGATAAAATCGACCATCCGATTGATGATCTCGGGTGGTGCGGTGTGTTCGATTTTGCAGGCACCTTCCTCGGCTAGTTTTTTTTCAATGGCCAGGACTTTGGTGAAGAATTGTTTGAGTGAGTTATGGCGGTGGATCACATCCTCGGCGATGACTCGTCCCTCTTCGGTGAGCGTAATTACCTCATAGGGGGCGTAGTTGATCAACCCCTTGCGGGAGAGGGCTCGCAGGGCCTCGGTCACCGATGCGCCGCTTACGGATAGACGAGCGGAAATATCCTTACCCCGAGCAACCTGTTTTTCGGTGATGATATGATAGATGGTCTCAATATAATCTTCAAGACTCGCACTGAGTTGTTGCGTCTCCGCCATCTCTACACTCCAGATAGATGAATTTTGCATGTATCTTCAGGATGATACATTTTTGTGGGTGGGGCGTCAAGGAGAATTCCCCAACCCGACGGCACTCTAATTCCCCGTAAAACGCCATGCTCCAGGAACTTCGTGTACAAAATCTGGCCTTGATCGATGCCCTGCATCTGGACCTGTCCTCGCGAAAAACCGGTTTGATCGTTATCACCGGTGAAACAGGCGCGGGTAAGTCGATCATTTTACAGGCGATCAATCTTTTGACCGGCGGTCGAGGTTCTGCCTCCTGGGTGCGCAACGACTGCGATCATGCCGGGATTGAGGCCACCTTTGTCGTCCGTCCGGATCATAACGAAATCAATGCTCTGTTGCACGAACACTCGCTGAAAGACGGCAATAATTGCATTATTCGCCGGGTGCTCTCCCGAGAAGGGCGATCCAGGCTTTATGTCAACGATCAGACGGTGACCACCCGACTGTGCGGTGAGTTGACTGCCGGCCTGATTAACATTGCCAGTCAACATGATCACCAGCAGCTGCTTAATAATCGTAACCACCTTGATTTTCTTGATCTCTTTGGTGAGTTGCGCGGGATGCGCCAGCAATTCGGCAAGCTCTTCCAACGGTGGCAACAGGCCTCTTCCGAACTGCGACAACTGGTTGAAAAAGAGCAGGATAAGGAACAGCAACGTGATTTTCTCCGTTTTCAACTCGAGGAGATTCAAAAAAGCAAACCCGTCGCCGGAGAGGATGAACAACTCTTAAAGGAACGGGAACAACTCAAGGCCTCCGACATCCTGGTTCGCCTGGTAGGGGAGAGCTGCAGTAAGATGTCGAATTCAATAACCAACACTTTGGTCGAGATTCGCAAAAATATCGAGCATGCCGCCACCATTGACGCTACGTTGGCTCCCCTTGCCGAACGCATCGCTTCCGCCGGCTACGAGATTGAGGATTTGGCCGCATCTCTGAGCAAATATCAGGAGGCAATCCCCATGGATCCTTCCCGTTTGGAAGGGATCTCTGCGCGCCTGGCCGAGTTGAAACAACTGCAGCGCAAATACGGCCCCACTCTGGAGGAGGTGATTGCCTTTGCCGACAAGGCGGAGGGGGAGCTGGCGGTGCTGGAAAGCCTGGAGGAGGAGATCGTGCAGGCCGAACTGCGGCTGGAGAAAATCTCAACCGAGGCCCTGCTTCGAGCGACGGAATTGAGCCAGTCCCGGCGTGAGGCTGCGCGAAAGCTGGAGGTCGGCATGGAGCAGGAGTTGGCCTCGCTCAGTTTTAATCAGGCCGTGTTTCAGGTTTCCTTGACCACTCCTGAAGGTCTGGGCCTGGATGGCATCCAGAGCACAGGTCGGGATATTGTCGAGTTTCTCTTCTCAGCCAATCCAGGAGAGCCAGCCAAGCCACTGGCTAAAATTGTTTCCGGCGGTGAGCTTTCCCGTTTGATGCTGGCGATGAAATGTTTGCTTGCCCGGCGCGATCAGGTGGATACGGTCATTTTTGACGAGGTTGATGCGGGCATCGGTGGGCAGGCTGCGGAGTCGGTGGCTGAGAAGATCGGTGAGTTATCCGGTCATCATCAGGTGCTGTGTATCACTCATTTGCCGCAGATCGCTGCCTGGGCGGATCTGCATTTCAAGGTGGAAAAACAGGTAGAAAACGGACGGACCCGAACAGTGATCAAAGAGTTAGACCCGCAGGCGCGGACCCAGGAGTTGGCCCGAATGCTCGGTGGCGAACACCCCACCCTTCAGACCTTGGCCTTTGCCGGTGAACTGATTGCCCGAAGCCAGGGGAGAAAATCGGCATGAGCAAGGTTACCGCAATCGGCCTTTTCTCCGGAGGACTCGACTCCATCCTTGCCTGCCGAGTGGTCGCGCACCAGGGGATTCGCGTGGTGGGGCTGAAGTTTGTCACCCCCTTTTTTGACCATGATCTGCTTGCCGACGAGGCGGCGTACACGCAAGAGATGGAGCGCAAGTACGGGATTGAGGTGCATGTGGTAGACATCTCTGCGGGATATGTGCAGCTTTTGGAACAACCGGCGCACGGTTTTGGAAAACATTTCAATCCCTGCGTTGACTGTAAAATTTTTATGCTCAACCGAGCCCGCGAGTTGATGGACCAGTACGGGGCCTCCTTCATACTTACCGGCGAGGTCCTTGGCCAGCGGCCGATGTCTCAGCGCCGGGATACCCTGCGGGTGATCGAACGCGATTCAGGCTGCGAAGGACTGTTGCTCAGGCCGCTCAGTGCCAAGCTGATGACGCCCATTCGTGCGGAAATCGAAGGGTTGGTCGACCGGGAGCAACTCCACAGCTTTTCCGGTCGGAGCCGAAGGGCACAAAAACTGTTGGCTGCCGAATTCGGTATTGTTGATTATCCTGCCCCGGCCGGCGGTTGCATGCTCACCGATCCTAATCTGGCGGTGCGGATCAAGCATTTTTACCAGGGGTTGTTTTCCTTTGGTCAGCAGCGGGCGGTTGAGGATATTCGCCTGTTGAGTGTAGGGCGGCATTTTAAACTCGATGAAGATATCTGGTTTATCCTCGGGCGGGACGAGCGGGAAAACAACCGGCTGGAGGCACTGCGTGCTCCCGGCGATTGGTTGATCCGGATGACCATTAGGCCAGGACCTTTGGGTTTGCTTCGTCATGCGAGCGAAACCGTCAGTGGGCGAGAGGGGGAGAGCGCGCTTGTTGACTGTCTGGCCGGTATCGTGGTGCGTTACGGTAAAAAGGTGGTGGATGAGCCCGCCCGTGCCGAGGTGTTGATTGATCGGGGAGAGCGCATCTGGACCCAGTGGCATGAACCGCTCTTGGGCGATGAGATCGAGGCCTGGCGGATTTAGGGACCAATGACCTATTCTATCACCTCCGCCCAGATCAAGAACCTGTTGCCGCTCTGGCTGCGTCACCATTTGTTTGAAATATATGGGGAAATTGGCGGAGAGATCTATTTGGCCGGAGGTGTTGTCCGCGATCTGCTGCTTGCCAAAAAGCCCGAGGATATTGATCTGAGTGTTGATCGGGATGCCCGAAAATGGGCCAGCCGATTGGCAGCGAAAACCGGAGGTGCCTATGTGGCTTTGGGGCGCGACGAGGATGCTGCCCGTGTGGTGGCCCATGGACTGACGGTTGACTTTTCCGCCTTTCGCTTAGGGGCGAGAACCATTGTCGAGGAACTCCGCCTGCGTGATTTGAGTATCAACAGCCTCGCTGTCCGCCTTGATCCGCAGCTGCAAAAGGGCGAAATAACAAAGGTTGAGGAGTTGCCCCTGATTGATCCCACTGGTGGGCTTGCGGATTTGGAGCAAGGCTTGATTCGTATGGCTGGGCCTACGAGTTTCACCGATGATCCGCTACGGCTCCTGCGGGTCTTTCGTTTTGCGGCAACCCTTGGGTTTGATGTGGATACCCCGACCCGTACCCGTATAGGTGAACTGCGTAGCCTAATCCTTCGTCCGGCTCCGGAACGGATCGCCCATGAGCTTGATTTGATTATGGCCTCGGGCAGCAGTCACCGGATAATACAGCTCATGGTTGAGACCGGGCTCCTTTGGGAATTGATTCCGGAGCTCGCGGCCGGACGAGATATGGAGCAGCCTTCAAGCCATCATCTGGATGTGTTTGGTCACAGTCTGGAAGCGCTCAAACAGATGGAATACATCCTTGCCGATCCGGGCCGATGGTTTCCCGAAAATGGAGAGCTGTTGTCCGTTTATATCAGCCAACCAGGGATGCGGCGTCGGCTCTGCTGGGCCGCGCTGATGCACGATGTGGGCAAGCCGCCTACCTATGCGAGAAGACCGGAGAAGGCCGACCGAATAACCTTTTACCATCACGACCATGTCGGAGCCCGCATTCTGGAGGCATTTGGCCTGCGCCTTCGTTGGAGCAATGAAGACCGGGAGCTGATCGGGCAACTGATCTACCATCACATGCGGCCCTTTTTTCTCGCCAATGTTGCCCGTGAAAGGCAGTTGACCCTACGGGCCTGCATCCGTTTGTTGCGCAAGGTGGGCGATTTTTTCCCCGGGCTTTTTCTGCTGGCCATGGCCGACAGTCTGTCCGGACAAGGGGAGTCGCGGATCGAGGGGATGGAGCAGGAATTGAGCGATCTTTACCTGCATCTGGTGCAGGTGCATCGTGCTCATGTTGCTCCGGTCATGGCGACAACGCCCTTTGTCGATGGCCACGATTTGATCAAAGAACTTAATTTGCAACCTGGTCCGATCTTTAAATCAATATTAAGTGCTGTTGAAGAGGCACAAATGGAGGGCCTGATTGCAACCAGAAGTGAGGCCCTTGATCTGGCTCGAAACATTGCCTCTCAATTGAGCCGTTAAGCAGTCAACCTACAGAGTGATCTATGCGAAAAGAGCAGGATTTTTATTTTAAAAAGGCGAAAAAAGACAATTATCCGGCTCGTTCGGTCTACAAACTGGAAGAGGCGCAACTCAAACATAAATTCCTTAAACCCAGCCAGCGGGTACTCGATTTGGGATGCCACCCCGGTAGTTGGAGCATCTACGCGTCAAGTATCATCGGGGAAAAGGGGCTGGTGGTGGCGGCAGACCTGCAGCGGACCGAGATTGTGGTTCAAAAACCCAATGCCGAAATCAATTGGCTCTGTTATGATGTGTATTCGGAAGAATTCGTTGATTATCTGAAAAAGAACTGGCCAGGATTCCACGTCGTGCTCAGCGATATGGCACCCCGGACCACCGGCAGTCAGTATGCCGATCACCAGCAATCTCTTCGTCTGGTACGGCGTGTCCTCGAGTTGTCCGCATTATTCCTGCATGAAAACGGTACGTTATATTGTAAAGTGTTTCAGGGAGAAGATTTTCCTGAGTTTTTGCAGGAATGCAAGCCGTTGTTTACAACCGTTAAAGTAGTGAAGCCCAAGAGTTCACGCCTGGAAAGCCGCGAGGTCTTTGTTTTAGGACGCGGTTTCCGCAGGCCTGCTCAAGTTGAATAGTGGAAACGAGAACTTATTGAACCAGGAAAAGGAGTCGGACCGTGTCGGGACATTCAAAGTGGAGCACGATCAAACGCAAGAAAGGAGCCAATGACGCCAAGCGCGGCAAAATTTTTACCAAGCTGATCAAGGAGATCACTATTGCCGCCAAGATGGGCGGAGGTGATATCGAGGGCAATCCTCGCCTGCGCAGCGCCGTTACCGCCGCCAAGAGCGAGAACATGCCCAAGGACAATATTGACCGGGCAATCAAAAAGGGAACCGGCGATCTTGACGGTGCCATATACGAGGAAATCCTCTACGAGGGCTATGGTCCCGGTGGCGTTGCGGTACTGGTAGAAACCATGACCGACAATAAAAATCGCACTGTTGCCGATGTCCGCCATTTTTTTGCCAAGAGCGGCGGCAACCTCGGCGAGTCCGGTTGCGTGGCCTGGATGTTTGACAAAAAGGGTGCCATTTCGGTAGATAAAGAAGGGGTTGCCGAAGAAGAGTTGATGGATATTGCCCTGGAGGCTGGCGCGGAAGATGTGGTGGATGACGAGGACAGCTTTCAGATTCTGACCGCACCCGAGGCGTTCAACGACGTGGTCGAGCAGTTGGAAAAGGGCAATGTCAAGTTCACCGAGGCGACCATCTCGATGATTGCCAAAAATACCATCGACGTCACTGAAGAGAAGACCGCCCGTTCGCTGCTGCGTCTTTTGGATAACCTGGAAGATCACGACGATGTGCAGAAGGTTCATGCCAACTTTGACATCGCCGATGAACTGATGGACTTGCTTGACTAAGCAATTGTTTCTTTTGGATGCGTATTCTCGGCATTGATCCTGGATCTCGGATCACAGGATATGGCGTGATTGCAACCAATGGACATGAAATCGGTTTCATTGCCTGCGGTACCATTCGTACCGGCAATGAAACCGATTTTTCCCGTCGATTGCTGACCATTTTTCATGATTTGGGGGAAGTGATTCGAATTCATCAGCCAACCGTGGCTGCGGTCGAGGATATTTTCATTGATCGGAACCCGCGATCCGCATTGAAATTGGGCCACGCCCGGGGTGCTGCCGTGGTTGCCGCCCTGCACAACAACCTGGAAGTCTTTGATTATCCGGCTCGTCAGGTCAAACAGACTGTTGCCGGTTATGGCCAGGCCGAAAAAAGCCAGGTGCAGCATATGGTCTGTAGCCTGCTGCAACTGAGTTCCACCCCCTCTAAGGATGCCGCCGATGCACTGGCGGTTGCCATCTGTCACGCCCATCAAAGTCTATATAGCCGTTGGGGGCATCACGCATGAACCTTTTTTACGTGAGTCGCCCATGATAGCCTCGCTCAGTGGCCAAGTGCTGTTTAAGAGTCCTTCGGTGGTTGTCATTGATGTCGGTGGGGTGGGTTATGAGGCCTTTATTTCCGTTCGCACCTTCGATACGCTGTCCGAGGTGGGAGGGCGCTGTTTTCTCTTTATCCAGACCGTGGTTCGCGAGGACGCCATCACCCTCTACGGTTTCAGCCACAAAGAGGAAAAGGAACTGTTTCTTCTCTTGATCTCGGTTTCCGGGATTGGGCCGAAGCTGGCGCAGACCATCCTCTCCGGAATCGGGGTGGCGGCACTCTGCCAAGCGATTATGGCCAATGATCTCAGTCAGCTGACTTCTGTCCCCGGGGTGGGGAAGAAGACGGCACAGCGGCTCTGCGTCGAGTTGAGTGAAAAGGTCGGCGGTTTGGACGGCAACCTGGTCGAGCAGGCGGCGGTGGTCGGTAAGGCCACCTCCGGCGAATCACGGGGTATGGCCGATGCCGCTTCAGCGCTGATCAATCTGGGATACCCCCAGGTAACCGCCTGGCAGGCCTTGCGTGCGGTTGAGCAACAGCTGGGTGAAAAGGCCGATGCGGTACGGGTTGAGGAGTTGATCCGGCTGGCGCTGCAATCCCTGGCCATGCGTAGTTGAACCGGAGTGATGGCCGTTGTGTGGAAAAGAATTGAATGAAACAAGAAGAGCAACTGACAGGTAAACGACTGGTCGCCAGCAACGAGGGTGCAGAGGATCTCGGCCTCGGGGTTGAGATTCGTCCGCGCCGCCTTGACGATTATATCGGTCAGGAGCAGGTCAAGCAGAGCTTGCGGGTCTTTATCCAGGCCGCCCGCCAGCGCGGCGAACCCTTGGATCATGTGCTTTTTCATGGGTTTCCCGGTCTCGGTAAGACCACCATGGCCTACATCATTGCCAACGAGATGGGCGCGGGAATCAAAGTCACCTCTGGACCGGTTATTGAACGTCCCGGCGATTTGGCTGCTATTCTTACCAGCCTTCAGGCCGGTGATGTGCTGTTCATCGACGAGATTCACCGCCTCAATCATGTGGTGGAAGAGATCCTCTACCCGGCAATGGAGGACTATCAGCTCGACCTGGTGATCGGCCAGGGGCCGGGAGCCAGGTCGGTGAAGATGGATCTGCCCAGGTTCACTCTGGTGGGCGCCACCACCCGCACCGGCCTGCTGACGCCGCCGTTGCGGGATCGTTTCGGGGTCATCCTTCGTCTGGAATATTACAGTCCCGAGGAACTGGTGTCTATTATCCAGCGTACCGCCCGCCTGTTCAATATGGCAATTGACCATGAAGGGGCAATGGAACTCGGACGTCGTTCCCGGGGTACGCCCCGTATCGCCAATCGCCTGCTGCGTCGGGTCCGCGATTTCTCTGAGGTCGGTGGCCATCAGGTGGTCACGCGTGAGGTGGCCGATGCTGCCCTGAGTATGCTCAACGTTGATCCGTTAGGTCTTGATGAGATGGACCGCCGCATCCTGCTTACCCTGATCGAAAAGTTCCAGGGAGGCCCCATTGGCTTGGAAACCCTTTCCACGGCTGTCTGCGAAGAAAAAAACACCCTGGAAGATGTCTACGAGCCCTTTCTGATTCAATCCGGCTTTCTCATCCGTACCCCCCGTGGGCGCATGGCAACGCCAGCGGCCTATGAACATTTCCAGTTGCCCTTGTCCACCGCATCCTCTCCGCAGCAACCCGGTATTTTTGATCTCAGCGGTCGAAAAATCTGAGGTCTGCAAGGTCCTCCCCACCACCCCCTGGTGACGGGCCAACGCCTGCTGTTTTGGTAAAAAACACGAAAAAAGCCTTTCCCACTCCATCACTTCCTGTTTGTATGGCCCGTGCTTGTCGTTCTCGTCAAAACCCCAGAGAACGACGCTTCTTGCTTCCTTTTTTCTGATTTTTCGACATTATTTTTTTGTCCTCGGGTCTTTGCTGCGCCATCATGTTTAGTTTTTTGGGGTAAGACTATGATCAGGGGCTCTGTTTCCGTTGGCAAAAAAAATCACCGCCCATAAGCTGCTTAGCCACCATTGCTTAAAATCAGTGTTCAAGAGCTTGATTTTTCTTGGAGAAACCTTTTTAATCCCTACACATTCGTTTTTTTTCGTGTTGCCTGCCACTTCGTCGGCAGAGGGATGTATCTATTTTTTATCCTTGTTATCGTTGATGGCGTCGTAAAAACTTCGATCTACTGCGTCGCAGCGTTTTTTCCGACGCTCGACATACCTTATGTATGTCTTCGAGCCGGGAAAAACACTGTTCCTTGTCTATCTGTGTTTTTAGCGAGCCATCTCTTAGAGTGTGATGGATTTTTACGAGTCCACCATCGTTCAGGAGAGAATCTGTTCCCATGGTCCTGATACGCTTTTTCGTCAACATGTTGATGTTGTTGTTGATTTTCGCTACGCATGGCGTGTGCCTGGCAGAGGCCCCGGCCGGCAATCCCCAACCTTTGAATGATGACGTTATCCTTCCCATGCCGGGCACACGCACCCTAGCTCTGAGACCGGTTTGCATAGGTGAAGGCAGCGGTTCCTATGCATGGAAACGGTTTCGGGTGGGTGATCCCTCAGGGGGCTATAAAGAGTCGCCCACCGGGGTAGCGCTCGGAGGCGCGTTCAGGGTGGGGCAATCCTCACAGGAAGACTGGTGCTATTACATCGGTAAGTATGAAATAACTGAGGACCAGGTGTTTGCAGTGCTGCAGGCTCCAAAAGAGTATGAGAACAGCCCGTTTCCGGTGCGCGATCTCTCCTGGTTTGATGCCGAGGATTTTCTCCGTAAATATAATGAATGGCTCTATGCCAATGCGGCCAAGGAGGTCCCGGCCTACGGTGGGATGCCCGGATTTCTGCGTCTGCCCACCGAACTCGAGTGGGAATTTGCCGCCAGAGGCGGTAGTGCGGTGGAGAGTGCCGCATTTGATCGCAAGTTGCCCTATCCAAGCGATCAGCTTGCCGAGTACGAGTGGTTTTCCGGGCCCAAATCTTCGCATAACAAGGTCAAAAAGATTGGGCTGCTCAAAGCCAACGTCTTGGGGCTCCATGACATGCTCGGCAATGTGGCCGAGATGACCGGAACACTCTATCAGGTCGAGTATTATCAGGGCCGCAGTGGCGGCTATGTGGCCAAAGGCGGACATTACCTTACCGATGCGGCGCAGTTGCGTTCCTCTCTGCGCACCGAGCAGGAATTTTATGCCCTGGATAATAAAACCAAGTCGGTTGTTCCGGCCAAAAAACAGACCCTGGGGTTTCGACCGGTGCTCTCATCCCTCGTCTTTCCCAATCGCGAGGTCAGCAATCGCATGAGCGGTGACTGGGAGAGCTACCGCCAGGGCGCGGCCCAGACTCTGCCAGCGGCGGTTTCAACCAGTGCCACTAGCACCAAAACCCAGGTATCGGGATCCGATGCCGATACCCATCTCAAACGATTGAAAGATGAACTGGCCCGGGGCGGATCTGTGGCCCCTCCAGTGCAGCAGGAACTAGAGCTGTTGGCCGCATCGCTTGCCGACATTCAGTTCACCATCAAGCAGGCGGAGCAGGATTCGGCGTATTCTTGGGTCAAGATCGGTGGCGAACAGGCTTTTTTTATCACCAAGGAGGCACGTAAGCTGCCGATCCTGGAAAAGCTGATTCAATCGGCCCTCAGCTCGGGACGTAGCGAAATTGCCACCAAATATAGGGAGCGTGAGGCAGAGATCCGGCAGAATATCGATCAGGCTATGTCCTCCTATACCGAATCCATCCGTCAGCTTGGCACGGTCTCACCACCGGCTGTCCAGGGCGGGTTTGGACGTTATACACAATTCCTGACTCAACGCAATGCGCAGGCGCAGAGTAAGCTCTTAGAGGTGGTCCGCCAGCAGGCGGAGGAGTATCTCAAGGTCAAACGAACCGATGACGAGTTGTGGAAAAAGCAACTTTTTGATTGGAGTAGTAACCAGCAGTAACCAAGGGGGATTGCGACTGTTGTCCCGGTGTGGGATCAGGACGCTGAGGGTGTTTGAGTGATTAGAGGAGCGATTATGAGAGGGAAGAGCGCAGTATTGGTAGTGATGTTGTGTGCGGTGTTGGCCATGAGCGGGTGTTCCAACATCAAAGACGATGGAACCCGGACCCGGGCCGAGGGTGCGGGCACCGGTGCGGTCATCGGCGCCGTTGCCGGAGGTCTGCTCGGTCAGATCATTGGTGGCGATACCAAGGCTACCTTGGTGGGCGCTGCGATCGGTGCTGCGGTCGGTGGAGCTGGTGGCTATGCCTATGGCGATCATGTGGCCAGCCAAAAAAATAAATATGCCCAGGAAGAGGACTGGTTAGATGCCTGTATTGCCCAGGCCCGGCAGAAAAACCAGGAGATGGTCGCCTATAATCAGGACTTGAGGCAACAGATTCACACCTTGAAACGAGAAACCGCGGCCTTGAGGAAACAGTACAAGAATAAAAAGACCCAAGTGGCCAAGCTCAAGGATAAAAAGGCGTCCACTGATTCCCTCTTGGAAGCAGCTAACAAGGAACTGGCCTCGGCAAAGCAGGAGCTTGAAGCGCAAAAATCGGTGAAGGCCGAGGCGAAGAAATCCGGTAAAGGAGATTTTGTTGTGACCCTGGACAGCGAAATCACCCAGCTGAAGAGCAACATCAAAGAGCTTGAGAAACGGACTGAAGAGTTAGCTTCAATGTCGGCAAGCATGTCGGTTTAAGGAGGGCAATCAATGAAAGGAAGTACATCACTGGTAATAACCGGCGGTTTGATTTTTCTCCTTGGTGGCTGTGCCGGGCAGACTACCGATCCCCACCAGGGCGGTCTATTTAGCTACAATCCTCAGGCCTATGAGCACCGGTTGCAGGATCGGCGGGAGAATCTCTCCCAGGTTGAACAGGACAATCGGAACGCAGAAGCCGAATCAACCACACTGGAATCGGAACGGGCTTCGCGCCAGAAAGAAAAGGCGGCCCTGCAGCGTCAGGTGCGCAAGCTTTCGTCTTCGATCACCAAGTTGGAAAAGGACATCAAACTTCAACGGACCAAGAGTTCGGTACAGCAAAAGGAGCAACAGCGAATCCTTGGCGAGCTTGCCAGGCTGAAGACTGCCTCGCGTAACACCGACAATATCGAAGATCCGGAGGAAAAACGGTTGGAACTCAAACGATTGCAACAGCGTCGTGACCAGTTGGAAAAAGAGGCGGCCAGCCTGATGCGGCTCTGATCCGGCACCATCGTGTCACTGCCAACCGCTTTGCATGACCCGAGACTGCAGCCCTATCGGACAGGTCTCTGGGAACGGTCTTGGGTCTTTGCGCTGATTTTTTCCCTGATTATCTGGTTTTGTTCTCCGGTGATGGCCGTGGAGAGGGGCCTGGCGGATGATCAGTTGCGACTGCTTAATGAAGCCGTTGCTCAAATCCGAACTCATGCCCTGAACCTTCCCGCTTCACCCCGGAGGATAGGTGACGATATACTCCGGGCCTATACCCGTTCTCTTGATCCCTATTCTGATTACCTGACCACCCGCGAATATGCGGCCTTTCTTGAGTCGACCAGTTCGGATTACTTCGGGGTGCAGATGGATCTGCAGGAAAAAAACGGCATGTTGCGGCTCTATCCTTTTAAGGGAGGGATGGCGGAGAAGAGCGGCATTCGGGCTGGCGATGAGTTGCTGGCAGTCAACGGAGCCCCGGTCTACGGCCAGTCTATCTATGTGGTGGGCTCGCAGATTCGCGGGGAAGAAGGGACCTCTCTACAGCTGACCCTGCGTACGGGCCAGGCACTGGCCCGCTCCTTAAGCCTGCGGCGCTCAATGGCCCATTATCAGTCGGTGCTTTGGCACCCAGGCCCAGGCGCACACCTGATTGAGATCACCCGTTTTACCCGGGATACAGCTGAGCAGTTGCGGCGAATATTAGTGCAGATCCATGGGGATAAACTGGTGCTCCTTGACCTGCGCGGCAACCAGGGCGGAAGCCTGATTGATGCGCGGACCTGTGCTGATTTTTTTGTCGAACAGGGGCGTGTTCTTTTTCGCCTGCGTGATCGCGAGGGTGAACGGGTTATTACTGCTGAGCAGCCAGCTTTGCTGCATAATTCCGTGGTGGTGTTACAGGATGGGGCGACCGCCAGTGCAGCCGAAGCCTTTATTCTTGCCCTGAGAGCGGGCCGTCGGGGCACTTCGGCCGGCGAAACCAGTTACGGTAAGGGGCTTGCCCAACGCTTTCTCCCCCTGGCCGATGGCTCTGCCCTGCGTCTGACCTATGCCGAGATTCTGGCCCCTGATAGGAGCAGCTATCATGGCCGTGGGCTCAATCCGGAGCGGATTTTACCCCGGCAATTGGTGGAGGCAGATTTGACAAACAGTAAGGAAATGAAGAGCCTGCTCAAGTTTTTGCAGGTCACAGCGAACTGAATTAGGAGGGAAATTCATGCGAACATTAACCGTTGGTCGGGCATTGTGCCTGCTGATATCGGCCGCATTGATGGTGGCCGTTTCAGCCTGGTCGGAGACGAATGCTGCCCAGGAAAAACGAAATCCGCTCAAGATCGAGGGCAAGGAGTCTTTGCCGCTGCGGGTCTTGTCCCGAGCCTTTTCCAAGGTGTACAAGGCCCCGGATGTCAACAGCGGCACGGTTGCCGAAAATGTGCCTGCCTTTCAGAGCTATTTTGTCTACAGCAAAAAAGGCACAGCCAGCGATCTGGACGAACAGGTCTGGTACGAAGTTGGCTCCGATAATCGGGGCACGGTGCTGGGGTGGATGTCCTCGGATGATGTTTTTGAGTGGAAACAGACCATGTGCCTTTCCTATACGCATCCTGAGGGCCGTTATCCGGTGCTGATGTTTGATAAAAAGGCGGAGCTTGAAAAGGTGACCGCCCTGGGGCCGGAGCAGCGCAAAGAAGCTGTGGAAAAATACTACATCGATATAGCCATGGGCGATGTGCCCCAGGATTTTCCTATTGTTACTGTTGAACCCAAGAAAGCCGTGGATATTACCAAGGAGTTCTATCTGCTGCCGATTCTTCAGTTCGATGAAATAGAGCTCGATAACCGCGAGGCACGTCTCTTGAAGCTGGCTGCTGTAACCGGTGAAGAGGCAGACGCCAGAACGAGCTCCGACATCCGCAAAAATAAAGCGTATCTCCAAGAGGCAGTGCAGGACAGCAGTAGCGTCAGTGCAGCAACCCTGGAAAAACTGGGGGTGGATATTGTCTGGGTTATGGATACCACCAACTCGATGATGCCCTATATCACTCAGACCCTCAAAGTTGTGGAGGAAGCCTCCAAACGAATTTCTGCCAATGCCGATTTGGCCAAGGCGGTCAAGTTTGGTGTCTGGGGCTATCGCGACTCCATGTCGATCCCGGATATTGGCTATAACGTCAAAAATTATACCCCGCAGTTGCAGAGTATTGATCAGTTTGTCTCCAGCTTGAAAACCGTGGATGTTACCACCGCCGGGTCCCAGGGCTATGCTGAAGACGTCTTTTCCGGGATCAACGGGGCAGTGGATGAGACAGCCTGGACCCCGAATGCGATCCGTTTCGTGATCCTGGTTGGTGACGCCCCGGCCCATGAAACCGGTCACAAGTGGAATGCCTCCGGACAGAGCCAGTCTACCCTGCGGGCGATTGCCGATGATCGTAACATCACCCTCATTGCCATTCACATCAAAGATCCCAAGGCTGAACAGTACCTTGCCACCGCTGAAGAGCAGTTCCGAACCCTGAGCACCAATCCGGGAGCAAAAGGCGGCCCAACCTATTATGCCACCTCTTCCGAGGATCTGGCTGGGTTTGAACAGGTGACCAAGGGGGTGACCGATTCGATTATTGGTTTGATGGAAAAGGTCTACCTGGAGAAGAACAAGGCTCTCGCGGCCGCCCCCTCTGCGGCAGCCGCAGCGCCAACGGCCAAGGGCTCGGATTTTGATGTACCGGCCCAGTCCACAGCTCCAGCTGCTGCACAAAACAGTGTTAACTTGGATTTGTTTGAAGCACCACAACCGACAACCGCCGCCGCAAATACCACTCCAAAAAAAGGTGGGCAGAGCAAAGCCGATGCGGCCCTCAAGGCAGCCTTTGTCCAGTGGATCGGCTCCCAGGCCGGGGCCCAGGCGCCGCGCGATGTTGTGGCCTGGGTCACTGACAAGGATCTGTTGACCACCGATATTCAGTCCCTTGAGGTACGGTTGTTGATCAACAAACAGCAGCTCGATTCTCTGCGGGAAACTCTGAAAACCATCCTTGCTGCCGGCCGTAAAGGGCAGATCAGCGGCGAAGACTTTTTCGCCTCCCTGCAGGCAGCCGCTGCCACCACCGCTCGCGATCCGGAGATGATCAAACGATCAAAATCCCTAGCTAAAAGTGGTTTGGTACCCGAATTTTTGGTTGGGCTCCCCTACAAAAGCCGGATCATGGATATGACCAACGAGTTATGGAACAGTTGGTCGGTGGACGAGCAGGATATGTTTCTTGCTGACCTTGAGGCACGAATCATGGCCTATGAGACCATTCATGACGGCCCCGAAGGCTGGGTACAACTCAACAAGAGCGATGATCCCAGCGAGTATGTCTATCCGATCAGCCTGGAGCTGTTGCCGTAATTTTTATGGGAACAGCGGTATATACACTTCGTGATGTGGTGAAAACCCGCAGCAAGGGGGGCGTTTCCTTCACGCTGCGGGTACCTGAGCTTGATATCCACCGGGGCGAATTCTG
>JAQUEZ010000065.1 GCA_028684915.1 Desulfobulbus sp.
AAATCAAGCCCACCAGTTCTGGCGATACTCCATTCCGAACCAAAGTCGATGTCTTCATACTCACTCCTCCTCTTTTGCAGTATGAAAACATCATAAACGGTAATTTAGTATTTTCCAATACCCTAAGTGCTTTCGCATGGGATTAGTTCCGCGCCGGACTGCTCTTGTCATTAATATAGGATAAGAACATCGGGTAGAATGCTTCGATGAAGCTCTGGCCTGTTACTCTGGCTTGTTCAATGGTGATGTTATTGAAGGGCACTGACACGCGCACAAAAGCATGTTCCTGGCTCTTGCCGGTAAATTTGTTGATCATCGCATTCATTTTATTCTTGTACACTTCAGGGGCGGTGCTCTCGCCGGCCTGATACCAGTACAGGATGAGTTCTTTCCTGTCATCAAGACGCGCTACCATTTCAGCGTAGTGAATGGTATGCCCCCCCACCTCAAGACGACGCATCACGGGCTGATCAATAATCCATCCTTGACCTGGGAAGCAGACAAGGGGAGAATGTGCGGCGGGTACCTTGTCCGGAGTAAAATAATAGCCGATGTACAGGCCGACAGGAGCATGGTCTTTCTCGTAACCGATCGAGGTATAGTCGTCCAGATCGAGGAACCGATACACTTGTTCTTCCAGCGGACTCCGATACGAAATTTCGTACCCGGCAACCGGCCCGAACACTGTTTTTAAATCACGGCTTTTGGTCACCGGTAGCGAATCCGCTGTCCTGTACACCAGAAAGCCAGTGATAGCCAGGAGCACTATCAGAATGATTGCTTGTGTTTCTTTTTTGCTTCCCAAGATTCCAATATCCTCTGAAATAAAAATACAAAAAACAGCCCCAAAAGAAATAGCACTATTCCCGCAACGGTATGAGCCGTTCCCATGGAGAGGTCAATTTTGAGAAAATAGTAGACGATGACCAAGCTGATGACCCTGGCAATATTGATAAAAATCGCCACAGGAATACTGAATAGCAACAGCAGACCAACTGACTGCCATTTATTAAGGGTGAAGTAGCCGAATATAAGGCTCAGGGTTGTCAGAGAAATCAGCGAACGAATGCCGCTGCAGGCCTCTACCACCTGAAAAGTTTTGTCGGGAATATGCAGAACATTGCCCTCTCTGAACAGGGGAATCGAAAACAGCTGCACAACTGTTTCGCTCACTTGGGATACTTTGAGCTGTAGCGTTGCGGTGACCATGGACAGCAACTGGTTTGGAATAGGTATGATCATAAAAAGCAGCACAATGGGTATTGCCATTTCCTTCAGGATACGAAAACCGGCGAAATAAACAAGAGTGCTGACCATCGTTAATACTGTGGCAATAAACATGATGGTCGGAATTTGCAGCTGCAGGGCCAGAAGGTAGAGCAGGATGGAACAAATGACCAGCGGCAGGCCGAGGGCGACATTCCCATCGCCTTTTGTCAGCACGTCACGCTTCAGCCAGATCATATAGAGTATAATCGGCACGATGAAAAAGGCGTGGGTGTAGTCCTCCGAGGCTGACCATTTGCGGGCCAGGCCGACAAAAGCGGGATAATAGCCAGCAACAAAAAGGGCTCCCACCAGGATGGATAAAATATATGTTCTGATTTGTTGCATGGCGCTCTCGGGCGGTTTCATTAGTGGCGATCTGGCTTTGATCCAAACCAGCTTGTTTCAATCCGTAGATCTGGTCTCGTTGCTCACTGGCGAGTTGCATATAGGGCTTTATCAATGCTCCTTTTACTTGATCGCTTAAGTGGCTTCGATCTTAACGCAACTCGCCACTTAAATCCTCTCACAAAAGTTGCACTTCAGAGTTGAATCCGCCTGACTTATATTCTATTTTGCCTTTCTCGTGTTGGAAGCTGAGGCGTTACCAGCGCCATAACTCTTTAGTTGCGCTTATGCTGAAGAGAATCCGGTGTTCGTCGTACTGGTCACCATCCAATTGGCCGTCGGACACATAGTAGGAATATTTTAATCCTGCCGTATACCAACGACCGAATGCGTAGCGAAGTCCCACGCCGGTTTCGTAGATGTTTGTATCATAGGTATTGTCACCGGTCTGTGTTTCCGTGACAGCTCCATTGACGACACTAAGGTAAATCCCTTGGGGATCAATTTGCGACTGTTTGCTGTACCTGCCAAAAAAATCTATGCCCAAATCTTTTGTGTACTGGTAGGCAACACGTGCCCGGGCATTATAGGTGTCGCTCAGTCCAGAATCATCCGTGCCACTGAAATTGTTGGTTTCGTAACGCTTATCCAGTTGCAGAGAGCAGGTTGCGTGTTGGAATTGTTTAGTAAGAGTAAGGTAGGCATTATAACCCCATGTACCATCCAGTCCTTCAGTTTTGACATAAGAAGGGCCACCGCCAATGGAAAAGCTCGTTTGCGGATCAAACGAGTGATTCCAGCCAATAGACCAATTCTGCGATTGGGTATCGTTGCGGGTGTCTCCGTCGTATTGCGTTTCTGAGAGATTGTACTGAAACGGGAAAAAATCCTGGACGGATTGAATGTAATCGACCCCGAAGTTAAGTCCGTATTGGTCAAGGTTGGGGTTTGACGAGGCCGTGGTGGATGCGGCAGGTGGCTGGTCGTAAAGGCCGCGGGTGTAATTCAGGCCAAGATTCGTACGCCAATACGCATTGATTCCGTGGCTGAGGTTGGTGAAGAACGCGTGTTTATCATACTCGTTGTAGGCGTCATTGCCGCTGCCTTGGCTCCCGTCATTGCGCAAAACCGAATACGTGTAACCGCCACTCAGGCTGGTTTTTTCAAAAAGCGCATACGAAGAACGAATGCTCGCGGCATTGGTCCAATATTTACTGCCAAAGTTGTCTTGGGAAAGAGTGTCTTGCGAGGTCGTATCGCTAGAACCATTGGAACTGTTTGATTCTGAGTCTGTGGTTGTGTAGCTCGATGACGTATCCGGATCATCGGAAAGAGTATAATTATCGGTAAGAGATACAGACCAACGAGAGGTCAACAGGCGTTTCCCATTGAAACTCAAAGAGTGGTCAACAGAATTATTATTGTCGACAAAATCGTAATTGAAACTAGGCGTGTACTGCAGGCTGATGGAGTCATACACACCCAGCGAACTAAGAGTGATGGTCGGGCTAATGAATATCTTTTGCTGGTCGTTATTGTTGTTTCCAGATTGCGTTTGATCGTAGGACCGATCACGAATATCCATTCCAGTTCCAATGGAACCAGTTACGCTCGTTTGGCGTGCCTCCGCTGGATTAGACAGCGAAGCAACAAGGCAGAGGGCAAGCGTTGTTGAAGGCAGCAGTCGATGAAAAGGTTGCATGATGAGCACTCTTTCAGTGAACAACAACGACATCTCCCGGCTCGAGCAAGATGTTCTTATCGGTGAGCTTCCCATCCAGGAAATCGTCGTAATCAAAGGTGAATTTTTCGACTTTTTTCTTTGGCGCTTCTTTGCCTTTCTCAACTATCAAATCGTTTCCCTGACGGATAACAGTCACTTCTGAATTGCTCCATTCGGTAAAGCCGCCGGCTTTAGCAATCGCCTTGACAATGGTTGTGGGGAAATCAAGGTGAAAGAGCCCAGGTGCCTTAACTTGTCCCATCACCGTGTATTGTCGACTGTTACTTTGCAGGAGAGTCGTGATAATTGTGGGGTCGTCGTAAATGGTGCTGTAGAGTTTCTTCAGGTAGTCGGCTAATTGGCTGAGCGTCATGCCAACCACATAAACATCACCCAGATGACGCAGGGAAACGCGCCCATCCATGCCCACTTCCGAGCCCGTGCCGCGACCCCGAATGCCCTCTTGGGCGGCTTGGGTGCCGGTTGCGTCCATGGTGGAACCTGCTGATGCGGGCGTTGCAGGTCCAATGGCCATGGACCCCTCACCGTAAACTTCCAGGTAGAGCATATCGCGATAACCGATGATATACTCTTTATCGGCTGGGGATGAGCCCTGCTTCCCCAGTATTTCTTGGCGATACTTTTGCTTGAGTTCGTTAGAAACCGTACCCTCTCCGCTGGATTCCGCTGCCCATGAAACGGCAAGCATGCATAAGCTGAGTCCAAAACAAATAATTGCCTTAACAACCAGGAATAAATTTTTCATGCGCTCCTCACCAGATATCTCAAAAGTATAAATAATTTGACAAATTATGCTACATACATAAAAACAATAGTTCAAAGTAAAAATGTATAGTCTACGTTTTTTCCGCTCTGTTATAATGAAATATGGTAACTAACGCTTACCGTTATTTTCGATTCTCAATCGAGGAATCTCTTTGGGGCGTATTACTTACATTCTCGTTGCTATTTTCGTGAGAAATCTTGAGCTCGACGTTTCGTTCTCTGTAACATGCTGTATTTACGATACCTAACTTCTAGGGCTCTGATTTTATGATGGCCAGCTTTCGTTTTTCGGATTTTTACCGGCCCGAAGGCATACATAAGGTATGCCGAGCGTCGGGAAAAATGCTGCGACGCAGTAGGTCGAAGTTTTTACGACGCCATCAAGATTGTCGTTCTCGTAAAAAGCCCCGTGAACGACGTTTCTCGCTTATTAATTTTTTGTCTTTATGATGGCCAGTTTTCGTTTCTCGGATTTTTACCAGTCCATTAAGATTCGCATAATACTGTACCTCTAACCCCCTTTTGGAGCAATTATGCACGTAAGAAAATCTCCATTTTTTGCCGTTCTTTTTTTTCCTCTTCTTCTCATGCTATTGACGTCCGGGTGCTCGGATTCCGGCAAGAACAAAGAGGAGTATTATAAAAAGGCCATGGCCTACATGGAGCAGCATAAAGAAAAAGAGGCCATTATCGAACTGCGCAACGCCATCCAGGCTGATCCTAAATATGCCGATGCTCGCTATCAACTTGGATTGCTTTACTTGAAAACAGGTGAAGTGAGGCTGGCATTTGGCGAATTGGAACGTGCTGCAACATTGGATCCTAAAAATTTGGATGCAAAAACGAAGACCGCTGAATTTTATCTTTTGGCAAAAAAGAAGGATGATGCCCGGAAAAATATCGAAGATGTTTTGGCGCAAGCCCCTAATAACAAGGATGCATTGGCTTTACTTGCCAATATCGAGCTAATCGATGGCCATCCCGATAAGGCTTTAACCGCAATTGATAAGGCCATTGCCGGCAGTCCTGATGAAGATCGTCTTTACTCTATAAAAGGACGTATTTTAGCAGCAGATAAAAAATTTCCGGCAGCAGAAATCGCCCTGCAGAAAGCCCTTGAGTTGGATGGGAACAAACTAAGCAACTATGCGACCCTGGTTGGTTTCTATGCAGAGACGAAGGAAAATAGCAAAGCCAAGGATCTTCTAGGGAAAATGGCCAAGGCTTTCCCGGATTCTTCTCAACCTTACCTGCAGATGGCCTCGCTTGACCTGCTGGAAAAAAATGTAGAGGCTGCGGAACAGCATTTCACCAAGGCGTTGGAGGTTGATCCCAAAAACACCAAGCTGAAAATGGCGATTGCAGATTTTTACGCAAAAAACGGCAAATTTGCCAAAGCGGAGCAAATTTATCTGGAAGCGGTAAAGACAGCGGAGGCGCCAGAAGAGGTCGAGGCGCACATGGCCAATTTTTATTTTGATTTTGGCAAGTTCGACCTCTCTAAAGCTGCTTTAGACAAACTCCTCGCCAAAAACGATAAAAATGCACAAGCAAAATTGGTGCAGGCTAAGTTCCTCCTTAAAGACGGTAAAAATCAGGAGGCACTGGATATCGTTACTCGCCTGCTTGGTGATTATCCCAAATGGGGCGAACTTTTTTTCGTCAAAGCTGTTGCCCACAGTAATTTGAAGGATTTCAAGCTCGCTAAGGAAGCACTTATAGACGCCATTAAATTCAGCCCAGGTTTTGCCAAGGCGCATTCCCTGCTCGGCCTCCTCTCTTTGCAAGAAGGCGAATTTGAAACAGCGAAAAAGGAAGCCGCGACGGCTCTTAAACTTAATCCTCGTGATTTCCAGGCGGCACTTACCTTGGCTAAATCCGTGCTCTTTTCAAAGGATTACGAGACCGCTGAAAAGATGCTCAGTGAATTACACGCAAAAGTGCCTGAAAATGTCGAGGTGTTGGGAAGTCTCGGCCTTACCTATCTGGCGTTGAAACAGCAGGAAAAGGCACAACAAACTTTTGAAAAATTGTTAACCCTTCAACCTGACAATGCCAAAGCCTTCACCTTCCTGTTGCAGATCAAACAGAAGGAAGGGGTACCTTTAAGTGATTTGGTCAAAATGACCATGGCCCAGATTGAGAAAGCGCCTAAGAGTGGTGGCCTGCACATCATTTTAGCCAATCTTTACCTTGGCGATAAAAAGCCAAACGATGCCCTTGCCCTGTATAACAAAGCGCAGGAGCTTGATCCGAACAATCCTCAGCCTTATGCCATGAGTGCCATGATCCTCACTCGCCAGGGCAAAACCGATCAGGCTATTACGGAATACAAAGATTTACTGGTTAAACAGCCCAAGGCTCTTGGCGCCTACATGGGTCTTGGCAGTATTTACGAACAAACCGGCAAGAGTGACCTAGCGCAGGAGGCGTACCAGAAAGCGTTGGAGATCAACCCCGAGTTTGCGCCGGCGGCAAACAATCTTGCATGGATGATTGCGGAAAGTAAGGATCCCGATCTTGGGGAAGCGCTCCGGCTGGCCATGGTTGCCAAGCAACAGAAAGCGGACGATGTGCACATTATCGATACATTGGGTTGGGTACATTACAAACGCGGCTCATTCAGCCTGGCCAGAAATGAATTTGTGCAGGCTGTGGAAATAGACGAAAACATGCCTGTTCTCCGTTATCATTTAGCCTTGGCGCTCTATGGAGAGGGCAAAAAGCAGGAGGCCATGAGCGAGATGGAAAAGGTATTAGGGCAGAAGCAACCCTTTGCGGAAAAAGAAGCGGCTGCGGCCACCCTAAAGAAATGGCAAGGAGAATAACAAGCGGAGAACGCTGCATGCAACAACATCCCGTTGAATCGAAAACAGTACTTGTAAACCCCGTTCAGTTACGCGAACGTATCGCGGAAATCGGACGAGCGATTACTTCTGATTATCAAGGCAAGCAGTTGGTGTTGCTTGGGGTCTTAAATGGTGCCTTTATCTTTGCCGCCGATCTTTGCCGCTCCATTGAACTCGATTTAGAAATCGATTTTATCCGAGTCGCCAGTTATGGCGATTCAACCGAGTCTTCGGGTTCCATTCGTTTGCTCATGGCGCCTCGGCTTGATCTGCAGGGTAAGGAGGTGCTTCTCGTCGAAGACATCGTCGATACCGGAACAACGATGGCCTGGCTCCAAAAACATTTTCAAAAAAGTTCGGCCAACTCGGTAAAAATTTGTTCGCTCGTTGATAAATCAGAGCGGCGGGTCGTGCCAGTGACGGTGGATTATGTCGGCTTTGCACTTGATCGCGGCTTCCTGGTCGGATACGGTTTAGATTGTGCAGAAAGATATCGTAATCTGACGGGGATCTATTCGCTGAATGGGTAAAATTGCGCCTGTCCATTTTCAGGACTGGCTTCTTATAGACCTTCTTTAATGGAGGACAGTATGCAGAAAAAAAATATTGCCGTGATTCTCTCCGGGTGCGGTCATCAAGACGGGGCAGAAATCCACGAGGCAACCCTGACTCTTTGGGCCATTCATAAAAACGGGGCGGAATTTCAGTGCTATGCTCCTGATATTAAACAACACCATGTGCTCAATCACATCACCGGCCAGGAGATGAATGAGCAGCGCAACGTACTGATCGAATCCTCGCGAATTGCTCGAGGAAAAATTGGCGCACTGGCAACCTTTAATCCGGATTCAGTCGACGCGCTCATCATTCCCGGTGGATTTGGTGCGGCCAAGAATTTGAGCAGCTATGCTTTTGATGGGGCAAAGTGTACGGTCAACAATGACGTAACCAATGCCATCAAAGCCATGCATAAGGCTGGGAAGCCTATTGGAGCGCTTTGTATTGCTCCGGTCATCCTTGCGAAGGTGCTAGGTAAAGGTACATTGACCATTGGCCAAGATTCGGGCACAGCCGACAATGTAGTTGCCATGGGTGCGGTGCATCAACCCACCATGCAGGGGGAAATTGCTGTTGATCAGGAAAATAAAATTGTTACCACCCCCTGCTATATGCTGAATTCCCGAGTCGATCAGATCGGAGAAGGTGCCGATAATTTGGTGAAAGCCATATTGAAGATGATGGCTTAAATGCATAGAATCCCTCTGTCGGTAGAAGGCATCTTGCTGCAGACTGAATTGAATATGGCGAATTGTATGCAAATTTCGATGAAAACGGTGATGCCATTCGCGCCGGTGGATTGATATGTCAGAGACCTGTGTATGGTGAGCGCGTTATTTGAATAAACCAGGCAATTGCGTTTTTTTTATAGGGGGAGTCTGCTTTGGCGGCTCCCCTTTCTTGACTGTGCCTGCGGTCGACTTAACTTGTACCTGAATGCATGACGACGTGGACTTCTCTTGTTCAGCGTGGGAACGCATCCGAAAACGCTCTGCGTTCGTTTTAATAAATGTAAGAATTGAACAGGGCCCCCATGAATTTCCGATACGGCTATTTCTGGTATTTCTTTCGCTAGTTTTGTGACGCTTGAGCGTCCCGGTTAAGTCCCCACGCAGAGCGTAGGGCCGAGAATAGTGTATTTTTACAGCAAATCAATATATTGCGATCCTGATGGCGCAACCCCAACAGAACAGAAAAACGAGAAAACCATGAACACAATAAAGACTTTCATGCTTATGGCGGCTTTGACAGCGCTTTTCATGATCGCCGGTGAGGCAATGGGCGGACGCCAGGGAATGACCATTGCCCTGGTTTTGGCTGTAGGCTTGAATTTTTTTGCCTACTGGAACTCAGACAAGATGGCCTTGGCCATGAACCGGGCACGAGAGGTGTCGCTCAGTGAAGCGCCGGACCTGCACGCGTTGGTGGGCAATCTGGCAGGGCGTGCGGGTATCCCCAAGCCTAAGGTCTATGTAGTGGATGACCCCACTCCCAACGCCTTTGCCACCGGGCGTGATCCGGAGCATGCGGCCGTTGCCGTAACCACCGGTATTCTTCAGGTACTTGATCGCTACGAGTTGGAAGGGGTCATTGCCCATGAGCTTGGGCATATCAAGAACCGCGATATCCTTATTGGTTCAATAGCGGCGGTGATGGCAGGTGCCATCTCGTATCTCGCGAGCATGGCGCAATGGTCAATGCTCTTTGGTGGAACCAGAGGCGATGATGAAGAGGGGGGGAGCAATCCGCTGGTGATGCTGGTTACGATGATTGTTGCCCCGCTTGCTGCAACCCTCATTCAGATGGCCATTTCCCGCAGCCGTGAATATATCGCTGATGCCACCGGAGCGGAAATTTGTGGCCATCCTAAGTCGTTGGCCAGTGCGTTGAATAAATTGGCCAATTATAATGCACAACGTCCGATGAACGTGAATCCGGCTTCGGCGCAGATGTATATCGTCAACCCGCTCAGCGGCGGATCAATAGCCTCGTTGTTTTCCACTCATCCCCCCATGGAAGAGCGCATTCGTCGTCTGCTGTCGATGTAAGAGGGGAAAAGGCGGGGCTTATGGGGCGTTGACGGGAAGGACCGTTATCTCGTTTCTACGCTCAGCGTGGGAATGCATCCCGGACGCTCCTGCGTCTGTTTCTTATTTAATATCCGAATCAGGCAGAGAATTGTCCGATATGGCTGTTTCCTGTAGCCATTTAGCCATCACCTTTGTGACGCGTGAGCGTCCCTTTTACGTATCCACGCAGAGCGTGGGTACGAGATAACACGTCGTTGTCATTCTGAACGAAAGTTTAGGTTATCTTTCCCAGATTTTTTTGGGCTGACAAGGACTTCCCCCCGGTTTTACCTCCGGGAGAGCGTTTCATGCCCGCAGGCGGCAGTTTGTTTACGCTGCGTTTAAATTTGCAGAGGCATCGTACCTTGCAGAAATTCCAGTCATAAACGGTTGATCATTGTTGCAAAGGCGGCGCCATCCAGGCTGCCTTTGCCCAGCATAAGCCCGCTGAGTCCGGGAACCTGCCACAATGTTCCACCATTGTCGATGGTTACTCCTCCCCCATAAAGTACCGGCCTATTATCTGTTTTTTGGGCGATTTTGGGCAAAAATTCGGCGATGTCTCCCGTGCTTCGTGCCATCTCAAAGGTTCTTGGTGTGTCGGGTGTGTAGGCCCAGATGATCTTTTCCAGTTCTTCGGCCGCCATAGCAGCCGTCTGGGGAATCAGCAGGTCATGGTCAATACAGACAATGGGCTGTAGATCCTCGTTCAACGATTCATAGGTCTGTCGAGCCACATCCTGCACGGTTTCGTGAAAATAGCGGCGACGTTCGCGGTGCCCAATCAAGGTATAGGTGGCCACGCTTCGTAACCAGGCTGCCGGGGTCGCTCCGGTATAACTTCCTTGGGGATAGGAGGAGACGTTTTGGGCTGCCAGCGCCAGGCCGGGCAACCGGCTGGTTTGTTGGGCGACACGTTCCAAATAAAATACCGGCACCGCCAGAATGACTTCCAAATCCAGGCGGGGTTTGTAGACCTGCCTAAAGGTCTCAAGCCACAGCATTGCCCGGTCCGGAGAAAGGTTGGCCTTCCAGTTGGCCAGAATCATCTTTTTCATATCGTTTTTCTTGGGTAGGGGTTGTGCAACACAACAGGCCTAGACGAGATGGCGCAAAAGAATAGCCTGTACGTCTTGGAGCGTAAGCCCGGTAATGACCATGGTCTTACTTCGGCTCTGGTGCCCACTTTTCAGGGTGATGGCAGATTTCGGCAAGTGAAAGAGCTTTGCTAGGTAGGCAATTACGGCCTTGTTCGCCTTGCCGTCGACCGGAGGCGTGGTCAGACGCAGTTTCAATAGGTCACCCTGAAGTCCTGCCAGGCTATTTGCAGATGCCCTGGGTTGGACATGCAGACGGAGGGTTATTGAACCGTCGGCATGTTGATCAAGGCAGGGGAGATCCATTGATTAAGCAAAAAGCTCAGCCTGTTGGAACGGTGTTCCTTCGTTATCTTTTGCAGACAGGATTGGCGAATCTTTTACCGGCCATTGGATTGCCAACGATGGGTCGTTCCAGAGGATCGTCCGTTCAAACTGGGGGGCATAATAGTCGGTGGTTTTGTAGAGAAATTCAGCCGATTTGCTGAGTACGACAAAACCGTGGGCAAACCCTTCAGGGATCCAGAGTTGCCGTTTGTTTTCAGCCGTTAAATGCTCGCCAACCCATTTGCCGAAGGTAGGTGATTTTTGGCGAATATCAACCGCCACATCAAAAACCTCGCCTTGAACGACTCGCACCAGTTTTCCCTGCGGTTGTTGTATCTGGTAGTGCAGCCCTCGGAGCACGTTTTGCCCTGAACGTGAATGGTTATCCTGGACAAAGGTGACCTCGCAACCAATTGCCTCATTAAATTGCTGTTGATTAAAGCTTTCAAAAAAAAAGCCTCGTGCATCGCCAAAAACTTTGGGTTCGATAAGAACTACTTGAGGAATTGCGAGTGGTGTTGCTTGCATCAATAAACCTTTTGCTGCAGAATTTTTAAAAGATATTCGCCGTATCCGCTTTTCAAAAGCGGCTGCGCCAATCGCTTGAGTTGCTCCGCATCAATCCATTGTTGGCGAAAGGCAATTTCTTCCGGGCAGGCTACTTTGAGTCCCTGACGCTGCTCAAGGGTGGCAATGAATTGACCGGCATCTAAAAGCGATGCGTGGGTGCCGGTATCGAGCCAGGCATAACCGCGCCCCATGATTTCAACCTGGAGCTGGCCCTGTTCAAGGTAACAGCGGTTCAAATCGGTGATTTCCAACTCGCCACGGGGAGATGGGGTTAAGGCTTTTGCCAATTCTGGAGCTTGGCTATCATAAAAATAAAGCCCGGTAATCGCATAGTTGGATTTTGGTCGGGTCGGTTTTTCTTCCAGGGAGACAACGGTGCCGGATGGATCGAATTCAGCCACCCCGTAACGCTGGGGATCCTGAACATGATAGACAAAAACTGTGGCTCCCTGTTCCTGATTTTGCGCATGATGCAAAAGGCGATGGAAATCATGGCCATAGAATACGTTGTCACCTAAAACCAGGGCCGATGGGGCGCCATTGAGGAATTCTTTGCCAATAAGAAAGGCCTGCGCCAGGCCGCCAGGAGAAGGCTGTACCGCATAGCTGAGTTGGAGTCCCCATTGGCTTCCATCGCCCAGCAACGCCTGGAACCGGGGCGTATCCTCCGGGGTGGAGATGAGCATGATTTCCCTTATGCCTGCCAACATCAGTGTGGACAGCGGGTAGTAAACCATCGGTTTATCGTAAACCGGGAGGAGCTGCTTGGAAATTGCTTGGGTAACCGGATAGAGCCGGGTACCCGAACCGCCAGCGAGGATGATGCCTTTTCGTGTCTGCATAGTTAGAGGATCTGCTGAAGAATATGGTGTATTCCATCCTGCCAATCAGGAAGTTCAAGGCCAAAGGTCGATCGAAACAGGGAAGAGTCTAGTTGGGAGTTTTCCGGCCGTTTGGCGGGAAGAGGGTATTCGCTAGTGGTTATGGCCTTGACCATCTCCGGTTGTACCTGTAAGGAAACGCCAGCCTTGCGCGCCTGTTCCAGCACGAAACAGGCATAGCCGTGCCAGGAGGTGACCCCGGCAGCGGTGAGATTGTAAAGTCCAAAGGGAAGGGCCTCGAGTCCTTCCCGCTGCGCGCGCCCGACGATTTGTGCGGTGATGTCGGCCAGGAGGGATGCAGAGGTCGGTGCCCCGTACTGGTCGGCAACAATGCTGAGGCTCTCCCGTTCAGAGGCCAGGCGAAGCATGGTCTTCGCAAAATTGTTGCCATGGGCTCCCACGACCCAACTGGTCCGAAAAATAAGATGTTTCGTGCAAGATTGTTGCAAGGCCACTTCGCCATCCCGTTTGGTCAGTCCATAGACATTGAGCGGGTTGGTCGGATCGGTTTCGAGGTAAGGGCGGGCGCTGGTGCCGTCAAAAACATAATCAGTGGAGTAATGGATAACCCAGGCGTTGATTTTCGCTGCTTCCTCTCCCATGATCATTGGTGCTGTAGCATTGATTGCCGTCGCCAGTGCAGGTTCGTTTTCGGCCCGGTCAACTGCGGTGTAGGCTGCGGGGTTGATGACGAGGTCGGGCTTGATTTCGCGGATTACGGTGCGAATGGCCTCAGGATCTGCCAAATCGCATTCATCTTGATCAAGGGCGACAATGTGTCCCAAAGGGGCCATGGCACGCCGGAGTTCAAAGCCCAATTGTCCGTTTTTCCCGGTGAGTAATATCTTCATGCGCAACCTCCATATTGGCGGGCAATCCAGTTGCGGTATTCGCCGCTAGTAATGCGTTTGACCCACTCTTGATTATTAAGATACCAGTGAACGGTTTTGCGAATACCAGTTGCAAAGGTCTCTGCCGGGCGCCATTCGAGTTGCTGTTCAATTTTACGGGCATCAATGGCATAACGACGGTCATGTCCGGGACGATCGGTGACATAGGTGATCAGGCGTGCATAGCTTCCAGCCGGATCCGGGTTCATCTCGTCGAGCAGGGTAATGACCTGGTGCACAATCTCAATGTTGGCCATCTCGTTCCAGCCACCGATATTATATACCTCGCCAACCTGGCCCGCCTCGAGAACCCGGCGGATGGCCGCGCAGTGGTCCTGCACATAAAGCCAGTCGCGGATCTGCAGGCCATCGCCGTAAATCGGCAAAGGCTTGCCAGCCAGGGCGTTGGTAATGATCAGGGGAATGAGTTTTTCAGGGAAATGATACGGTCCGTAATTATTGGAACAGTTGCTGGTGGTTACCGGCAATCCATAGGTGTGATACCAGGCCCGGACCAGGTGGTCACTTGCCGCCTTGCTGGCCGAATAGGGGCTGTTGGGTTGATAGAGGCTGGTTTCGGTAAAGGGTGGCTCGTCTGTCTGCAGCGAACCATAGACTTCGTCGGTACTGACGTGGTGGAAACGGAATGTTGTTTTGGCACTCGCATCGAGTGCCGACCAGAAGTGCCGGGCCGCTTCGAGCAGGGTAAACGTGCCGTCGATGTTGGTGCGCATGAAATCGCGAGGACCGTGAATGCTGCGGTCCACATGGCTTTCTGCGGCAAAATGGACAATGGCCCGTGGACGGTGTTGTTGCAATAGCTGGTCCACAAGTTCGCGATCACAGATATCGCCCTGAATAAAAATATGCCGCGAATCCAGGTCAAGAGAGGCCAGGCTTTCCAGGTTACCGGCATAGGTCAATTTATCGAGGTTAATGACCGGTTCATCGGACTGGGCCAGCCAGTCGAGCACAAAATTACTGCCGATAAAACCGGCACCGCCGGTGACGAGAATGGACATGCGATACCTCTTTTCAGCCCTTCACTATTAAGAGCCCTGTTTGAAAAACTTACTGCAAGGTCATCGCCAATTGCTGCAGGGTAGGAACGAGAAAACTTTGCAGAAAGACAATGGCCAGGATCAGGAGCATCGGGCTGAGGTCGAGACCGCCCATGATCGGAACATAGCGGCGGATTTTCATCAGGACCGGATCTGTCACCTGGTGAAGGAACCGGACAATGGGATTGTAGGGATCCGGATTAACCCAGGAAAGCACTGCTCGCGCGATAACTATCCAGATATAGGCGCTAAGAGCAAAATTGATCAGTTTGGCGATAGCCATGAGGAAATTACCAAGCATAAACATTGAGATACCTATGTGCGCAATGAGTTTTTAAAAGGAATGAAGAGGAAATCAGGCCACTTTGCTGCCGGGAGCAATATCACCCGCCACCGTGGTCACCACCAGTTTTTCACTGCCGTCGGCCAACTGCTCTTTCGCCGCAAGCACCATGCCCTGGGAAGGGATGCCCATCAGTTTGGCAGGTTTGAGGTTGGCGACAATAATCACCCGTTTACCCAATAGCTCCTCAGGGGAGTAGTAGAGGGCAATACCGGCAACAATGGTTCGTTCCTCCGGCGCCTTGACCGTCAATTTCAACAGCCTATCCGACTTGGCCACCTTTTCGGCGGCAACAATTTCCGCGACCCGCAGCTCAACCGCTTGAAACTGATCAAAACTGATCAACCCCTCGCCAAGGGAAGGCGTTGCTTCTTTCTTGGCCTTTTTTTCCTTAACTGCTGCCGCTGGTTGCTCTTCTTTCTTTTTATCCACCCGAGGAAACAGTTGGGTGACGTGATCAATGACCGTGCCCACGGGAATATCGCCCCATTCCTGGACCTGATCAAGGGTTGCATCTGTATAGCTTGCCTGCATGCCCAGTGCTGTGGCCATTTTTTCTGCAGTGGTCGGCATAATCGGGCCAAGGACCAAGGTGATTTTCCACAGCGATTCGGCCAGGAAGTAAAGTACGGTGCGCAGCCGGTCCGTCTGGCGGGGGTTTTTGGCCAGTTCCCAGGGGGCATTACCGACAATGTAGCGGTTCAACAGGCTGATAACTTCCCAGATCGCCTGCAGCGCCTTGTGAAAACGGAAGCCATCCATGTTTTCCCGGTACTGCACCACCATGGAGGAGACCGCACTCATCAGTTCCCGGTCATCTGGGGTGAGCATGGAGGCGACTTCCCGTTCCGGAATTCGTCCTTCGGCATATTTATCAATCATGGTCAGGGAACGGGAAAAAAGATTGCCCAGGTCATTGGCCAGATCGGCATTGTGGCGGGCCAGGATGGCATCGCTTGAGAACGAAGAATCCAGACCGAAACTCATCTCACGCAAGACAAAATAGCGAACCGTGTCCACGCCGAAGGTTTCAACCAGTTCCTTGGGACGGACCACATTGCCGATAGACTTGGACATCTTGGTCGCATCGACGTTCCAGTAGCCGTGGACATGGAGCCGTTTGTAGGGTTCAAGTCCCAGGGCCCGTATCATGGTCGGCCAGTAGATCGCATGGGGTTTGAGAATATCTTTGGCGATGACATGCTCGGCCCCGGCCCAGTATTTTTCAAAATCCGGCCCATCGGGGTAACCAATGCCGGTCAAGTAGTTGATCAGGGCATCAAACCAGACGTAGGTAACAAAGTTTGTATCAAAGGGCAGGGGGATACCCCAGGTCAGACGCGAAGTCGGTCGGGAGATGCACAGATCCTCGAGCGGTTCACTTAAAAACGAGAGTACCTCGTTGCGATAGCGTTCCGGGGTGATGAATTCCGGATTGGCCTTGATATGGTCGATCAACCACTCCTGGTATTTCGACATCCGGAAAAAATAGTTTTGCTCGGTGATAGCCTTGGGCTCCACCAGATGGTCGGGGCATTTTCCGTCAACCAGCTCCTTTTCAGTGAGAAAACGTTCGCAGCCCTTGCAGTAGAGACCCGAATACTCGCTGAAATAAATATCGCCCCGGTCATAGACCGCTTGCAGGATATCCTGGACCGTTTTCACATGATCGGCATCGGTGGTGCGGATGATGTAATCCGGTTCGATGTTCAATATCGGCCAGGTTTCCTTAAAGGTGGCCGAGATGCGGTCAACATACTGACGCGGGGTTTCGCCAGCCTTGGCAGCAGCTTCGGCTATTTTTTCCCCATGTTCGTCGGTCCCGGTTTGGAAACGGACATCATCGCCGCAGAAGCGGCGGAACCGGCTGTAGGTGTCGGTGACAATGGTGGTGTAGGCATGGCCCAGATGGGGCATGGCATTGACATAATAAATAGGTGTGGTGACGTAGGTAGGCATGTCGATGGTCTGTGTTTATGCGAGGGAAGGGGAGGGCATCATTCGTGCTCCGGTATCTCCGGCATCCCCCAGATATCAATTTTCGGTGGTTTACCTCCCCCTTTTTTACCCGGCCCTTTACGGGGGATATTTTTGGGGATCGGGTCGGCGGCCCGCCATTCATCTTCGCTCAGGAGTCGTTCTTCACCCCCACAGGTGGCAGCGATCTTGCCCAGCAGCGGAATCTGGCGGGTAACGAAGTAGGTCTTGCCCTCGAATTGGATTTGACGGCCAACCCGGGGCATCCCTTTTTTCATGACCTTGTAGGTCTCGTATTCATAGGTCAGGCAACAGAGTAAACGATTGCAAAGGCCGGAAATTTTTGCCGGATTGAGCGGCAGATCCTGGGCCTTGGCCATCTTGATGGAGACGGAATCGAATTTATTGAGAAAAGAGGTGCAGCAGAGCTCACGCCCGCAGGCACCGAGTCCGCCGGTCATCTGGGTTTCGTGGCGAACCCCAATCTGGCGCATCTCCACCCGGGTGCGAAATTCTTGGACCAGGGATTTGACCAGTTCTCTGAAGTCAACCCGACTTTCTGCGGTGAAATAAAAAATAATTTTTGAGCCGTTGAAAAATTGTTCCACCCGTACCAGATTCATCGGCAATTGCAGGCGTTCGATATGATTGCGGCAGAGCTGGTAGGCATTGTATTCCTGGGCGGGCAGTTGGTCGTACAGCTGCTGTTCCTCCGTGTCGGCCCGGCGCTCTATCCGAAAGTTGGCAGGTCGCTCAAAGGCTGGATCATCAGATCCCGCGGTGCGGTTCACTATGATCGCCGGTTCCGGGCCATGGTCGGTGCGCACCAAGACGATGTCGCCACGATGCAGATCGGCCTCTAAGGTGCCGGCGGTGAATTCCTGGCCCTGTTTTCGGAAACGGATTTTGAAAAAATACAGAGCGATATCCTCGCTGCTCCCTGCATCACTCATGGGTGGTTGCTCTGCAGGTTGTGATTCATTGTCGACGTCGGTCATGGTATTTCAAATCAATGGGGACTGCAGTCAAACCGGCATTTGTGATAGAGGGATGAGTGCATTGTGCCAATATTGATGGATTCGTGATGATGGCGTCGTAAAAACACTATTCCCGGTATATCTGTGTTTTTCCTTAGCCAGTTTTTTCTTCTTGCTCTCCGGTGCAACCGTTGCCAGATGGTGGGGGCAATGGACACTCACGGACTCAAGTCAAAGAGCGTAAGAAGCAGTACTTCACTGGTCAAACCACGGTTACAGTTTCTGGCAAGTGCTTGTTCCGCCAGATCAATAGCCGCCATCTTAGCAGATAGGCGCACCAAATTCCAGCGTTCTCTTGCCCGCAATACTTCGGTGGGGAAGGGAAGCGCTGTCGCATCGGTGCGCGCGGCCATGGCATTTTTGAGAAATATCCGCAGCAGCATCAAGAGCGATTCCATCCCTTCCTTGGCTTCGGTCAATTCAACCGCGAGCACTAGTGCTTGTTCCACTCGTTCGGCCGTGCTTTTCGGGGGATCGATCCAGGCGTCAAGGATTTTTCGATACAGCGGTAACGTGCCCTCGGCTTCCAGGGCCAGTGCCTGTCCGGGGCATCCGTCGGCCAAGGCGGCGAGGGTACGGCAACTTTGTTGGTCAAGTTCCGGCCGGTGGCGGAGGATAATTGACGCCGCCAGTTCAAGAGGCAATGGCGCAAAGGGAATGACCTGGCATCGGGAGATAATGGTATCGAGAAGGGCTCCTGCAGTTGAACCGATGAGGATTAGCAGGTTATTCGGCGGCGGTTCCTCGAGCACTTTGAGCAAGCTGTTGCCCGCCTCCCTTCGCATGGTATGGACATCTTCGATCAGTACCACGCGTTGACGGCTTTCAAAAGGGGAAAAGGTTAGCGCCTTTTTCATCTGCCGAATCTGGTCGATCTTGATTGCGGCCCCTTCTGGGCGGATTTGGAGTAAATCCGGATGATTGCCGGAGAGGAACTTGCGGCATCCGGGACAGGTTCCGCAGGGATTGAGTCCGTTGGGGGCGCGGCACAGGAGAACCGCTGCCAGCGCCTGCGCAGCGGTATTTTTTCCGACGCCATCTGGCCCGGCAAAAAGGTAGGCGTGCGCCAGACGTTCGCTGGTAACCGCACGGGTGAGCAGGGTGATGGCCTTAGTCTGGCCGAGCAGCTCAGAAAAAGACACGGACTAAAAGAGGGACTGTTGTCGGCGATCGACTATATTCTTCTTCTTAGACGATGCAGAATAATCCTGGTCGTCCCCGCCATTCGGGTGGAAATCAAAGGGCCGAAACGGAGAGTGCACAGCGTCCTGCTCTGCCTCGCCCGCTTCTGTGCCTCGGAGGTAGAGATATCGTTCCAGGTGGCGCTGATAGTCACTCCACTGCCAGTCGCCGCCCTGCATTTTATGCTGCAACCCTTGGAGATAGTTCATTTTAGCATCCATGTCGTCCAGCTGGTTGAGCAGGATGGCTTCCGGGGTCATCGGCAATACCGGCGAGCCATAGGCATACTGCCCATGGTGACTGAGCACCATGTGGATCAGGCGGTCAATCTGTTCGGCGCTGATTCCCTGAACCTGCTCTACTGCCCGCCGGATGACCTCCACCCCCAGTACCAAATGGCCAACTAAACGTCCCCGGTCAGTATAGCTAAAGGGTGGACGAGCAAAATCGAACTCTTCGATTTTTGCCAAATCGTGGAGCAGGGTGCCCGCCACCAACATATCGCGATCGATAAGCGGATAATGCTCGGCCGCCTTGTAGGCCATGCCGACAATGGAGAGGGTGTGCTCAATCAGGCCGCCGATGTAGGCATGATGCATTTTTTTGGCCGCCGGCGCATGCTTAAACTTGGCCAGAGTTTCTCCCTGAAAGATGGTCTGCATCAGTTGCTGCAACGGTTGATCGCCGATGTTGTCGATCACCATTTCCAGTTCCCGGGCCATCTCCGCAATGGGGCGGGTGCTGGTGGGCAGGAAGTCGGCAAGGTCAATGGCTGACTCAGGGATCTGCTGCAGGCTGTTGATCACGAGCTGCATTTGATCGCGAAATGGTTTGGCCACGGCCTGGACGACAATGAAATTACCTTCCTCTGCCTGGGAATCAAACTGGTCGGCATTGTCCCAGACCCGTGCCTCGACTTCACCGCTGCGATCCATTAGGCCCAAGGCAAGATAGGGTTTCCCGGCTTTGGTTTCAGCCAGTGATTTCCTCGAGACTAAGAAAATGTCCTGGAATTGTTGGCCAGCCACCAGCTGATCGACAAAGAGAGATTTGGTCGGCACAGTCATGCGGTGACCCTCCCTGGTGTGAGTTGAGGGGGATAATTCGTCTGCACGGAAAAGAGAAAACGATTCTCAGACATTAAAGCGGAAGAGGATACAATCCCCGTCGGCCACAACATATTCTTTACCTTCCGAACGCATCACTCCTTTGTCGCGAGCAGCAGATTCCGAGCCACAGGTAATATAATCGTCATAGGCGATGACTTCTGCGCGGATAAAGCCGCGTTCAAAATCGGAGTGGATCTTGCCGGCGGCACCCGGACCCTTGGTCCCTTTTTTGATTGTCCAGGCTCTGGTCTCTTTCTCGCCCACGGTGAAATAGGTGATCAGGCCCAGCAGGGCGTAGCCGGCATTGATCAGGCGATGCAATCCCGGTTCTTCCATGCCCATGTCCTGAAGAAATTCCTGTTGCTCTGCGGCATCAAGCAGGCTCAGTTCCTGCTCAATGGCACCGGCAATCATCACCATCGAAGCCGACTCCTCGGCGGCGGCCTTGGCCAGCTGGTCGACAAATTTATTGCCGGTGGCCAGGTCGTTCTCGTTGACATTGGCCACAAAAAGGACAGGCTTGGTGGTCAACAGGCAGAGATCGCGCAGTAGATCCCGCTGTTGGTCGTTTTCGGCTTCAACTGTCCGAGCGGGTTTGCCTTGGTTGAGTGCGGCGTGCAATTGTTCAAGGAAAGCAGCTTCGGCAATCATTTTTTTGTCGCCAGACTTAGCCTGATTGCGGCTTTTGGTGAGTCGTCGGTCCACGGTGTCAAGGTCGGCCAGGATGAGTTCCATGGAGATGACTTCCATGTCCCGCAGAGGATCAATGGAGCCGTCGACGTGGACAATATTGTCATCCTCAAAACAGCGAACCACATGGAGGATGGCATCGACCTGGCGGATATGCCCGAGAAATTGGTTGCCCAAACCTTCACCCTGGCTGGCACCTTTGACCAAACCGGCGATATCGACAAACTCCATCTGGGTGGCAATCTTGCTGCGGGTTTTTGCCAGTTCGGCGAGTTTGTCGAGCCGGGCATCCGGAACCGGGACAATGCCGACATTGGGTTCAATGGTACAAAACGGGTAGTTTTCCGCAGCTATAGCAGCAGCGGTCAAGGCATTAAAGATGGTCGATTTGCCCACATTGGGCAGGCCGACTATTCCACAACGAAATCCCATGTAATCCTCTAGAAAATGACGGTAACAAATCGGATCCGGCGGGGGTGAGCATGAGCAGCTTCTTGCCGCAGCCGGTATTTAAGGTATATTCTTTTTATTTTTCCGGATAAACCGGTGCTCTGTGATACACTATCTCGCGGATTTTGTGCAAGCAGTTATGTCGTGCTCGGAAAAAGCTGCTGGCGTGACGTTAGGGTGCCTTGGTGGCGTCGTCAAAACTTTTACCTGCTGTGTCGCATCGTTGTTTCCGAGAGTTGTCGTTTTCGAAGAAATTTTCGGGGACGACGGCTTGAGCTCCGTAACGTGCTGTATTTACCTTCAGTATATTCTTTCGTTATGGCTTTTCCGAGTCCGTTAACCTTGATGGGCTCGGAAGAAGTCCATCACACTCTAAGAGATGGCTCAGTAAACACACCGTAAATCGAATTTTTTACGATGCCATCAACATTAAGTAGGCCTTATGAAGATTGATCTCTTGATTCGTAACTGTACCATCCTTGCTCTTCCCGGCAGTGATACTCTGATTGGCTCGGGCTATATTGCTCTTTCCGGCAATCATATCGTCGCGCTTGGGCCTATGGAAAACTGTCCGACGGCAGACATCGGGACCGAGGTGGACGGACAGGGACAACTGGCCATGCCCGGGTTGGTCAACGGTCACTGCCATGCACCGATGACTCTTTTTCGCGGCCTGGCGGATGACCTAGATCTGACAACCTGGCTGCATCAGCATATATTTCCGGCAGAGGCGAAGATGGTTTCTCCCGAGATGGTGTACTGGTGCAGTAAACTTGCGGCTGCCGAGATGCTGCTCAGTGGGACCACAACCGTTGCTGATGGGTATTTTTATGAAGATGCAGTTGCCCGTGCCTGCACCGAAGCCGGTCTGCGTTGTATTGCGTCCCAGGCGGTGATTGATTTCCCCGCACCTGGTGTCGAGGATCCGCGTAAAAATATTGAAGTGGCAGAGCGGTTTCTTGCCGACTGGCAGGGACGTGATCCTCTGGTAAGCCCCGCGGTCTTTGCCCATGCGCCCTATAGCTGTTCGAACGACACCCTCAAACGGGCCAAAGCACTTGCTGCAAAATACCAGGTGCCCTTTTTCATCCATTTAGCTGAAACCAGTTCGGAGCAGACCCAAATAGCCCAACCGCGTGGGCAAACCCCGGTTGCGCATCTGGATGCCTTGGGGGTGCTTGATAGCGAGACTGTCTGCGTCCACTGTGTCTGGGTGGACAAGGACGATATAGCTCTGCTGAAACGCAGGGGGGCGGCGGTGGTCACCTGCCCCCAAAGTAACGCCAAATTGGCCTCTGGCCAGGCGCCGCTGGTGGAGATGCTCGATCAAGGCCTGCGATTGAGTATTGGGACAGATGGGGCGGCCTCGGGAAACAGTCTGGATCTGTTTCGGGAAATGGGATTTGCCGCGATGCTTCACAAGATTAATCCCTGCCAAGCAACGGCAATGCCGGCAAACGAAATGCTCGCCATGGCAACGTTCGGCGGTTCCGGGGCCTTAAATCTCCCTGCGGGGCTTGGGCGTCTTGAACCTGGGGCTGCGGCCGATATCATTCTTCTTGATCTGCAGCAACCGCATCTGCAACCTTTTCATAGTTCGCATCTCCTCGTGTACAGCGGATGCGGTTCCAGTGTTCGTTCGGTGATTGTCAACGGGCGTTTGGTTGTCCGGGAGGGTGCTCTGCAAACTTTAGACCTGCGGGAGATACAGGAGAGGGTGGGTGAATTGGCGCGGAGGGCAACTTTGTCGTAGAAAGATATCCCCTTGGAATCAATGATGGCGCCGTAAAAACTTCGTAAGCGATCGCGGGGCACCGAATCTGCGGTGTTATCGGCCTGTTTACGTACAGGTTACGCTGCGCAGGCCAATGCCTTGCACCTTCGGCACCCTGCAATCGTTTTCAGGTCCGTTGATAAACGGAGCTATTGGGCTCCCCCTGATTGGTTACAAAACTTCGATCTCCTGCGTCGCAGCGTTTTTCCCGACACTCGGCATAGCGCATGTATGCCTTCGAGCCGGGAAAAACACTGCTCCTTGTCTCTCTGCGTTTTTGTTGAGTCATCTCTTGGAGTGATCGACTTTTTACGAGTCCATCATTTTTACGAGAGGTACCTTCTCGGGTTTCGATTGTGCACAAGGCTATCAATTTCAAAGAGTAAGCGCTTTGTCGGCGAGATGAAGCTCACTGCCACCAGATCATCCGTTTTGGGGGATTGCCGAAAGAATCAAATGCATCACCGGATTCACGGAGAACGGCATCAAGGTCTTCAACTGTAAAGACAAAACCATCGTCTTTGGCTAAGGCAATAAATTCTTCCTTAGTTTTAAGGTTGTCGTACTTATTGCGCAGTTTTTCGTCAGCTCCACCGGCAATCAACAATTCTTCCACGTTTTTCTTTGACATCGTTCTCTCCTATTTGGGGTTTACTCTTTGTTTCGTCCAGAGCCAGAGGGCGTTTTTCCACAAAACTATTTGATGGAAATGCATAAGCAGTATCGATGCCAGTTTTTTTGGGCGGAATTTGTAACGTTAAATCAGCATATTCGTCATCGTCAGCGTGGCCGATAGGAAAAAATTGTGGATTAAATGTTACAAAATAGTGTGGCTGTGTTGCGTGGTCGACAAAATTGTTTGACCTCGATTGGTGGGAAAAATGTCCGGCAGGAAAGGGCTATGGCGGGTATCGCAGTAAAAAATCATAAAAATTGCTTGACTCGGGAGGGCCGTTACGTTATTAGAAACGACTTTAATCAAAGTGCGGTCAAGGCAAACCCTTCCATGGCAGAGCACACAGGTTTGCGGGCGAGTAATATGTTGCAGTGAAGGATTTTCCTCCCTAACTCCCCCACCTTTCAGCCAGCATCCCTTAACCTAATGCGCACGGAGTTGCAGAGCCTGCTGTAACTCCTTTTTTTATTCAAGAACGACGAAAAAACGGCTATAACTACGCGAGCGGCCAAGTAAGCGACTTGCAAGCGGTAATTGAGGAACGCGTCATGAAAAAGGATCTGAACAAAGTACGGAATATCGGTATCAGTGCCCATATTGACTCGGGCAAAACAACACTGACCGAGCGCATTCTGTTTTATACCCAACGCATTCATGCAATCCATGAGGTTCGCGGTAAAGATGGTGTTGGTGCAACTATGGACTCCATGGAATTGGAGAAGGAGCGCGGCATTACCATCCAGTCCGCTGCAACCTACTGTTCCTGGAAGGATTACGACATTAACATTATCGACACCCCGGGCCATGTCGACTTTACCATCGAGGTAGAGCGGGCACTCCGGGTTCTTGATGGTGCGGTGCTCATCCTCTGTTCGGTTGGTGGCGTGCAGTCCCAGTCTATCACCGTTAACCGCCAGATGACCCGTTACAAGGTTCCGCGTATCGCCTTTGTTAATAAGTGCGACCGTACCGGTGCCAATCCCTATCGTGTCGCCCAGCAGCTCCGTGATAAACTCGAGCTCAATGCTATCATGATCCAGATGCCGATCGGTCTGGAGAGCGACCTCCAAGGTATGGTTGATCTGGTCACCATGAAAGCCGTTTATTTTGATGGTGATCAGGGCGATTCTATTCGCATCGAGGAGATTCCTGCAGAGCTGATGGACGAGGCGCTGGCTAAACGGGAAGAGCTGCTTGATGCGGTTTCCATGTTTTCCGACGAATTGATGGAAGCCATGCTGGAAGAGGCAGAGATTCCAGAGGACATGATCCATGAAGCTATACGCCGTGGAACCCTCGCTCTTGAGCTGACCCCGGTTATGATGGGATCTGCCTATAAAAATAAGGGTGTGCAGCTGCTGCTTGATGCGGTCAATGCGTACCTGCCATGCCCCACCGATGTTGAGAATACCGCCCTCAATCTTGACGAGGATGAGGCCGAGGTCATCGTGAGCAATAATCCCGATGATCCGCTTGTTGCCCTCGCCTTTAAACTCGAGGACGGCCGTTACGGTCAGCTGACCTACATCCGTACGTATCAGGGTGTTATTCAGAAGGGCGATACCATCATCAATTCCCGTACCGGGAAAAAATCCAAAGTTGGCCGGCTGGTTCGTATGCACGCCAACGAGATGGAAGAGATCGATGGTGCCGGTTCCGGTGATATCGTTGCCCTGTTCGGCATTGACTGTGCTTCCGGCGATAGCTTCTGTAACCCGGGGGTTAATTTTTCCATGAGCTCAATGCATGTTCCTGCACCGGTTATCTCTCTGGCAATTAAGCCGGTGGATAACAAGGCCCAGATCAACATGTCCAAGGCGCTCAACCGTTTTACCAAAGAAGATCCGACCTTCAAGACCTTCGTGGACCACGAAACCAACGAGACTATTATATCGGGTATGGGTGAGCTCCACCTTGAGGTCTATATTGAGCGCATGAAGCGTGAGTACAAGGCTGAGGTTGAGGTCGGTGCGCCCCAGGTTGCCTACCGCGAAACCATCACCCAGCGTGCGAACTTCGATTACACGCACAAAAAACAGACCGGTGGCTCCGGTCAGTATGGTCGTGTTGCCGGTTTCCTTGAGCCGTTTGACGAGGGCGAGTACGAGTTCCTCGACCAGATTGTCGGTGGTGTTATCCCCCGTGAATTTATCAGCTCCTGCGACAAGGGCTTCCAGAAATCCTTGAATAAGGGTACTCTTATCGGTGCACCCATTACCGGTGTACGCGTGGGCATCAATGACGGTAGCTACCATGCGGTCGACTCCTCCGACGTTGCTTTCCAGGTGGCCTCGGTTGGGGCTTTCCGTCAAGGATACGCCAAGGCCAACCCGGTGATCATGGAACCGATCATGAAGGTTGCGGTCGAAGGCCCTTCCGAATTCCAGGGTTCGGTTATGGGCAGCCTCAATCAGCGCCGAGGTGTTATCATCGGTACCTTTGAAGAGGGCAACTATACCGTTGTCGAGGCAGAAATGCCGTTGGCCGAGATGTTTGGTTACTCCACAACCCTTCGTTCCCTGACCCAGGGTAAGGCCGAGTTTACGATGGAATTTGCAACTTACAAGCAAGTTCCTCGCAGTGTGGCTGAAGAGTTAGTCAAAGCCTATGCCGCGCAGAAAAAGGATGCGTAATCGGATCTTGCGCGAATTGGTATGAACGTGAGATATAACCGTTAAGAGGTCGAATTATGGGATACGAACCACTGGTACAACAGAACCCTTTGCGGGTTCTGAATATGAGTCGAGAGAATAATCAGATGGGCCTGGTTATGGCCCGCGCTGGTCTGGGCAAGACTGCACTGCTGGTCCAGATTGCCCTGGATGCCATTCTCCGTGGCAAGCGGATCATTCATGTCAGCATTGGTGAATCTATTGAGAAAACCAAAAGTTGGTATGATGATATCCTTCAGGTGATCCTGCAGGAGTACAGTGTTACCCGCCCGCACGAGCTGATCGATATGGTGGCGCAGCACCGGATGATTATGACCTTCAAGGTCGCTGCCTTCAACCGTTCGCGTTTGGAAGAGCGCCTCAATGATCTGGTGCTGCAGGATATTTTCCGCCCCAACTGTCTGATCGTTGATGGATTTGATTTTGAAAAGACTGATCGGGAAGCTTTAGAAGATATCAAAAACCTGCTTGAGAATATGAACATGCAGGCATGGTTTTCAGCCATCTGTCATCGTGGAGATGATCGTATTTCACCGACAGGCGTGCCTGCACCCTGCCATGAGATTGATGATCTCTTTGATATGATCGTGTTGCTCAAACCGCAGTCCAATGCCAATATTCAGTTGGATATTATCCGCAACTGCGGTGAGCAGGTTGAGGGCGGTAAGAGCCTGATTCTGGATCCAACCACCATGATGGTTAAGGAGCGGTAAGTCGTTCTTTTCGGTTTCTCAGGGCTGTCGGCGTTTGTCGGCAGCCCTTTTTTTTTATCAGGGGGATGTATGCAGTTTCGGCCATGTATAGACCTGCATGAAGGACGGGTGAAACAGATTGTCGGTTCAAGTCTTGGCGATGATCAATCCAGTCTGCGGACAAATTTTTCCTCGGAACTGCCTCCGGCCTACTATGCCGGGCTGTATCGGCGCGATAACCTGCAAGGTGGCCATATTATAATGCTTGGCCCGGGCAATGAGGCGGCGGCAACCGAGGCGCTGGCTGCTTGGCCTGGCGGTATGCAGGTCGGTGGCGGCATTACCGATGTCAATGCTCGCGAGTGGTTGTCCAAAGGGGCCTCGCATGTCATTGTCACCTCGCATGTTTTTCATGGCGGTCGACTTGACTATAGCCGGTTGCAGCAGTTGGTGGCGCGAGTCGGCAAACAACGATTGGTGCTTGATTTAAGCTGCCGTTGGCGTGGGGATGGGTATTATGTGGTCACCGACCGCTGGCAGAAATTCACCGAGCTCAAAGTCAGCCCTGAGGTCCTTGAAGACTTGGCCCGTTGCTGTGATGAATTTTTAGTGCATGCGGTGGACGTGGAAGGTAAATGCATGGGGATTGATACCAGGTTGCTCGAGTTGCTTGCCAGTTGCGTACCTGTACCCACGACCTATGCCGGTGGCGTCGCAAGTCTTGCTGATATTGAGCGTATTCGCCAAAGCGGCAAGGGGCGTATAGATGTCACTGTGGGTTCGGCGCTTGATATTTTTGGTGGACAAGGGTTGCGCTATGAAGATGTGGTGGCCTACCATGCCGGGCAGTGACGCACAGGAGGGTAAAGCGTTGGTGGAATTAAAGCTGATGGTGTCTGAAGATATTTATCGGGCCTTTCAGCGTTGTCTGTGGATCCGTATCAACGAGAGCGGGCAAAGCCAGTTGGAGCTCATGGAGGAGGTTGTGAAAAATTTTTTAATGAAACACGGTTGTTAATCCTCTGATAACCTGCCCCTTTGCTTGACCTCCCCCTTCGCTTCATTTATTATACTCCGATTAAACGTTTTCGGTGTTGATGCCTACTGCTCCTACCTAACTGAATGAACGAACGAAAAATTAGACTGGATAAAATACGTGTCTTTGTCGATAAGATGCCCAGCCTCTCGACCACTGTCGGGAAAGTGTTAGAGATCTGTAGCCGCCCCGACACCGCGCCCAATGATCTGAATAAAGTCATTTCCCTTGATCCTGTTCTCACCGGGCAAGTACTGAAACTGATCAATTCCGCCTATTATTCGCTGGTCAATAAGGTCACCTCGCTAACCCGTGCCATCATCATGCTCGGGCTCAATACGGTAAAGAACCTTGCCCTTTCCACTGCCATTATTCGTTGCGTTGGTCAGGCTAAAAAATCTAAATCCCTGCCGATCAAGGACTTCTGGGCCCACTCTATTGGCGTCGGGGTTATGGCGAAACTCCTGGCCACTGAGCAAGGTATCCCGCTGGCCGAGCGGGAGGAATTTTTTGTTGCCGGATTGTTGCATGACTTGGGAAAGGTCCCCTTTGGTGACGAGTATGCTGAAGTGCTTGCCCGGGTCATCAAGGAGCCGCAACCGCTTAATCTACTCGAACGGGAGATGATGGAGATTGACCACGAGGAGGTTGGTGAGATGATCGCCTCCAAATGGAAACTCAATGCCATTATCACCGATGCCATTTGTCATCATCACTCACCACAACTCGCCGACCCCAAGTACCAGAATCTGGTGGCCACGGTCGCGCTCGCAGATTTTTATGTCTGCCTTTTTGATATCGGCTATGCAGGCAATCGTTACCCCGATGAAGCCCAACTGGAACCACTCTTAAAGATGTGTGGCCTGGATTGGAATACTGTGGTCGGGCTGACGGCAATGGTTGATGCCGAAATTACCAAGGCGGAAATTTTTCTTCAGGTTTGAGACGGTTTTAGGCCGTTCCATGCAGAGGAGAGGCGCTGATGATCAAGGTCAAATTTTGGGGGGTGCGAGGATCCATTCCCTGTCCCGGACCCAAAACCATGAAGTATGGCGGGAACACCGCCTGCATAGAGCTGCGTTTTCCCGAGGTCAATCGCCATATTATCATTGATGCCGGTTCCGGTATCCGTGATCTGGCCAATTACATGCTGGCCAACGATCTCCCCAAAGGACCGATCTCAACCGAAATATACCTCTCTCACACCCACTGGGACCATATTATGGGGTTCCCTTTTTTTGTTCCGGCCTATATCCCTGGGACAAATATCAAGGTGTTCGGACCGGTGACCTATGAGGACGAGCCATTGGAGGCCGTTGTCGGCGGTCAGATGAAGTATCGCTATTTTCCGGTCAATATGGGTGAATTGGCAGGGACCATCGAGTATAAACGGCTCAAAGAAGAGCCCCTGATTGACCTTGGCGATGGCATTACCCTCTCCACGGCGATCATCAACCATCCGATTACCGCTCTGGGATATCGATTCACTTTCCGTGATGCCGTTTTTTGCACCGCCTATGATACCGAGCCTTTCCGCAACCTCTTTATTACCGACCCCAGTAATCCTTCCTACGATGAACTTATGGCTTTTGAAGGTGAAGAGGCCGCCCGGGAACAGAATCTTGTCCTCGAGAATTTTTATAAGGGCGCGGATCTGTTGGTGCATGATGCCCAATATACTCGGGCCGAATACGAAAAGGGCAAGGTTGGTTGGGGACATTCCCCGATCGAAGATGCCATCGCTGCAGCTCGCAGGGCAGGAGTGAAGCAATTGGCCCTTTTTCATCATGATCCGGAACGCAGTGATGAACAGCTTGATGCCATGGGGGATACCTATTGCGCTGGCTCTGCCGATGGGCCGATGCAGCTCTTTTTTGCCCGTGAGGGGCAGGAAATTATCCTTTAAACCGCGCGGACGATGACCACGCACCATCTCCATTGGAGACGAACCAATGAACCCGGAAATTCTTGATTGTAAGGGGCTGTCATGCCCCAAGCCGGTTCTGCGCGCCAAAGATGCCTTGGCTGGCGGAGCATCTGCCATCAAGGTGCTGGTCGATAATGAGGCCTCGCAAAACAATGTGGCCCGATTCGGTCGCAGTCAGGGCCATGAGGTCAGCTGCAGTCGGGAGGAAGAAAATCTCTATGTTGTGACCATCGTTGCCAGTGGAATCGTTGGCACCGAGTCTTTCGATCCGCAGGCCTATCAATGTGCATTGCCGACCTCAACCAAGATGATTTATGTGATTTCTTCCGATTCCATGGGTCGAGGCAGTGATCAGCTGGGTTGGGCTCTGCTGCAGACCTATGTGCAGACCATAAAAGATGTACAACCCTTGCCGAGTAAGATCGTCCTCTACAACGCTGGCGTCAGGCTGGTGACCACGGAATCAGGAGCACTTAATGCCTTGCGCCAACTTCAGGAACAAGGCGTTGAAATCTTAGCGTGCGGGACCTGCCTGGATTTCTTTCAACTCAAGTCTGCGCTCCAGGTTGGTCAGATCTCCAACATGCATGAAATCATGAGCACCATGGCTGAGGCTGATAAAATTGTCAGCCCCTTTTAAACCTGAGTGTTTTCTCTACTACACAGCCTTCTCTCCCTTCCTCTTCCTTTAGGACTCCGGCGCCTATGAATGCCCTTTGTCAGCGAATGTTTCGCCGCTCTATTAGCGTTGTCTTGGCTAGTACCTTGGTACTGCTCACTTTCACCGGCGGGTGCCTCGCCAAAAAGGCCCCGCCGGAAATTTTTGATACCGAGCGCAATGAGCTGATTGCGTTGATTTTGAGTCAGCAGTTACCGGCGCAGCACTTTAGCCATGAGGCGCTTGATGACAACCTGTCAAAAAAAGTTTTTGATTTGTATTTACGTCAACTTGACCCTCGTAAACGGTTCTTGCTCCGGACCGATGTTAAACAGCTCGGCGCCTTTTCCACCCATGTGGATGATGAGTTGAGTCGCGGCAACGTGGTGCTCCCCGATGCCGGAATGGAGGTGCTCAATGACCGGATACGTATGGTGGACGGTTTTATTGATCCTCTCCTTGCTCGCGGTTTTGATTTTGGCGCCAAGGAGCATCTGGAACTCGAGCCGAAGAAAATCGAGTATTCCGAGAGCAAGGATACCCTGCGCGAACGTTGGCGTCTTGGCCTCAAGATGCAGGTGATTGAGGCGTATTTCGATATTCTTAATCAAAAAAAGAAACAAGATCCGGCTATCACGCAACTAATTGATCCGGCAAAGCATCCTGCTGAAATGAAAGATGCAGTGAAAAAAGTCCGCGAAAGTATCCATCGCTCTTTAAACCGCCTACTCCAGCAGACTCGGCAGGACCATTATGATCGCTACTTCGATGCGGTTACCCGAGCCTATGATCCCCATAGCGATTACATGGCTCCAACCTCAAAGGAGGATTTCGATATCCAGATGAGTGGTTCCCTGGAAGGTATCGGTGCCCTGTTACGTGAGGATGAAGGGTTGATCAAGGTGGTGCGGGTAATTCCCGGCAGTGCTGCTGAAAAACAGGGCCAACTGCAGGCAGAGGATATCATCCTTGCCGTAGCGGAAAAAAAGGGCGAACCGGTGGACATCTCTGAGATGCGCATCCGCGAGGCGGTCAGTTTTATCCGTGGACAGAAGGGGACCGAAGTTCGGTTGACAGTGCAAAAGCCCGATGGCAGCAAGTTGACCATCCCCATAATTCGTGACGTGGTCCGGATTGAGGAAACCTATGTTAAATCGACGGTTTTTACCCTAGGGAAGAAGTCCTACGGGTATCTACGCATCCCCAGTTTCTATCGCGATTTCAGTGCCCAAAGCAATGGAGAAGAACCACGTAACGTCACTGATGATACTGTGGCCGAACTGGCAAAACTCAAGCGGAAGAAAATCAGTGGGCTGATTATTGATCTGAGGAATAACGGTGGTGGCGCGCTCACCGATGCGGTCCAAATCTCAGGGCTCTTTCTCCCGGGTGGCCCGGTTGTACAGGTCAAAGATTCCCATGGCTCCATTCGTGTTCTTGAGGATGAGGATCCGGGAATCGACTACAACGGGGATTTGATTGTCCTGGTAAACCAATTTAGTGCATCGGCCTCGGAAATTTTGGCAGCAGCGCTTCAGGATTATGGAAGAGCTT
>JAQUEZ010000270.1 GCA_028684915.1 Desulfobulbus sp.
TCGCGATTTGCGACAGCAATTCGCGGACTCTTGGGGGCCTCCTGTCGGAGAGGGTTATTTATATTGAACCCGTCCAGTATTGCGCAAACGTTCGTTTGCGCAATACTGGACGGGCTGACGCAAACAAAGGCCTTGCGTGTTGCATAAATATATTGCATATAAAGAATATTTAGCAATAGATTTATGCAACAGGAGGCAACTATGCTTATCGGATAGGGGTTGTAAGCCGGAACCCTCAGAATTTTTGACGTTCGTTTAATCGCCGGATTATTCCAAGGTCACGTTGGCTAACATTGCCTCCAAATCGATCAGGTTTGTGTTGTCACGGAAAGTATAGTGCCCAAGGAAGTGGATATGTTGCCAAGCGACCGGAGAAATCTTCTGGAGTAAAGCCAATGCCTTCTCGTTAGAATTTTTTTGAAACCGTTCAAGCAATAAGGAAAGCATGATCGAATTGTAAGCAATCACCACGTTGGATATCAGTCTGCCACACTGGTTGCTGATTGCCACATCCAGGTCAGTCTTGCCGATCAGTTGTTTTTTGCCACTGACTTGGGAAATAAACGACCGTAGCTGATGATACGCTTCGACGCGGTTCTGCGAGCGATGCACGTCACGTTGCAATTGAGGGTCACGCAAATAACGCAAGGTATAAATACTACGAACCAGCTTGTCGAATTCGAAGATGGCTTTCCGCGTCCGGTTGTGCTGAGATACAGTACACAATTTGCGAATCAGCGTGCTTTGTGACATTTCCTTGAGTCCCAACGTAGCGACGATTTGATCGATATTGGCTTTTTGGGACACGATGATTTGACGATCGATCTGCCCGACTGGTTGAATCAGAAATTTTTCGTAGTCTGCCGGATCATTGCCGCAGTACAAGTGTTTCAGTTGCGTTTGCAGATTTGTGAAGCGTGGAGCCAGCTTCATACCGAAATAGTTCAAAATAGCGAAATTGGCTTTGTTGATGCTATGCATATCACCGGTAATTGTGGTCGGCATGATATTGGACATGTTGTTGTAACAGATATCGAAGACAAAATAGCTTTCGTGTTCATTGGCGCCGATCAATTTGGTTTGCAACGGAACATGATTGGCGAGATAGGTATAAGCGACCACGCCTTTGCCCCGCGCAAAATATTTGCGCGAGTGACGTGCCTTGACAGTTGGGCTGGCCGCCTCGAACTTCTGGCCGTCAACACTGCCGTAGAGCGATTCCAAGCCGAAAGAATAATGCGGAAAGATGGGAAGTCCGGCTATGAAATTGCTGACTAGGTCATTGGTTGCCTGCAACGTCGATAACCGCAAATATTGCTGATGTGTCGCGTCGATGACATGGTACGGAATGTCGCTGGTCTCGGCCATGCTCAGATTTCCATGGTTTAGCGCTTGGGCAATAATTACCGCCATTAGGCTATCTTTATCGGCGACTTTTTTGGCGTAGCGTGGTTGCAGAGGTCTCAGTGCCGACAGAAAGTCGCAACGCTCATTCACAAAACGAAAAATGTCGGCGATATCGCGGGCCGGAAGTTCGGCATAAAAGCCAGACTGTAACGCATCCTCTTTGTCGGCCTTTGGCTTGTGCCAGACAACCCTTTTCGTCGTCGAATCGTATTCTAGGTGCTTGAGTTTTCCCTGGCGCAGTTCGCGATCGAACTTTTTCCAAAGATCGCTGAGTTCGGTGCACAAGGCATCAAGTTGAACATCCACCGGTTGGCGCAACCAAGGGATATCTAATTGTTCAAGAACTTCTGCCTTTTGATTCATGGACACCAATTCGTCGCTAAAACGACGATGTGAAATGCTATCGTTCAAGTACAAATCGCCAGCGTCAAGACGTTTGCGGACCTGACGGTAAATCCAAAATTCGTAGCGGTCACCGTGCACGCCTGAGGCGTTGCCATCGCCATCTATTTTCAGGAGATAGGAGCGCAAGCGTTTTGGAACGGTGCCGTCAGGAATTTCATGAACGGGCCGTTGGGAAAGTCTTTGTTGACGGGAATAGGTTGCCTTCATCCAGCGTAACGCCGCCAGCCATGGACAATCTGCCGTCGTGCTAGAAAATTTGAGAGCCATGTGCAACGGACGTAAGTGTTTTCGACAACGCGCCGCCACGTCATCCACCACTTGCCAACGCATCGCCATTTGACTTGATGACTTTTCGCACAAGCGCTGCCCCGTCGATAGCAAGACGTCTTTCGGCAATATGGTGTATGCCTGTTTACGTACTGAACCAAAAAGCGTCGCGTCATCGAAGGCGTCGTCAACGTATAGCAATAACAGACGGCCTACCTGTGGTGATTCCTGCCTTTTTTTGACCTGCGCTACGGCAAATTGCCGTTCCGCAACTTTCTTGGTTTCACCTTCGAGCTTTTTCAGGTGATAGCCCAGCGCGCTGACCAGATTGTCGCTGAGTTGCTGATAGCGCTGCCAGGCGTAGCACAGCAGGTACAAATTGGTTTGCCCGGACTTCAGATTCCTGAGGTCGTAGACCGTATAATAGTGGGCAAGGCTTGCATAGTAGTACATGTTTTGTTGCGAGATATCGAGCGTCGGCAACAGCGCTTTTGCTACCCGGTATAAAGGCTCCAGGGTGGCGTGCTTATGACGTTCCGTCACCATCATGCCGTAGCCGAAGTGCTTGGCATCCTGCTTGATCGCCGCCAATTCGGACAGGGTGTCATCGTGCAACAGGAGTTTTTGCAAATCCGTTTGCGCGTTATTGTCGAGGGCTGCATCGACCAATTGTTCCAGCCGCCGCCGTTCCGTGGTGAGCGCTTCGCTGATGATCGTTTGCAAAGTGGTATAGCCGGGGCGTACGATTTTCCCTGTTTCCAAATGCGCGAGCAACTCGGTCAAAATGAAGGTCGGAGCGACATCTCGTCTCGCCATTTGCGTTGCTTGACTCACAAATGCTGGCCGGTTAGTTTCGGCCCACAGGCAATAGCCGAATAAGCGGATGATTTCGTTGCGCTGCGCATAATATTCGTACTGGCTCACCGGTTTCGTTACAAGCACCAACCCTTGGAAATAGCGTTGCAATGCAAACGCGACATCCTCCTGCGGTACGTCTTCCAAGGAAAAGCGAAAGAAAGTTTGCTTCGCTTTGAAGTAGCCGATTTGTAACAGGCAATATACTTGATTGGGGATGTCTTTACGCCGCAGCACTAAGGCCAGTTCATTTTCGGAAAGTGCCAAATAATCAGCACGCTGAAAGTCATCGAAGTCTGGCAGGCTGTAGAGCGCAAGTTTTTCATCTTCCGACAGGATTGTTAATCGTCTGCTATTGTTGGCGCGCATGGGAATTTGGTCGTCCTTCTATTCTCAGAAACGGAGGTTTGCGAGAAGCCTCTGCACGTCACCTGGGCAGCACACATAATCGAGACATTCCGGTTCTCACAAATAGTTCTTGAAACTGTATTATCAATCCGCTAGCATAACAATGAGTTTCGATAAATCCTTGTCGCCTCTCCCTCCTAGAACGCTTCCTCAGGATAAATTTTATGAAAGCTACTATCCCCAAGCTTACCCACCAAATACCTAAAGTCGCCACAAACCCGAGATGGGGAGTTGTTTTACCCATCCCAATATTTGCTATATTTTTAGATATAACACTCTGTCAGGATTAGCTAATGTTGATTGGCTATGCACGCGTTTCGACGCAAGTTCAAAACCTTGATCTTCAGATCGAAGCCTTAACTCAGGCAAACTGCAAGAAGATATTCGACGACAAAATCAGCGGCAGTCGCAACGAGCGACCAGGATTGGCAAAGGCTCTGGAAATGCTACGTGAGGGTGATACTCTTGTGGTGTGGAAGTTGGATAGACTCGGCCGCAGTGTCAAGAACCTAATCAATCTAGTCGGCGATTTGCAAACGCGAGGGGTCCAGTTCAAGAGCCTCACCGACGCCATTGACACCGGCACCACATCAGGCCGCTTCTTTTTCCACGTCATGGCTAGCCTGGCTGAGATGGAACGAGAACTAACGATTGAACGTACTCGCGCAGGATTAGAAATTGCTCGCCAGCTTGGCCGTAAAGGTGGACGCAGCCGAAAAATGACTGACAGTAAAATTGAGTCCGCCAAGAAATTATTGGCCAACGGCGTGCCACCTCGTGATGTGGCGAAAGATCTCGGGGTGTCAGTGCCCACACTGTATCGCTGGATACCTGCTTCTACCCGGCATTAACGCACCTTGCGACACCTCAAATATTCGAGCTTCAATGTTTTCGAGAGCTCCGGCTTACAACCCTTAAAAGGGATATTATAAAGATGAATTATTCAAGTGTTATTGGGTTGGTTAACAATGCCGCTCTCTTGCTTGCTTTATGTCTCTTGTACGACATGCTGGGGCTCAGATTTCAAGACAGGAAAAGTTTAATTCAACAGTTCCTTACAGGTATTGTTTTAGGAGCTATCGGATTGGTAATTATGTCCGACCCCTGGGATTTGGGGCAGGGGGTTGTGTTTGATACACGTTCAGTGCTCTTGGTCATATCTGGATTTTTCTTTGGGACCATTCCAGTCGTTTTGGCGGTGTTAATGACAGGTATTTTCCGTTTTGTAATGGGTGGGGCCGGAGTATGGACAGGCTTAGGTGTTATAGTGACCTCCGGAGCCATAGGTTTGCTGTGGCGATATTACCGTCGCAATACAATGCAGAATCCCTCCATAGGAGATTTGTACCTTCTTGGTATTGTCGTTCATGTAGCCATGCTAGGCTGGATGTTCTTACTGCCATGGCAGGTTGCAATTGAAGTGCTTTCTAAAATCAGTTTGCCGGTGATGTTGATATACCCGGTTGCCACGGCCATCCTTGGCAACCTAATGATCGTGAGTGAAAAGCGTAGACAGGCACAAGTAGAACTTCGCGAGAGCGAGGCCCGCATGCGTGCCATTACCGACTCTGCTCACAATGCTATCATAATGATGGATCCGAATGGTCTCATATCCTATTGGAATCCTGCCGCCGAACGAATTCTTGGCTATACCCGTGATGAAGCGATTGGTATAGATTTGCATCAGCTCATTGCGCCGCAGCGTTACCATGGCGTGCATAATGCTGCCTTTGCTAAATTTAAGTTGACCGGGCAGGGCGCCGCCATTGATGCAACGCTTGATCTGGAAGCTAACCATAAAAATGGTCATGAAATCGATATTGAGCTGTCTCTTTCAGCTCTTTATCTCCAGGATAGCTGGCATTCGGTAGGGATTATCCGCGATGTCACCGAGCGCAAGCAAGGCGAGGCAGCACTTCGAGCAAGCGAAGAAGATCTGAAGGAATCGCAGCGAATTGCTCATGTGGGTAGTTGGCGTTTAGATCTCGCGAGCAAGCAGGTCGTCTGGTCAGAGGAACTTTACAGAATATATGGCTTTGAACCGGCACTCTTCCCACCACCATATACCGAACGCCAGGAGTTGTTTAAACCTGAAAGTTGGGACAGATTAGCCACTGCTCTACAAAATACAAAAGATACCGGAATCTCTTGTGATCTTGAGTTGGAAATTCTGCGGGTTGATGGAAGTCCTGGATGGATTTGGGTACATTGCATGGCGGTACTTGATACGCGGGGTCTAACAGTTGGCCTTCGGGGGGTGGCTCAGGACATTACTGGCCGCAAGCAGGTCGAGGAGGCATTGCGGGAAAGTGAAACTCGTTTCAAGGCCCTTCATAACGCATCTTTCGGCGGTATCGCCATTCATGATAAGGGAATAATTCTGGAATGCAATCAGGGGCTTTCTCGAATGACCGGTTATTCCATCGATGAACTGACCGGCATGAATGGTTTACTGCTCATCTCCGAAAAGACCCGCGACCTAGTGCTGAGCAATATTCTTTCTGGATATGAAAAGCCCTATGAGGCGCTTGGTGTACGTAAAAATAACGAAGAATATCATCTCCGCCTTGAAGCTCGAAATATACCATACAAAGGCAAAAATGTAAGGGCTGTCGAGTTTAGAGACATCACCGAACATAAACAAGCCGAGGAACTGATTCAAAAACGGATTCTTTCACTCACTCAACCGGTAGAAGCTACTGAAGTCAAGTTTGAAGCTCTCTTTAATCTGGACGAAATCCAACGCGTCCAGGACGAGTTCGCTTTGGCGACAGGGGTTGCTTCTTTCATCACCGGCATTGACGGAACACCTATCACCAAACCAAGTAACTTCTGCTATCTGTGTAGCGATATTATCCGCAAGACCGAACAGGGCTGTGCTAATTGTTTCAAGTCCGACGCTTACGTTGGGCGCTATAACCCGGATGGTCCGATTGTACAGACTTGTCTCAGCGGTGGGCTGTGGGATGCCGGAGTCAATATTATCGTTGGTGGCCATCACATCGCTAACTGGTTGATTGGCCAGGTAAGAAACGAGACCCAAAGCGAAGATAAGATGAGAGTCTATGCCACTTTGATTGGTGCCGATGAGGAAGCTTTCATGCAGGCTTTTCGTGCAGTGCCTACCATGTCAGTTGAGCAATTTAGCCTGATCGCACAGGCCCTGTTTACCCTTGTCCATCAACTGTGCACCACAGCGTATCAAAATGTCCAGCAGGCACGGTTTATTTCCGAACGAAAACAGGGTGAGCAAGAAAAGGAAAAGCTGGAAGAACAACTCCGGCAGGCCCAAAAAATGGAAGCAATAGGTCAGCTTGCAGGTGGCGTAGCGCACGATTTCAACAACATGCTTGGGGTGATTATTGGTTACTCTGAATTGATCCTCGAACAGGTAGGCCCATCTCAACAATTCTACAATGAGTTGGAGGAGATCCGCAAATCAGCTCAGCGCTCCGCTGACCTGACCCGACAACTGTTGACTTTTGCCCGCAAGCAGACCGTAGCACTCCAGGTGCTTGATCTGAATCAGACCGTCGAAGGGATGCTCAACATGCTGAGGCGACTCATCGGAGAGAACATTAAACTCATGTGGATGCCCGGAGCCAACCTCTGGCCAATCAAGATGGATCCGTCGCAGATTGACCAGATCCTGGCAAACCTCTGCGTCAATGCCCGTGACGCTATTGCCGGTGTCGGTGAAATGACTATTGAGACGGGAAACGCTATCTTTGACGAAGAATACTGCGACGGGCACGCAGGGGCTGTTCCCGGGGAGTATGTGCGAATTGCCGTGAGTGATAATGGCAAAGGTATGGACAAGGCAATACTGGCCCATATCTTCGAACCGTTTTTTACCACCAAGGGCATCGGTGAAGGCACCGGCCTCGGTCTAGCGACAGTGTATGGCGCTGTTAAGCAGAACAACGGCTTCGTAAATGCCTATAGCGAATCTGGACTGGGAACAACTTTTACGATCTATATTCCCCGTCATATAGGCAAGGCAACACAGTTGGGGACAGGAGAGGTTGCAGAGTATGTTCCGCGTGGCGATGAAGTCATCCTGCTCGTGGAGGATGAGCCGACGATTTTGGACATGGTCAAGACAATGCTTGAACATCTTGGCTTTACTGTGCTGGCAGCAGGCGCTCCGAGCGAGGCCATTCACCTGGCCAGTAACTTCGCCGGTCAGATTCACCTGCTCATGACCGATGTGATCATGCCGGAAAAGAGTGGCCGTGACCTCGCAGAAAGTCTTGTTGAGAGTCGGCCGGAAATGAAACGGCTGTTCATGTCTGGCTACACGGCTAATATCATTGCCGAACAGGGGGTGTTGGAAGAAGGTGTGTTGTTCATCCAAAAGCCTTTCTCGAAAAAAGATCTGGCCGCAAAAGTACGAGAGGCTCTGGAGAGTTTTGACACTATTTTTTCTAGTTAATGGCTAGAGTTTCGCACACCCCTCCAGCGGGTGGAGAGTAAACGAGTTTTCCAGTACATCAAGGAAATGGAAAAGTTCCTCTGGGTCTTGGCTTGAAGAAAATAGCTGACTTGACAGCATCAGAATCTG
>JAQUEZ010000271.1 GCA_028684915.1 Desulfobulbus sp.
CGTCCCGAAGACTATTCCGGCCGGACAATTGGCCGATCAGCATGGCTAGAAACTGACTCCAGCGATTATATGAACGAAATTTCTGCCCCGCATGATGTAGTTTGTATGATCTTTTTCGCAAAATCACATTATACACGTAAAGAGCTCTTCGAGCCTGCTTTTGTTGAATTTTTATAAGACAGCAGTGAGGCCCGGTACAATCCTCAGCCGCAGTTATTACTGCAGTCCTTCACATCAACGCTAAGCCTCTTTGGCCCGTAAGTATTGGTTCGGCCACGTTACATCTACGTGCAGCGCCTTGGCGGCATGAAGGGGCCAATAGGGATCGCGCAGCAACTGCCGCGCCAGGAGCACGACATCGGCCTGGCCTGTCGCCACAATCTGTTCCGCCTGGGCCGGATCAGTGATAAAGCCGACCGCTCCGCTGGCAATCCCCGCCTCAGCCCTGACCTTGGCCGCAAAGGGGACCTGGAAGCCGGGACCAAAGGGAACCGGCTCATTCGGCACCGCAAAACCTGAAGAGCAGTCGATCAGATCGACGCCGATCGCCTTCAACTGCCGGGCCAGTATCACCGACTGGTCGATGTCCCAGCCATTCGGTACCCAGTCGGCAGCAGAAATTCGGACAAAAAGAGGCAACTTCTCCGGCCACGCCTCACGTATAGCCCGGGCTACCCGCAGGGGAAAACGAAGCCGATTCTCGAAGGTTCCACCGTAGTCGTCCTGCCTCCGGTTAACCAGCGGAGTAAGAAATTCATGGAGCAGGTAGCCGTGGGCCATATGCAGTTCAATCACTTGAAATCCGGCAGCAAGCGCCCGACCTGCCGCCGCCCGGAACTGGGTTTCGATCTGATCCATTTCAGCCATGGTTACGGCCTGCGGCACGGGATGCCCCAGGTCAAAGGGTTCGGTACTCGGCGCTAGCGGTTGCCATCCGCAGGCCTCCTGTCTAAGAGGACCGCCACCAAGCCAGGGCAGGGTACATGACCCCTTGCGGCCAGCATGGGCAAGTTGAATCCCCGCTACAGCCCCCTGCTCTTTGATGAAGCGGGTGATGGGTGCAAAGGCCTCAGCGTGGGTGTCGCTCCAGATGCCGCTGTCGCCAAGACTGATACGGCCTTCCGGGCTTACCGCAGTTGCCTCAACCATGACCATCCCTGCACCACCAACGGCACGGCTACCGAGATGGACGAAATGCCAGTCAGTGGGTAAACCGTCGTGACTTGAATATTGGCACATAGGAGAAACAAAGATACGATTGCGAAAAGTGATGGACCGCAGATTGAAAGGGGAAAAGAGAGTGCTCATTGGTTGTCTCCATTGCTAAAGAATACCACATTATGAAGTTATCTTGGCTTATCGTTAAAAGACTGTGCACTGCAAGGGAACCCACTGGGCTTTTGGCCTTGATAATAGAGCCAAAGCTCTATGCTACAGGCAGTGCTGCTCTGTCATGGTTTTTCAAACAAGACCAAGGTGAAAGGATGAGTGATCTCAGTATTTTCGATCGGTCGACATTTGTAAAATCGTTTAATATTAACAATTTGACGCTCGTAACCCCTTGCCCGCCAACCCGCAAGTTCAGCGGGGGAACCAGAATTCTGAGATGTGAGCCTTTTGCAAAAAGACGGGTTTGTCATTCCCGAGGTAGCCATCGGGAATCCAGCACGCGGAAAATCAAAGAGTTATGGATTCCCGCTTTCGCGGGAATGACGACAAACGTGGTAACAGCTCATTTTGCAAGAGGCTCATGCTTTATGGGATTTCTTGTGAGCGGAAGTAATCCAAAGCGTAGCATGATTCCTACAAGTCAGGTGTTAGTAAACACAGGTGAAGCCAGTGGATTGAAAGAATGTGAACCACTCAAAGTAGTTCTGTCCGATTTTTTTTCGCGAAATAATTGCATCACCGAAGGGCTATCCGCCCAATTTTTATGAGATGGTAATGTGATCAAGGCTCGTTACGGCCTCGTTTAATGTCAGGGACGTGATTTACCCCATGGCGCGAATCCCGTCCGCCAATTTGCCCAGATCCACCTGCCTTTCAAATAGGGGTAGCTGGTTATGAGCGTAGGCTTTAAGTTGCTCTTCAAAAACCGGTTTTTCTCGGCGATAGAAGATGCCGAGGAAGAGTTGCTCTTCCTCGCAGGCCCGAGCAAAGGCCAGGATCCGATCCGTAGGGTCATGCTCCTCGGGCAGCGGCTTGGTATGCTGGGCAAACCATTGGTAAGTGTTGAGTTTGTTAAAGCTGACGCAGGGTTGAAGAATATCCACCAGGGCGTAGCCGCGATGTTCTATGGCCGCCTTGAGGATGACTCGGGTTGCCTCGGGGTTGCCCACATAGGCACGGGCGACAAAGGAGGCATTGAGGGCAATGGCCAAGGTGAGCGGGTTGAAGGGTTCGGCAAAAACGCCATCAACCTGCAGCGGTGTCACAAATCCCTGCTGGCTGGTCGGGGAGGCCTGCCCCTTGGTCAGCCCATAGACCATGTTGTTGTGCACGATGTTGGTGAGATTGGGGTTGCGGCGGATGCAATGGATAAAATGGTTGCCCCCTTCGCCGTACATATCGCCGTCACCGCTTTCGGCGATTACGGTCAGACGTGGATTGCTCGCCTTGATGGCTGTGGCCGGCGGCAAGGCGCGGCCATGGAGACCGTTAAAAAAGTGGGCATTACAGTATTGCGGGATCTTTGCAGCCTGACCAATACCTGATACTAGTACCGTTTGCTGGGGATCGAGTTGCAATTCTGTCAGGGTCTCGCCCAGTATTTTGAGGATGCCATGGTTGCCGCATCCGGGGCACCAAGCAATATCACTGTCACGTTTAATCCAGGTATGCGGACTCATTTGTTCACCTCCTTTTGCAGTCGGTCGATAATTTCATCGACACTGAAAGCCAGCCCATTGTACTTCAGCCATTGATCGGCGACGACGCATCCGGTTTCCGCACGCAACAGCCGGGCAAATTGGCCGGTGGCATTGTTTTCTACTATAATAATTCGTTCGGCCCGTTGCAGGTATGCTTCGGTCCCGTCGGGGAGCGGATAGACCTGGATGCAGTGGAGGAAGGCCGTCTCAAGGGAGGCGACCCGATCAAGCGCTTCCCTGATCGCCGGTCCGGTTGACCCCCAGCCGACGAGCAGGCATCGAAATCTGTCCGGCCCGTACAGCCGTGGAGGAACGGCAAGGGTCGTCCGCAACAACCTGGCCTTGGCCATGCGTTTGTCGACCATGGCTACTCTGGTGGTGAAATCCTCGGTAATCCTGCCCTGGGTGTCGTGCTCATCACTGTCGACACAAACCAGTCCATGACCATAACCCGGAATACCCCGGGGGGAGAGCCCGTCCTGGCTGAAGGCGTAGCGCTCATAGTCTGCTTCAGTGGCAACAATCTGCGATTGGGGTGGTTGTTCGGGAAGCGCGAAGGGGGCGAGGTCGTAGAGCGAGTCGAGCAGGTACTGATCGGTGAGCACCAAGACCGGCGACTGGCTGGCATCAGCCATGGTGAAGGCATGGCGGACACATTCAAAGGCATCTTCCGGTGAGCCGGGAGCAAGAATGGCCCGCGGAAATTCACCGTGGCCGGAATAGCGTGCAATCTCAAGGTCTCCCTGTTCGGTTCGTGTCGGCAAGCCGGTTCCCGGACCGGGGCGCTGGGCGATATGGATAACCAGCGGGGATTCGATGATACCACATAAACTCAGCCCCTCGGCCATAAGATCAAAGCCACCGCCTGAGGTGCTGACCAAGGCCCGGGCACCGGCATACCAAGCGCCAAGTCCCATATTGACGGCGCTGATTTCATCCTCGGCCTGCTCCACCACTATTCCATGCTCGGCCGCCAACCCGGCCAAGTGGATAAGTACTCCTGTTGCCGGCGACATTGGATAGGAGGAGATAAAGTTGCACCCCCCGGCAACAGCACCCAAAGCTACGGATTGGGAACCGTCAAGCAACAAGCGCTCACTGGCGACCTCACTCCGGGGGAGAACGAAACGTCCCTGAAGCTCGGCTGCGGACTCCCAACCGAGTTTGGCGGCTACAAGGTTTTTTTCCTGCCGCTCTGTCCCCGTGAAGGTGCGGCGAATAGCCACATCCAGGGCCTCTAGATCCCAGCCAAGCAGGCGGATAATATAGCCACAGATAATGCTGTTGTCATAGATTGCCCCTCCGGCTTGCTTGGAAAGCTCTTTGAGCGGCAGAGGTTGTATTCCGGGTTCGGTGGGGAAAAGTGCCGGATCACCAAGGAGTAGGGTGTTTTCGGAAAGACGCCCCTGGAGACGGGGGAACGCATTTCGGTCAAGGAAAACGCAGCAGTCGATCTGCTCAGAGACAGCGCGCACCGGCGCGGTGGAGGTTCGTAAGGTCAACGAGTTGCTTCCGCCACGGATGCGCGACATGAATTCATTGACGGCAAAGACATGCAAACCGCCGCCACGTAAGGCCCGGGCTAGCACCAGGCCAAGGGTTTGTAGCCCTTGACCGGCCTCCCCCCCGAACATCATATTCAAGGCTTCAGACGATAGGGTGGACATAAAGACTTCCTCTTAGCTTGTGGATTTCTATGAACGAAAAGGGAAAACCATGACGAAATGATATATCATCAACAATATTCAGAAGATAAACAATGCATTAAAAGTGCTGAGAAATGATGTTCCAGAGATAGTAGGACACACTACTGGCAATCAAACGAACAAACCGAGCGGCAGAGGATCCTCTGCGCTCGGTTGTGAGATATGTTGCTACAGGTTGACGAACAACCTCAAAGAGCACACCTTCAAAATGCGTTGCTCGCAATAGGGGAAACAGATTTTAACAGAAGAGAAAATTTAGACATAGCCTTTGCCCTGACAGGTTGGGCAGGGCGTATCGGGGGTACAGACCTGGCCGGAGCAGTTTGCTCCCACTGTACATTCTTGCTGTTCCGGTGTTTTAATACCCTCCCATTCCGAACTTGTCTCACAAACACCATCGATCACTGTTTTTCCCATACAGGTCGGACAGACTGTTTTTCCGGCTTCTTGCGTACTCATGGTCTCCTCCTTGGAATGATGGTTTCTTAACGGGTTAAATACTTAATTTATCCATAATCTCTTTCAGAAAGAAGTCAACGCCTCAAACGGAATTGGCCCATGAAACAAAAAAAGACCGTCTCCTTCAATATATGGGAGCGGTCTTTCTCATCCTGCGGATGCCCATTTGACCGTCTTTTTTTTGCCCTGGAACTCCTTTGAATTCCGGCGACTGTAGGGAGTACGGAATTCAAATACGCTTTGGTGACGGTTCTTCTTCCGTTGAAACGCTATTTGCGGCAACAGCCGCAAGAGGTGTGTGGAAATTTAACAATATCGAGCAAATTTTTCCCGGCGCGGCGGCCTTGGGAGCAGGAGGCCTCACAGTTCACATTCTTTAAAAGAGGTGATTTCCATGGGGTACGAATTGAAATATGATCCTGAGAGAGACATAATACTTGGGCGTGTCACCGGTACGTTGAATTCGGAGATTGTCAAACAAATGGCAACCGAAGTTCAACAGATGATACATGAAACTAAGTGCTTGAAAGTATTGAATGACTTGCGGTGTCATCATAAATTGTCGTCAGTATTTGATATATACGAAATGCCCAAAATGGTCACTGGCGCCAAGATACCAAAAAGTTGTAAGCGTGCACTTGTTGTGAACGAAATTACCGATAATTTTCAATTTATGGAAGATACTCAAGTGAACGCTGGGCACATGGTCAAGTTGTTCACCGATCCTAAATCAGCTCTCGAATGGTTGATGCAAAATTGATTTGATTCGATAGATAGAACAAGGGAGCCCGACAGGTCGAGCCAAGCCACGAAGGGAAAAAATTCACAGATTGGAAACACAAAAAAACTCGCACTGTCTATGTTGACTTAATCACGCTATCCTTTTTATACTTCAAAGCCGGATGAATTTGGCAGTTCTATGATGAAAGTCGTGCCAACGTCCTCTTGGGTTTCAAAGGTTAATTTTCCATTATGTTTCGTGTGAATCATATCGTGCGCGATAGCTAAACCTTGGCCGGTGCCACGGCCAACTTCCTTTGTGGTGAAAAATGGATCAAAAATCCTACTATGAATTTCCTCGGGGATACCCGATCCTGAATCTGAGATTCTAATAACAACAAAATTTTCTTCCTGGGATGTACTGATTTTTATCATCCCTTTTTCACCTACAGGATTTCGTCCAAGTTTATTTTCTATTGCATGAGCTGCATTTATTAAAATATTCAATATAACCTGACTGATCGCGTTAGCGTCGCACCAAACAGGGAGAATATTCGTGTCAAGGTCTGTATCTATTGTTGAAACATATTTCCATTCGTTTCTTGAAACGGTAATGGTGGTCATTATGATTCGGTTAATATCAGATTCAGTTTTCCCTTGCCCTCCTGGATGGGAAAATGATTTCATTGCTTGAACTATAGATGTGACACGTTGCAATCCATCATTTGATTGGTCAATAGATTTAGGTATTTCTTCTTTGAGAAATTCCCAGTCAAATTCTTTTATATTAAATTTGAAATTGTCAAAGTTTTTTGTATTTTTTTCAAACAAATCAATTGTTAAGTTGATGTACAGCTCTATTTCTGAGAATGATTCTTTGATAAAATTTATATTTGTGTTGATAAATTGGATTGGAGTATTTATTTCATGTGCAATTCCTGAAGCAAGCTGTCCGACTGCTTCCAACTTTTGTGCGTAAAGCAATTGTTTTTGCAACTTTTCCTTTTCTTCTAACGCTTGAATGCGTTCATTGATATTGCGAACAATGTGGACTGAACCCAAAATTTCACCTGGATTGACCCAATACGGAAAAATACGAACTTCTACATGTCCCCCAAGGCGTTGGTCGTACAAATCAAGCTTGTGCGATTTCCCATCTCGCAGCATCCTTTCTTGAAGGCAATTGTCTACTATACAGCTTTGTTGATGAATACAGTGATAGCAAAGCTTCCCAAGAGCGTCCTCGTTAGAAATTCCAAGATAATCGAGCATGGGTTTATTCATGTAAATGATTTCATGCTCTAAATTCACAATGAAAACGAAATCCGGCAACTCTTCGATAATTTTTTTCCAGTATTCTCCGGTGTTAGGAAACTTTTTCCCGGTTAATGTAGTCGTGTTTTTTGCTAATGATAATTCGGATTGCTCTGGTAACGGTGCCATAAAGCCTCCATTTCTTAGCCATATTGCGTATTATTAGCGCTTGTTAACATGAAGAGTGACATGTTAAAGAAGCTGTGGCGCAGCAACTTAACAATATATTTCAATAAGTTGCGGAAAATGAATCTTAGATTCAAAAATAATTATTTCACGAAAATTTACAAATTACAATAAAAGAACCGTGCTTTTTCAATTGTCGCCAATGGCGAGGAGTCGAAAAAAGTGTGGGATGAAAATAAAGTTGGAAACCAAAAGGCACTAATGTGTTTGATGTTCCGTGAATTGAGTTTCAGGAAATTCAATAAAGATGGTAACTTTGAGGTCGATTTCTAGAACCAGTGCATGTAAAAACAAGCAGTTAACTCTACAGTTACCGACTTTATTTGGAAGTTCCCAACTTTATTTTCAACCCACAGAAAGAGGTGGCTCCAGAAATTCGAACAAACCTTTAAATAGGAATTTTGCAGCCAATGAAAGTCTCTTCGTTTTTTCCTTCCATTTCATGTATGATAAAGGACGTTATCATACATAAAAAAGAGCTGCCAAAGGAGAGCACATGACAGAAGCGGTGATGATCATCGGGGGACAGCATGGGATGGCGCTACCGGCGCTCTTTGCTCCTGATGCAAACACAGCGGAACGGGTGATTGAATTCTTCACTGCGCAAATCAGAAACCCTAACACTCGCAAGGCCTACGCGA
>JAQUEZ010000272.1 GCA_028684915.1 Desulfobulbus sp.
CTTTAATATCGGCTTCAACAATATGGTTGACCGGCTGGTACTCTACCGTCGTGCTCAACGCTCTGAGAGCATCATGACAACTTCGGGCAGGCCGGAATCCGTATGAGTCTTCTATAAAATCTTGCTCATATACCGATTCCAATATGCGGACAAAACCTGCTTGGACAAGCTTATCTTCAAAACACGGTATTCCCAAGGGGCGTTCCTTGGCACTGCCAGGTTTTGGGATATACTTCCGCCTGACAGCTTGTGGAATATACGCCATCTGGTGCAACCGTTTTACCAAACCGGCTAGATTGGTTTCCAGATTTGCAGCGTACATATCCTTGGTCATTTCGTCGATGCCGGCAGCTGCATCCTTCCGCAACCGCTGAAAGCATCCCCGCAACAGCTCCTTATTCATCAGATGATACAAACTGGTGAACTTAAAACCAGGCTCCTTGCGGGCCTTCTCTGCTATGCGACGCAATTTCGTTCCCACTGGTTCTCCGCTTCTGTGAACGGCCAATGTCTCCTCACACCGCGCTACCATGTGTAGCCTCCTTTCCTCCAGCAGCATTACCCGCCTTCTTCGGTACTACGAGGCTATCCGACTCCCTGTGTCTCATTTGCCTTCCTTCTTTTTCAGTTGTTCGGCATACTCTCGATACTCTGAAAGAAACACAGGGCCTCCCGGGTTACCGTGTACTCTCAATGTCAGGCATGCCATGGTCTCCGACCCCAAGGAAGCAGCCATCATCTTGCCTTTAGCGGTGATACCTGTGTTGACTTCCATTTATTGAAGAATGTCGTCCTTCCCATTACGAGAGTTACGGGGCTCAATCCCTTCAACCTTTCGGCTTACGGCCTGTCTGCTTGCTATCCTACGCTTAAAACTTTATGTTACCATAAAGCCTCCAAGGACTCGCTACCCAGTGGCTGGCCTACCTTCTGGGGCGGGGTTCACACCCGCTGGAATACACGACCTTGCCCGGCCGCACTCAAAATATTTTCTTAACTAACTTTGTTTTCCATATTTTGAGGGACCGTTATTTTGTCCTATGAATTTTTCGACCAACTACCGGTTTTCACGGGTGTGCCATGATCGCAATATATAGATGCATTCACCCTGGAGTTCATAGCGCATTTCATATTGCCCCACGATGATTCGTCGCACCTCTCGCAGCGAGAATTCGAACAATTGTTCTCCCAGACGTGGATTAACCAACAAACGTGTTGGCGCCTTGGCCAAGGATTGCACGGTGCGGGCCGCTGCCTTTTTATTCAGGGCACAGAGAGCGCCTGGCTGAGTAGTAGTGTTGGCCCGAAAACTCAATCCTCATCGAGACGTCGGAATTTTCGGCGGTTCCGGCTTAGATCCCCATTCTCCCGAAAAACCATCCCCAAAACGATGTCACGCTGCTGGTGCAATGTCATCACCCCTGAAAATAGAAGAGAGACCGATTGGAACGGTCGCCTTTTTTATCCACACCAGGAGGATGATCACGCATGCAGTCCATCATTCTATCTCTAGCCAGCCGGCACGCCCTCTCCACAGCCGAAGTCATCCAGGAAATCGAATCCGCCTTCGCTCTTCAACTCTCCCAGTGGTACCGCCATGAGGTCATGGTCTTCCTCCGGAAGGAGATGCGCCTGGAGATTGTGGCCTATAGCAAAAAGGACGGCCTGCCTGTGCAACACATTCTCGATCTTCCCACCGTCCTCTCCCGCAATCAATTCACGACCATTCTCGATAACCACTTGGCCACGGCCGCAGTGATCAAACAGGTCCGCCTGCTCAAAGGGTTTGAACGGCGCCTGCTCTGGGGCGAGGTCGTCCGCAATAGGGCTGGCGACCATCTTCTGATTGAAATTGAGATCATCCCGGACGAACCGATCATCGCCACCTGTCCCGTCAACCGGATCGGCCTGCATGAACGCCATACCAGTCGGTTTCAGCGTGGCCAACACCGAGCCTTTCATCTGCGTCGGATCGAACCGGTACTGGTGCATGGCATCCCGCGCACCAAAGTCGTTCTTGATCGGGTCTCCAAGACCCTGACCGAGAATCTGCTCCGCCATCATCTGGGCGATACGGCTCATCGGTTTCAGTTTCGCTGCCTGAAACGATACGTCGGCCACAAGAGTATTGTCCTGACCACACGAAAGTTGCCACGAGAGGTAATCATCGCCGTTGACCGGGAACTCCAGGAACGAATCGAAGTCCGGATCGTCAAGGCCCTGCCATGAAGTCACCTGAACCGACGGAACCAAAAATCCCCTGGACCCATATCGGACAAGGCGTGCATCTCGATCATCCCCAAACGGTCATGGAACTGGGCGTTCCCGACAGCCACCGCAAGGGCCACTTCTGGTGCTTCGGCACCACCCGGGTTGGCAAGACCCGGATCATGGAGCACATCATCGAGCAGGATATCTGCAAGGGGTATTCGGTGGTGGCCATCGATCCCAAGGGAGATATCGAGCTGTTTTCCAAAATTACCCAACTGGCCCATGAAACCGACCGGCTCGATGACTTGATGTTGATCACCCCGATCTTTCCCCAGTACAGCGCCATCCTTGATCCCTTGTCGTCCTACTACATGCCCGAGGAACTGGTGGCCCATATCACCGCTGGGGTGGCCATCGGCCGGGAACCGTATTTCTTCGGCGTGGCCTACGAGGTCAGCCTGGTGGTGGTCCAGGCCCTGATCATGCTGGCTGAGCAGGCCGGAACAAAGCCTTCGTTCAACCTCAATGACATCAAGAACCACATCAGCCACCAGGACCTGGAACAACTCAAGGAGAAGATCGACTACATCGACAGCCCGGAGGCCAAGCAGCTCTCCCTGGACATCCAGAAAATTTTGTCTACGCCGGCGGACTACTATTCCAAGGTGGCCAGCTCGCTGCGGGTGGCACTCACCGAGCTGACCTCGGGCAATGTCGGCAAGATCATCGGCAAGGCTGACGAAAACCGCTTCATCCAACGGCTGGAGGAAGGCAAGGGCATCATCCTGGTGGTGCAGTTGGGCTCGTTGTTGACCAAGCGGGCGGCCTATACCGCCGGCAAGGTGATCATTTCCATGATCCAGGCCTTTGTCGGCCGGGTCTATTCCTCGGGCAGGAATGTGACGCCGTCCTTGGTGCTCCATATCGACGAGGCTCAGTCGGTGCTCTATCAGGGGATCGAGGACCTCTTTGCCAAAGCTGGCGGGGCCGGGGTGTTCATCCACGGCTACTGCCAATCGATCAGCCAGTTGTATGCCGAGGTTGGCGAGGATCGCGCCAACACCATCCTCGACAACTGCAACACCAAGCTGTTCATGCGGGTGCCGGATCCCAGCACCGCCAATTACGTCTCCGAGCATCTGGGAGAAGAGAAACGATTTTCCCCGATTATCTCCCTGGGGGGCAACGTCGCCATTCGCGAGACTGAGGAGGTGCGGATCAAGCCGAGCGAGATCCTCAAGATGAAGCCGCGCGAACTCTTTCTCATCACCTACTCCGGGACCTACAAGGGAGTGACCGCCGACGTCGAGAAAGGGAGGCTCAAGGTGGTCTTTCCAGACCTGGCCGGAGAGACGATCATCAAAAAGCAAGCGAAGAGCGGTTGATGCTGGGCACCGGCCCAACGATCATCCTCGGGGTGGCTTTAGTGTTGGTGGGCCTTGCCGGCATACTGGTGCTGCGGAGTGAGGAGCAGGAGCCCTCACTCCTGGAACAGATGACGCTGAGTGCGCTCTCGCAGCGGTGGGTCAGGCCCAAGTCATCCACCCGGATCGAGGGGATAAAGCATATCTCGGAGCTGGCCCACCTCTGGCGGAACGAGCAGGTAATCGCTGAAGGGATCGAAAAGTTTGAGCTGGTGCATCCACGCTCCAACTCCTTTGCCAGCCAGTTGCGGACCTGGCCTTTTTTCAACCAGGCACCCGGGCAGCGTGCGGTCTGTTTAGAAATTCTTCGCCTGCTCGACCGTGAAGGGCAGTGTCCTTCGGTGGTCGATGTCCAGGGCGACGTCGAAGCCGCCTGGGAACAGAACACTTATCAGATTCTCGCCAAGACCACCCTGCTTGATCATTCCCTCAACGTAGCCGAGCAGGTGGTCAAGTTGCTCTCCGACCATCAGGCCTGGCATGTGATTCCGGACACCATGGCGGCGGCCCTGGGGCATGATCTGGGTAAGCTCAAATCAGCGCGGGGTTCCCTCTATGCCCTGGGTGAACACCCCCTGGCCGCCGGCGCCATCATCTCCGCCATCCCTGGATTCAAGGAGCTTTCCCGCAAGGAGGACATTCTCCGGGCCATCAAGATGCACCACAAAATGCCCGAGGGACTGCTGGGCAAGACCCTCAAGAAAGCCGATCAGCTGGCCCGGCAGCAGGAGTTGGAGCGGTGGGCGGGAGTGGAGGTGCCCGAGGAAATCACGGAGTCGCACGAAGAGGAGGCGAAAGAGAAGCCATCGCAACCGTCATCCAGGACAGCGGTACAGCGGGTGCAGGCGGACATCTACGGGGAAACCATCGATCCTGTGCTAAGCCGGGCGGAGATCGCGCCTCCCCAGCGGATGGACATCTCCAGATGGTTCGATGCCGCCGGCTACCTGGCCCTACTCAAGCCCTACATTAACCGGGTTGAGGGCCGGCGGTTTTTGGCCTTCTCAATGGCCGATGGCCAGGTCTATTTCCAGGTCAAGGTGCTGGAAGAGGTGGCCCGCAAGCAAGCCCAAGAGGTCGGTTGCATGGAGATCGCCACCATGGCCCAGGATGATCCCACCATGCGGCAGGTGCTGTTCAGTGTTGTTCAGCATCTGCGTAAAGAGCATGAGGTCATTGCGACCCATTTGATCAAGGCCACCTATTTCGGCGGCTACTTCCTGGTGACCAGGAAGCACAGCAAGGAGATGCGGGGATACTACACCCCCTTCCATGCCGAGGCCTTCGGTTCCATCGCCGAGATGGAACAGGCCAAGCCGGATCTGCTCCGCGACATCCTCAGTGTCAGTCCCTATACCGGCAGTGACCAGGTGAACTGATGGCCAAGGAACGGGAAGCCAAAGGGGCAAACGACACCAATGCCCAGATCATCACCACCGATGCTGGCCGGATCTACAAGCCGGTCAACCTGCTCAGTGCCATCTCCGAAATCCAGCAGTTCTATGTGATCGAGAGCAAGGGCCAGAACATTCCAGCCGAGTTCCTCACCCTGGAGCGGACCATCGATTTCTTCAAGATCGGCCTAAAGAGCGGTTTCAACGAGGGGATCGCCCTGGTACTGCTTTTTCCGGTGTTCCACTTCTATCTGTTTCCCTTTGTCTTTCTCCATCTCGACTGGTTCAGTCATCTGCTCTTTGGCTGCATCCCCTATCTGCCCCTGATCATCAACACTCTCATGTGCAGCTACATCAGTCGCTACTTTGTCGGCAACATCACCCGCAAGGCAGTCAACTCCCTGCTTTCCGGCCGAGCCCTCTCCCTGCTGCTCAAGGCCTTTGTGGTCTATGTCATCTACCTGGTCCTGTTCCGCTTGAGCACCCCGGAGAACGTCGGTCGGTTGGCGAGCCAGTTTGGCGTAAAGGCCCACGAAATCTACCATGGCTTCTTTGCCATCAAGCCGCACCTGGTGCCTCTGGCCACCAAGAGCAGCCTGCTCATGGTGCTGGCGGCCGTGTTTCCCTATGGATCGGTCTATCTGCTTGATTGCTGGCATCGCCACCGGATCAAGCGCAACATACAACGCATTTCTGCCTAACCAGCATGGCTGGACCACATTGGCCAGCCACAACGAACAGTGAAAGGTCTGCGCTCCGGCATGGCATCGCAACCGGAACCAATTTCATATTAACCATTGGAGGTTCAACCATGGAACACGAAGAGAAAAAACAGCGCCCCTCTTGGCAGGAGATCGAGGAGAAGAAAATCAATCTGGTGAAGGAAAAAGGCTCCCGGGTCATGCTGGTCAACTCGCCGATAGGTTCAACTATGTTTTCTATCCTGCGGCAATTTGACATGGCCTACGCCAACTTCAAGGGCCGGTTGGGGGAGATGGGCGGCATCTCCTACGAAGAAGGCGCAGCCTTGATGGAAGAAGGTCGAGAGATTGTAATGGCCTTTTCTGATTTCACTGCAAAGCTCAGCCGGAAGATCAATTTTCGCTACTATGCTCCCAATGAAATCAAAGACTATCTGGAGTTGCTCAAATCCCAGGAGAAGAACGAAGAGGCTTCGCGTGGCGCAGAGGGTGCGGTTTCAGCCAATGAATGACCCACCAAGGCAATTGCACCTTGCCTTGGTGGGCGAGGTCTGCTATTTCGCATTACATAACAAGATTTTGCGGGATTCCTCTTCCAATGGAACGACTATGAACAAAACCGAATTGATCGACAAGGTTGCCAAAGAAAGTGCCTTGAGCATAGCCGCCGCCGAGCAGGTGGTCAACAACGTCTTTTCAGCCATCGCAGATGCGATGAAGACCGGGGACAAGGTCACCCTCGTAGGATTTGGCACCTTCTCCGTCTCCGAGCGGGCCGCCCGTGAAGGACGAAATCCGAAATCGGGAAAAACAATCATCATTCCCGCCAAGAAGGTAGTGAAGTTCAAGGCGGGGAGCAAACTGGTCGATTCCGTGAAATAAAACTATCGGCCTAATTGTTCGATTCGGTCAATTGCTCTCAATTTATGGTCATCAAGAAGGTGGGTGTACCTTTGCACCATTTGCATCGTACTGTGCCCCAGAATGTCCGCAAGAGTCCGCAAATCAACTCCAGCCATCAGCAAATAACTGGCGGCGGTATGCCTTAAATCATGCATGTGAAAATCTTCAATGTTTGCTTTTTTCACAGCATTGTCAAAGGATCTTCGAAAATAAAGATTTGGACGCCTTTGAATAGTTTCAGAACAATTGGCAGGGAGAAAAACTAACCGGTTCCCATCATACTGTTCCGGCATTATCTCAAGGAGCAATTCCACAGCTTTTACCGTTAGAGGAACTCTGCGGGGTTTAGTTTTTGTGACAGTTAGGTCAATGATTCTTGCATCAATATCTATTTGTTTCCACCTTAATCCAGCACCTTCAGACGGCCTCATACCCGTATGGAGAAGCAGTTGCACATAGTGAAACAATTTCCCGTTCTTACTTTTCCTTGAGACCTCAAGCAAATGCCTCGCCTCATCTTTACTGAGCAGTCGCATTCGACTATCAGGTTTGGCAGGTTTGCGAATAGTCGCCACCGGATTCTTTATATCCAATGCCCATTCTGCATTTGCGATTGTGTATAAATGTGACAACAAGGCAAGATCTTTTTGAACGGTCGATGGCCCCACGGTTTGCAACCGTTTATCACGAAAAGAGGCTACCAGTGCCGGTGTAATCTCTTTTAATTTTAATCCGGCAAAGACCTCCCTCAACCGATTGGCAGATGTTATCTCACGAGCTTTCGTGTTGGGCTTTTTTCGACTGGAGACTTCCAATTCGTAACGATCAAGCGCAGAGGAAAAGGTTACGTCCTCTGGCAATATTTCATTCACTCTCCCTCCAGATCGAATTATCACCTCCGTTTCCTCTACCCAACGCTGAGCGTCTGACAGACGATCAAAGGTCTGTGAAAGACAGGGATGACCTTGCAGCCTGATCTCCGCCTTATACACCGTACCTTTCTTTCTTTTTCTCTTGGTGATGGTAGCCATTTTTTGGGCGCAATTTTGGGCGCAATTTTTTGAAAAACACTGCTCGTTAGGGTAAAAATATGCTAACCACAGCTAAAATGCAATTAAAAAGAAAAGGCCAAAAGCTCTGTTTTCTTGAGCTTTTGGCCTTTATCTATTGGTGCTCCAGGCTGGATTCGAACCAGCGGCACCAGGATTAGGAATCCTGAGCTCTATCCACCTGAGCTACTGGAGCAAACAAGCGCGTCTTGT
>JAQUEZ010000273.1 GCA_028684915.1 Desulfobulbus sp.
CATCTTCCAGGCGGCCAAATGCAGGGCCAGAGGATATAGAAACGACGACACCTTCATCAGCATCATCTACCTGCTGGCCGCACCGATACAGAATGTACTCAAATCCACTTGATTCGTCGAAGAGCCCATAATTTGGAATAAGTGAAATTGTAGGGGAAATGGGGAGGGCTGCCCCTCCCCAAACGAAATCAGCCGCGCGCCAAACCTTTCTTCAACTGGCGATAGCCGTACCAGATCAGGTTGACGACGCCAAAGACGGTAATCAACGCGATTACCTTCGCCGGAACAGTGGAGATGTCCACAGCGGCAAAAACTTCGTCAAGTTCACCTGCCGCATGAGCAGAGCTTGCAGCAAGCACAAGGCCGGAACCGACTACAGCGGCCTTTGCTGATTTCTCTTTGACGTTTTGGAAGATTCGTTTCAGTTTCATGATGTTTCTCCTTAAAAAGGTTGAGGTGGGTGGAACTGATCAGCGACTCACTGTGCGGATCAATATTGAAATGCCGTAAATAATCAAACCGATGACAAAAATACTCCCGCATGCGGCTAAAACATCAGCTTTAATGCCATCAAAAGTTGAGGACGTTACCAATGGCGTCCAGTCCTCTGCAAAAGCAAAAGTCGGCATCAGGGAAAGTAAAAAAAGGATCAATTTAGAAAGCCGAACTTTCATGTTCCGTTACTCCTGTTGGAAAGAGTTGATTGCCAATCTCCTTGGCCTGCTCAGCGGTGATAGTCCCAGATTCCACGGACTGGCAGAGCCGAAGGCCTATCTCGCTGTAGGTCAGCGAATAGGATTGCTGGGGTTCGTCCAGGAGGTCCGCGGCTCCGCAAACTAGGCCGTGCTCGACGGCGTCCATGGAGTTCCGACCGGCCCCGGCAGACGCCGGCAGCCGGACGGCTCTCCATGGGCTTGAGATTGTGGCCAGCCATGTCATTGGACAAGCCAGAGATCGTGGGTGTATCTTCGCGTCTTGGAGACAACGCCCGTGCGTTCGTCGGTATGCTCCACCAAATAGGAACGGCAACGGACTTCGGTTTTGATGCTGTTGACGATGTCGCCGGGCTTGCCGAACCGAATATTGGAAGTGATGGCCCACTGGGGCGGGTTGGAATACTCGTCCGGGACTTTGCCTTTGATGAGGGTGTTGAAAATCGGGACGTTGTCCCGGCTCATGGCCACCTGCTCGGAAGACTCAATGCGGCCTGAGATGATGAAGGCGGGAATGGTGTTGTTGGCGTTCATGGGTTCTTTTTCGTTGGACATGGTGGTTTACTCCTGGTTTTTGCTTTGAATTTATCGTGGTTGATGGTCTATACGTTAGGTGGTGGTTTCCAGTTCCGGTTGTGGACGCGTCTCCAGGCGGATGCTTGAAAAGCAGTGCCAGCACTGGAGAAAGGTTTCGAGTTCGCCGGCCTCGTTGGTGGTCACCGAGATTTCGAACGAGCGGTTGCATTTGCTGCAGCGCATGGTGCTGATGCTGTTGGAATCAGGCCGCTGCTCGCGCATTCTTGCGAATCCGAATGGTCAGATTCCGGTCACGGGCTTTTAGCTTGGCTTCATCGAGGGTCACTAAACCGGAAAGAAGCAGGCTCGCGATGAGCTCTTCTTCCGACATACGTTCTTCGAGCTGTTGTGAGGTTGGGCTGAAGAGTGGCATGGGCATGGTTTTGGGCTCCTGGTATTTGTTCACGATTTGGCGGATGGCTTGATAAGACTTTCCTTGTCCTGGTCGGCCTTCGTAGCAGATGATCATTTTGCGCTTGGCTCCTGATGTTCGAGTTGGATGTCGTGTTCCAGTTCCTTGAGTATGCGGTCGTATCGTTTGGCGATCAGCGGGAACAGGCGGATGTGGAACCGCAGCAGCAGCCCGAGCAATCCGACGTAGAGCAACAGGCCGAAGCCGAGGAAGAGGATGAGGAGGCCGAAAAGAGTGAGGTAGTCGTTTGCGGTCATCGTGTAGCCTTGGCGTATGGAATAATTTCAACAAATGAATGGTTAAATTTAAAAACCGGAGGATGTATGCAATTTCCTGAAATTTCACACGTATTCAAATTAACCTCTGCAAATGGTATAAAATGTGATTGTTGCGATTCAATTCTCAATGGCCTCGACGATTTTAGCGGTGCTATAAACCATCTCATTTCAAATCATTCTTACAAAATACTTCATATAGGCCAACAAACAGAAAAAACAGACATGGGGGAAACAATGCAGTTAACGGTTGCTATTCTTGGAAAATGAATTGTCGATTTGCGGAACAAGATTTGGATATTTTAAAATCAACAAATTAATTAATTTTTGTGATGTCTCTGCAATAGCAGGTTCATCTGTTCTCATTTTTATTTCATGAAGAGAGGACAACGTTTCGATAACTTTCAAGATGAAATTTGGCAAACTATGCCATTTAATAGGGGTCTCGAAACGCGTTTTGTAGAAGTCTGAAGGTGTCATTTCAACTTTGTCATTTGTGCTCATGGCTTGGCCTCAATATGTATTCAGTGCGTTTAGTCTGGTTGGCGGTAATTCGGTTGAGCTGGTACTGAAGGACGTCGGCGGCGAGATTGCGGAAGGCTTCGGCAAATTCCGCATCAATGTTGATGCTGCCGAAACTGGTGGTAATGATGAAGCCGTTCAGCATGTCCGGGACTTGTTCCGACAGGGCTTGCTGGAGGATGTTAGGGTCTGCTTTTTTCGGGTAGGTGCGGAAGATTTGCATTGCTCGCCTCTTGGTTGCAGGTGCGTTAATTTGCGGTTTGCCAATTCCTGGAGGGAAGTTCGTAAATCCCAACCGTGACCACAGGGACCAGGGCGAACGAGGAAGAGCATTCCTTGCACTGGTGAACGAATTGGAAGCCTTCACCGACACAACGCACGACGGGTGACTCAAGGGCTCCTTGGCATTTTGGGCAGCAGGTCAAAGATGGGGAGCCGGAGAGTTGCGGAAGTTGTTGTTCTTGGGGCGCGGCGGTTTGGGCGGTTGGCATGGGCTATCTCCTGGCGAGAACAAATGAAGATATGAATTAATTCACATTTACTTGATAATTATTCCATACTATGACTTGATTCATAATTCAAGAGATAACATGACTGAATTCATAAAAAATAAATTTGAAGAAATTTGGGACAGGATAAAGGAAGAAACGCCGCTGAAAAATCTAACAGAACTTGCTGAAATAACGGGAATTACACAAAGTGCACTTTCAAAAGCAAAAGGACGAAATGATTTTTCTGCGAGCTGGGCTTATGCGGTCGGTAAAAAATTTGGATTGCTTACAGAATGGATAATGACTGGAAAAGGACCTAAAAAAATCGAGGAATTACCTCAAGAAAGACGGTTCGAGATGCTAAATGAATTTGAGGAATGGCTCAGCGAGGAAGTGCTCAGGAATCCAGAACGAAAAATCTGGTTTGAATTACATTTACTGGATTCATTCCAGAAGTTTGCGAAGTGGAAACTACAAAGAGATGAGCAAAAAGGTGGTGAGTTTGGGAAAGCTAAAAGAAAGGTAGCATAATTTTCATGCAATTGCTGTGACGTAGGTCACAGTTTGTTCGATTTTTCAAAAAAAAATTAAGCTGCCCTGTTCTTCTCCTTGGCAAATTGCCAGGTTAAAAATTAGCAAAAATAAGGATAACGATCATGCCGGAATTTGGATCGCCGTTTTCAGGATTGGCAAATGATAGAAAATTGACGAATGAAGAGCTTGTTCGAGCAATCAGGTTCATGGTCGCGGCTGAATATGAAGCTATTCAATTGTATATGCAGCTGGCAGAGTCAACAGACAACAAACTTGCTATCGAAGTTTTAAAGGATATTGCAGACGAAGAACGCGTTCACGCTGGTGAGTTTCTGCGACTCCTTCACGCATTAGAACCGGATGAAGCTAAGTTCTATTCTGAAGGGGCAAGGGAAGTAGAAGAGGAAATTGATAAGCTAAAATAGCATATCTAGGCCGTACCTCAATCAACCCGAAAAACCTGAATATAGCTGAATGAACGCGAGGCTAAATCTCGCAAGCTCTGGTTATGATAAATTGGAAGTATTAATAAGTTCATAAATTAGCGAACATAAAGCATGTTTTGCAATAACGGATTAACAGTGAGTTGGGACGTGGCCGAATGTCCGGTAATCAATAAACTCCTTAATATGTTAACTGGAAATAACGAACTAAAAGACCAAAATTACAAGGCTCGAAGACGTATAAAATTATGAAGGAAAAAATATTTCAAAATATATTTAGCCTTTCAGGCTCCGCGATAGCTATTGGCGTTGTCGGTGGCATGTCTGGGTTTGTTACTTTGTTCGTTGACGTTAACACTCAGTTGTCTATTAAATGGCTTCTGCTTACAATGTTGATCTCAATATCGCTAACGATTATTTTATTAAAAATGATATATGACTTATCTACCGAAACGAAACCACCTGCGCCGTTTGAAAATCCGATTAGATATGTAAAAGAAGAGGAAGTTTTTGTTATCAGAAGAAACGAAAATTTTTTGAATAATATAATTGTTGGTTGCTATGCTCAGATAAATGAAATTGACAGATTGGCTTATATTGGAGTTGTTCACTTAGTTCAAGATAAAGTAATTCAAATTAAAATAAAGGCCGACATGGGGGCACTAAATAAAATACCAATGTTAACAGAAGAGCTTAATAATATTACAATTCGTCCTGTAGTGCCAATAACAGCTATTGAGCAGTTCAGAAATTTGGAGAGAGAAAATGGATGATCGTTACTACGGAAAAATCGTTTCTATTTTAAATGATTACGAAGTTGTTATTAACAGAGGAAATATAGATGGAGTGAAAAAAGGAAATAAATTTATTATTGTTGGTCTTGGTGATGTAATTGTAGATCCAGATACTATGGAAGAGCTTGAGCGTCTTGAAATTGTGCGTGGAAATGTCGAAGTTACTCACGTTCAAGAAAAAATATCAACAGCAAAATCATGTGATTTTGAAAAAGATAACGATAAAAAACAGATTAAACGTGTATCATCAAAAGGAGGGATTGCACAATTAACATTTATGGGCAATCAAGATACGGTTACAGAGACAATTGAACCTGGAGAATCGCGACTCAAAGAGCTTAGTGGTCCTGAAATTGGTGATTCACTAATCAAACTCTAACAATCAGGTCTGATCAATGGGGGCAGCTTCTTCGAATATAATTTTATGACCGTTACAAGTTACCTTTGGCGCTACGAGTTACAATATCTCCTGTTTATGTTTACTGATCCGTGATGCCCCTTTCTGACGTACATCCTTTAATCTCAACAGTCTTTCTGATTGGTAAAGATAATGGCTCGCAAGAATGAATCTCCTTATATTGCGCATGTATTCGTTTGCATTAATGATCGTGGTGGTGCAAGAAAATCGTGTGCAGACTGCGACAGCCTGACGGTTAAAGCTAAACTCAAAGACGCTGTTCAGGAAAGAGGGTGGAAAGGGAAGGTGAGGATTTCCACTTCAGGATGCATGGGGCTTTGTGCAGATGGTTCCAATGTGATGATTTATCCGCAAAAAATATGGTTTTCCGAAGTATCAACAGGTGACGTGGACGAGATCATCTCAACAATTGAAAAATTTATAGAAACTGGGTGTTGAAAATTTTCTCGATTTGCGCGCAATTGCTAGATTCATTTCACCCTGTGAATATTGACTTTGTCCGTCTTGCCGATGGGCGGATTTGGTGGCGGTTCTCCTTCCGTTGAAACGCTTTTTACAGCGAACGCCGCAAAAGGTGTGTTGTAACTTCAGCAATATCGAACAAATTTTGCCCGGCGCGGCGGCCTTGGGAGCAGGAGGCCGGCAGCTATACAACGAGGTTTTAATGCAATTAGACATCAAAAAGGATTGCGCGGGCGTGCACTGGCTGGAAGTATCGGAAATTTTGAAACGCGTCGGAATGGCGTTCTACGAACCCGATATGCACAAAAAAGCATTCGAAGCGAGCCACACCACTATTTTTATCTATCACGCTGGCCAGCTAATAGGCTTCGGTCGAGCGATTTCTGATGGTGTTTACCAAGCTGCTGTCTATGACTGTGCGGTCATTCCCGAATTTCAAGGAAAGGGAGTCGGAAAAATTCTAATCAACAACTTGATGGCAGGAATTTCACATTGCAACGTCATCCTGTATGCCTCTCCGGGAAAAGAAGGCTTTTACCAAACACACGGATTCCGAAAAATGAAAACAGGCATGGCGCTTTTCAAGAATACCGAATCAATGAAAGAGCGTGGATTCACAGAATGACCAACAGGATTTTTTAAGACCGAGGCCAACAGTGCACGAATAAACCCCCTGGGGTCAGATCTTGAATATTGAATTGTTCAGGGATCTCGGGAACATGATAGGGAATACAAATTTTTCCCGGCGCGGCGGCCTTGGGAGCAGGGAGCCCACCACTTCAACAGCGGATTTGACTAGGTATGTATCCCGCTTGAATCTCTTACCGGGGCTGGGGAATAAATTTCACCTCGATCCTGTATCCAGCAGCCTTGGCGTATGCCTCTATGGTCGAGAGATTGGGCGATACTTTCGAGTGGACATTCTCTAAGCGGGAAATGTTACTCTTTTTAGTGTGGAGCTTTTCGGCAATTGCTTCTTGAGTCAATCCGGCATCTTTCCGAATCTTGATCAATTCTTTTCGCAATGCATAGGCAACGGAAAGATGCTCATATTCTTGGGCCACTTCCGGATCGGCAAGAGCCTTGTCTTTGAAATCTTTCAAAGTCGGTCTCATTTCTTTACCTCTTTCAATCTATTACGGGCAATTTTCATTTCCTTTTTCGGGGTCTTTTGCGATTTCTTGATGAAGGAATGGAGTATCACGACCTCTTGCCCGACAACGGTGCAAAAAAAAGAGCGTCCGATACCCTCTTTTCCCTTTGCGCGAATCTCAAAGAGGCCCTCACCAAGTGACTTGGTATAAGGGGGACCAAGCGCCGGACCAAACTCTTCAATCATTTCCGCGACATGAAGAAAATTTGCCAAAATGCCAGGCGGGAAAGAGAGAGTTTCTGTTTCGACTTTCTCGCTGAAGAATGTAATGTTCCATTTCATGAGACAAGGTTATCATTTTTGATAATTCGGTCAATAAATTTCTTCCACTTAATGATACCTGCCAACATGGAAAATCCCCAAGCAAGACTTGGCAAGGTGTCGCTACGGTGAAATAATTGTTATTAAATCATAATGTTGTGTAAATGAGTGCGGGTTCAATCCCCAGGGTCGCAACATTAAGCCGGTTCCAACTCCAGGTGAACGCGTCTTCCTAAAGCTGTTGCAATGTTGACCAGGGCATCTAATGAAAATCGTGAAACGCGACCGCGCAGCAGGTCGTTGATTCGCGGCTGCGTAACGCCGCAATGCAAGGCGGCATCGGCCTGTTTCCAGGCGTTCGCTTTGATGATGGCTGCGATCTGACGCATCAGTTCGGCCCGTGCCTGCAGATTAGCCGCTTGTTCCGGCGTGTCGGCCAGGGCATCCCACACATTGGAGAAGGTTTCCATTTCGGTCATTTGTTCTCCTTTAAAAGTTCTGAATATCGAATTTGGGCAAGGTCAATGTCTCGTTTTGCGGTGGCTTGCGTTTTTTTCTGGAACGCATGGAGAACGTAAACCGCATCGGCCAGCCTGGCGGTATAGATTACCCGGTACGTCCCCGAATCATCCCAAATTCGGATTTCCTCAACCCCTTTGCCAATGGACGGCATGGGCTTGAAGTCGTCCGGCTGTTCACCGCGTTGCACTTTGTCCAGCTGGTAGCCTGCATCCTGTCGGGCGTCTTCTGGGAAATCTCGCAAACGTTTGAGCGAGTCCCCAATGAATCGGATCAGTTTCA
>JAQUEZ010000274.1 GCA_028684915.1 Desulfobulbus sp.
AAAAACAACGAGCGAAAAAAGATCAAAAATCGACGAATAATTTACCCCGTCCAACAAGGAAAATGAGCCACTTTTAGTGGCTCCATTAACCCGATCATCCCTGGCTCCTTTAGGGCGGTCAGTGACATATACCAATGAGGGGAGCCATGAGCACCACTGCTGTTGCCGTAAAAATTGATCCTGACATGAAAGCCCGCATGAAGCGCCTTGCCGTCTCCAGACGTCGCTCAACACACTGGTTGATGAAGGAAGCTATCAGCCAATACGTCGAGCGCGAAGAAAAGCATGAGTCATTCCGACAAGACGGTATCCGGGCTTGGAACGAATACCAAGTGACCGGTTTACATGTGACACTAGAAGAAGCTGACGCCTGGCTTGCCAAGCTGGAAGAGGGACAGACCGTGGAACCGCCCAAATGCCACATCTGATCTGGGCGCCGTCCGCGTTGCAGGACGTGCAGCGTGTTTATCGGTTTTTGGCAGAAAAGAATATGGACGCCGCTAAGCGAGCGGCAAAAGCCATTCGTGAAGGCGTCAAAATCCTCGCCAACCAGCCGGAAATTGGCCGGCCTGTGGAAGAGATGGAGCCTGAATACAGAGAATGGCTGATCGATTTTGGCGACAGCGGCTATATCGCGCTGTACCGCTACGATGGCCGCATGGCGGTGATTCTCGCTGTTCGGCACCAAAAAGAGGCTGGTTATTGAGGAGAGACTCTCATTTCCACAGTTTTTCAAATCGAGCCGGATTGGCGGCGGTATAAATGACCGTGTGCTGAATGTTCCGGTGACCGAGATAATCCTGTATCAAGCGAGTGTCCGCCCCCTGATCGGCCAGGGCAAACCCGCAGGCATGCCGCAACATGTGCGGATGAGCCGGTAAAGCCAATTCCGCTTTCTCCCCATAGCCCCGGATCGCGGCCCAGGCGGTCCGCCGATTCAACGGCGTGCGCCGCTCGCTGACAAAGAACGCATCATGCGGGGGATTCCACCGCCGCCGCTCTGCCAACCAGCCCTTGATCACTCGGACTTCATCCGTCCGCAGTGGATGCGTCGTCGAGAGCCCTTTCTTCAGCCGGAGCACATGCAGCACCTGGCTTTCAATGTCCACTTGCGACAGCCGCAAGCCGCAGGCCTCGGACACCCGCAACCCGTGCCGGAACATCAACAGTAACAAGCACCGGTCGCGGGTCTCGTTGCGACTCCCTTTCACCGCCGCTATCAGTTTGCCGACCTCCGCTGCCACCAGGTGTTTTCGTTCAATCATCGTTTTGTCTCATGTTGGAGTTAACCGCCGTGCCGCAATCCTGCCCAACTCCGCCTTTCAGTAACGCGTCCATCTTTGCATTTGGGACAAAATAATCTATTTTGTCTAATGTCTCATGTGCGTTGGGTTTTTATGTGACGGAAATTCTAATATTTCATCAAGGAGGAATGAATTATTGCGAACAAGTTTGGTATATTGTAGGTTTTCTGAAGAGTAATGTAAAAGACATGGTTTTAGCAAAAAACCGAAATAAATTATGCAAAAAACACGAAAATGAACAGTATATATTTTATAAAAATAATATTTGCAATAATTGCTTTTATATTGTTGCTAGTAGTTGCTTCAGGTAGAAACAATGGATACCTATCAATAGGGCTCTTATTTATAAGTTGCTATTTACATGTGCTTGCTGCACCTATATATAAAATACAAAAAAATATATATTTTTTTTATTTAATCTTAATTTATCAAATAACACGTTCTGGTAAAACAATCAGTATTCTCATATCTATAATTTTACCAATAAATTTTCAAATTGCCATCTTTGATGGTATGTCTATAAATTCTATAATTTTATTGTCATCAATCTTTCAATTAATACTTAGCTGTTTCCCACCATTGATAATTTATCTTATGATACCAAGTAAAGTTTTTGATAATCAGAAAAAATTAAGTGCAATTAATATAAATAAAGAATAATAGTATCAATTATTAAAATAAATCCATGCATCATACAATAAATGTGATTTAAAATATTACAGCATATTAATGTCTAATTATATATTCATAATGTAATAATGATTATTGATCAAAAATATATTGCATATATTGCTATATTTAGCGCTATATTATCAACGATATTAACCATTATCAAAATATACGATAAATGGACATCAAGAAGAAGAATTGAAATAACTTGCTACTTCAATGGAATACCGGAGGTTGGAAATGATGTTATAATAAGAAATATTTCAGACAAACAGCTAATAGTTACATACTGGAGGCTCAGCTTTTGCAAGAGAAATTATCTTAAATGGATAGAATATAAAACAGAAGAGCCTAATGAAGATGCTTGTGACATTATCATACCACCTCACTCAACCAAGAAATTGAACTTTAGCGAGGAAAGATATTTTGATTGGAGTTTTAATAAAACAAAAGATAGAAGAGTATTTTTCAAATTATTCATTGCTGGCAAGTGTAACCCTCTAGTTAAAGCAATTAACTAGAATGCATCTATTTAACTCCCCTAATTTTTCGTGGGGTTGTAAACGGGCAAGCATGTTGTTAACCGGGGGTACCGTCCCCTCCCACAAGTTTTTTGGTATTTTATCGTCCTTAGAAGCACACTCAACGACAGGGTTAGCTTACAATTTCGTCCGTTTCGTGAACTGACCCCTAGTACCCGTCAATAACCATCCACACCCCGCTCTTGTCGCCAAATTCACCGGCCCTGCGGTCCACCTTTACGCACAAGCGTTTTACCGATCCGCAGTTGGTTAGCTTCGCCTTTCCCGCCTTTTCCTCCCATTGCGCCGCTTGGTTTTCAAGCTCGATCAACTCGGCCTGTTTGAGACCGACGTACCAATTGAGGCCAGTAACGGTCAAAACAGCCACCAGGAGCGCAAGCGCCAAGGGGTAGGCTGCCTGCACCAGTGTCTTTTTTTGTATTGCGCTGGCGACCTCCTGGGCTTTTTTGTGCATCTCTTCAAGCGCGCTTGCAACCTTCATAGCTTCGCTGTTGGTTTCAGCAAAGGCTCTTCTCGCCTCTTTTCCTATCTCCTCACCTGCGGCCTGCTGGATGGCCGGTACAACGCCTGCTATCGTTTTGACGGCACCGGCCAACGCTTTCAACTGTGTGGCGTTAGCCGCGTTCTGCTCCTCTGCGGTATCTATCAACACCGCGATCAATTTTTTTTCATCCATCTGGGCTTGGCCTCCTATCGGCTAAATCCACGATCGTTGTTTTTGTGGTTTCGGTCGCGCTCCTGCATTTTTTCCATTTCTTCCAGCTTCCTGATTGCGGCTTTTTCCAATTCCTCCTGTTCAAGCACTTTATTTCTCCGAACTCCATCAACGACCCCGCAGAGGTACCCCCGCACCTCCACATGGTCGGCAGCTCTTACCCGTTCGGTCTCGGCTGCCCGGTGTTCCAGCAGAATTTCTCGGTCCTGATCGGTGAGCTTGCTAACCCCTATCGCACCCAAGTGAGTTTCAGGATTGCGGTCAAGACCTTGAGCGTCGAGGGTTCGATGGTCTACCCTCGCATCGTGACCGTGCTGCTCAAGGTGGGCGTTTTGCAGGTCAGCCCATAGCTTGCGTGTGGACTGTAAGCGTTCCTCGGTGCCGGCACTATCCTTACGGCACCCGCCCCGCTCCGGTGCCTTGGCGTTATACCTTTTGAAATATTGTTCAGGATCACGGTCAACACCGTCCATCGTTCGCTCACTATACATGATGTGGGCGTGGGGCTGCTCTTCCCCTTCCAATGCCGCCCGTGGCGTATGTATCGCCCACTGGCAAGCGTGTTTTTCGCCTATTTCTTTTTTAACAAAATCTTCAACCAATTCGCGCCGCTGGTCAGGTGTAAGCTCTCTTGGTAATGCAATTTCTATTTCTCGATATGTGGCACCGTTGACCCGTTCAAATTCATCGGCTGCTTTCCAGAAGTATGCCGGGGCATGTTCAGCCCACTTTGGCATGTTTTCCGCTCCTGCTGCCTCTAAATCCTCTTGGCGTTTGTTGTCGCTATATTTGCCTTCTCTGGCTATGTATTCGGCGTGTGGTCCGGCCTTGCCCTTGCCTCCTACCTTTACCGTGCAATGGTATGATGCCATTTTTCTTTTTTCCTTGGAGTCTGTCGCTGTTCGCGTCGCAGACCGCACTGTTTCTCGCGAAGCAGAGAAACAACTAAGTGCGCCCTCCTAATTACCATCAGGAGGTACCTTACCACCGAGACCACAGATGGTCCATAAAAAATAAGCTTGCATTTACCCATGAAAACGGCAAAATATAGAAACAACCGCCGCACAAAAAAACGACCAAACAAGGAGTGATTACGCCATGGAAAAAGAAAAAACAAACTGGATTGAAAACCGGATAACATATATCAAGGGTTTGAAGACTCCAACAGAACAACAAAAAATGCTGGTTCTTTTGGTTGAAAAAACCGACAGAACACCACAAGAAGAAAAATATCTAACGGCTCTCATCCGTGCTGAAAAAGCCAACGAAAGAGCAGCTAAAGCCAGAACCGCCGCTGCTACACTCATCAACGATGACAAAAAAAAGGCCAAAGAAGCTGAACGGAAAGAAAGAACGCACCGGCTCATCCAGCAGGGTGTACTTTTTGACCTAGCAAAACTTGAAGATCGGAGTCATGCCGAGCTATTGGGAATACTGCTTGCAGCCGCCACGATTGAAGATGCTGAGAGGCGGAAAAACTGGAGAGAAAAAGGCGAGGCAAAGCTAAAAGAATTGAGCGTTAAAACTGCTCTTGAAAGGGGCGAAGGTGTTACATCTTATTGACCAGGGCGAGGTGGAACCCTAGAAAGTTAAGCCATAAACTTTCGGATTGAACTCTTGGAAATTAAAAATTAATAAATCCGTATGCAAGACAATGGAGCAAAGGCTTACTTGGGCATTCCGAGATGCGTTAGAATAGCGTCTTCAACCGCTCGCATATCTTCTTTGGACAAACAGCCAAGTTGATTTTTAAGTCGGGATTTGTCCGCTGCCATGATTTGATCGGCCAAGGCTTTCCCCTTCTTTCCGGCCATCGTCACCAAAGCTTCACCGGGATACTGACGGCTGGTATTGCTTGTCAACGGCACAACAACAACCCTCGACAAGTGCCGGTTCGCCGCGTCGTTACTGACAATGACTGCGGGCCGGGTCTTACGGATCTCGCTCCCCACCGCCGGATCGAATTCCACCCACCAAACCTCACCGCGTTTCATGGGCCATATCTCCAGCCAGACCGTTGCACCACTCCTGCGCCTCAGCCTCTCGTTCATGGTCGGCGGCCATTGCCTCGTATCCGGCTTCAAGAGCCGTATCCAGCACATGCGGCCTCAACAGGTCTTCAATGAATTGACTCATTTTTCGTTTACCTATCCTTCGATACAGTCCGTCATAGACCGCTTCATCAAGGGTAATGGTCATTCGTTTATGCATAGCTCCCCCTTATTTACACGTTATGCGCATAACGTGTATGCTAAAACCGTTCTGCTCAGAAAGCAAGATTTTTCTCTCTGCCGCGCTGTAGACGATTTTAAGCTTAATCCATCCCCACCTATGCGTTCGGTTTGGAAATGTAGCCCTAAAGAGCACAGGCTGGTTGTTGGTGGCATTGAAAGGGAAGGCTGGTCAGGAGGAACGGCGTTTAAAAAGAGGAGTATTTGTTCCCTTTTCAAGGAAGCAGTTATTTGTTGTTTCCGACTGCCGTCAGGCAGCAATTTTTAAATCTACCCATCGTTAAAATAGATCGCTCGATGTCTGCCATCGGTCCTTTCCTTCTGGCGACGCCAGGAATTGTTTTGAGGTTGAAAACCTCTCTTTTTTTAATATATAAAAAATATAGTTAGTTGGTCATCCATGACCAGTATTACCCCACGACGTTGGTCATCCATGACCAGTATTACCCCGCAACACTAGTCACCCATGACACTAGTCATCCATGACCAGTGTTGGTTTGGTGGCTAGCTCTCACCTTTTTTCTTGCTGGCTTCCCATGCTTTAACCACCTTATCGCGCAGTTCTCGGGGCAGCTTGTCCAGGTCGGCCATAAACTGCTGAACGTTGTAGTTTACGGCGTTGTCATACAAATGGTTGACGTTGATTTGTAGCCGTTCAATGTGCACCACCTTTGCATTGCCAAGTTCGCCGGTAACCAGGACGTTTTTTAAATCAGCAACAGCATCTTTGACGCCTCCCGGCAAATAATCCCACGTTGCCGTTGCTGCTGGCCGACCACTGTCATCAGTTATCTCGACCTTCTCCCGGAGAACATAGACGTTATGGCGCCCGCTTTTTGTCTTGGTGATGTAGCCAAATTCCTCAAGGGTTTTGAGTTCTCGCTGCACTTGAGACAATGACACCCCGGCCTTTTCTGCGATGGTTTCCAATGCAGGGAAAGCCCTACCCGTTGAAAAATTGGTGAACGCTTTGACGACTAGATAAACCTTTACCGCTGATCCTGGCAACCTCGCCAGATCGCCGTTATCAATCATGCTCTTGAAGACATGGAACCAGGACGTTGTGGCCTGAAACATATCAAGTTGTTTTGGTGCCTCGCTCATGACTTGCCACCGACATGGCTCTTGATCAAGTCAACAATGATGTCGTTCATAGTCACACCGCTTGCACCGGCCGTGCTTTTAAGCTGTCGGTGCAAGTGTTCGGGCAAAAAGATATTCATCCGTTTAACTTCTTCCCCGGCTGTCTTGCCATAGCCCTTGATTGTCTTCCCTTTAACCTCCTTCAACAAATCTTCATCGCTTCTGTCTGCCGGTTTCTCGGCCATCGCCGTCAATAACGATTTTCTTGTCACGTTGTCACCTTTGTCACTTTTATTATTTTTATCATAAATATCATTTTTATCTCTTAACTGACTTATACACCCTGCTCATCTCAATCAAGAGGTTAGCCAACTCTTTGGTTGCTTTGTGCTTCGGCGCGTACTGGATAACGGATTGACCTGAAAGAGGTGCTTGACCATAAACCTCGAAGTCGTGAAGCACCGTTTTGAGTATCGGTAACTTAAAATTTTCAGCGATGAAATCGGGAGCCTCTTTGCTCAACAGGGTGCCTTCTTTCACTTGATTGAGGAGAAAGAAAGCAGGAGGAGCCCACCCCAATTTTTCCTGGATGGTCCGGTAGATTTTTACCGTATTGCCGCTAGCGTGAAGGTCGTAGGGTCTGGGCCTGGTAGGGATAATGATCAAGTCCGCTTCCATCATCGCCAGCATCATGATGTCGGCGGCGTGGGGTGGCGTATCAATGAAGATAAAGTCTTCCCTCAGACCTTTGACCAGTTTACGGACATCATTTCCAGCCGGGTACAGGTGCAGGTGTTCTGTTTCGTAGGTCTTATAAAATTTCATACAGGTGCCTTGTTCGTCGGCATCGACCAGGGCCGTCTTTCTTTTGACCCCGGCGGTGCCAAGGGCGAGGTTGACAGCCACCGTTGTCTTCCCACACCCACCTTTCTGATTCACAATCGCAACTATCATCCCTGGCCACCCATTATCATTTTTATCATTCATATCATATTTGTCTCATGTATCATTAACATGATACCAGCTTGGCCGCCGGTGTCAACCTTGTCTTCGCCACACAGGGCAGCTCTGTATTGGTAGGCAATTTTTCCCGTTGTGTTACTCTAGAGAAAAAGTATATTAAGGTAATACTTTTATATACTGTTACTGACCGCCCCTATGGAGCCATTTGATGATCGCCATAATGGAGCCACCTCGTGACCGGTTTAATGGGGCCAACCCCTGATCGGTCTAATGGAGCCAGGATGTGACCGCCGTAATGGTGCCAC
>JAQUEZ010000275.1 GCA_028684915.1 Desulfobulbus sp.
GCCATAGGAATATCATGCCCCAGTTTTTTCACCAGTGCCGCATGGATGGGGGGAACGGTCAAGACCCCACCCTGTATTGCTTGCGCATCCCATTGGGCGAGGAACTCCCTTTCTTCTTCAATGGTCAAAGATGCATTCCGGCGACCGCCCCATGTATTTTGGCGCGAGCCATCTTGACTGCGAATTTTATCTCGATCACGAAAAACCGTGCGGCGACTGACGCCCAGAGCGTCAGCAACGCGATCCGCTTCTTGGCTTTTAGCACTTCATCGGGACGAATGTGTACTGTTCTGGCCATGGCTCACCTCCATGGTTAGAACTTGCCAAAGTGTCATCTTGAATGCAAATTTGAATAAGCGAGCGGAACCATTACGCTCAAATTACTACCGGCTGCATTGTTCCTCGCCTCGATCCGGCCCTGCATATTGCGTTCGATGATCGTTTTTGACATATACAAACCTATGCCCGTGCCCATGGGCTTGGTGGAAAAATAGGGGTCGAAGATCTTGTCCAGTATGTCCTTCGGGATACCACCACCGTTGTCCTCGACGGTCACCACCCCCATGCCCTGCCGCGCGGTGAGAGTGACATGAATTTGCCCATTCTCCCGCGCCGCGTCGGTGATCGCCTCCTTGGCGTTGTTCAGGAGGTTGAGCAGGACCTGAGAGTATTCGTTGGGAAAGCCGAACAGGATGCATTCCTGGTCGGCGGCCAAGTTGATCTTAATATGGTTGTGGGCAAAGCTCTCCGCTACCATCTCGATCGCAAGCCTGATTTGCTGTTCAGCCGAGAAAGGCATTTTAACCTTGTTTGGAAGGAAAAAATCACGGAAGTCGTTGATGGTCGACGACATCTTCTGGAGCAGGCGATTGCCGGTGGTGATACACCCCGCCAAGTACTCGGCTGTGAGTTCCCCGTCCTCATGGGCGTCGTGAATGTTGGTGAGGACCAAGGCCAGGGTGTTCAACGGCTGCCGCCACTGATGAGCGATGTTGCCGATCATCTCACCCATGGCCGCCTGCCGCCCTTGGTTGATCAGCAGTTGGTCCTTGCTCCGTAGCTCGGCGACGGTCATCCTCACCCGCTCCTGCAGCGACTGGTTGAGCTGTTCCAGTTGTAGCTGCTTCTCCTCGAGTAGGTTGTTGGTCTGCGTTAGTTCCCTGACCCGGTCCTGGATGGCTCGAGACATGATATTGAAAGCTGCGCTCAGCTTGCCAACATCGTTATCGCCTTCCATCAGCGGCTTCAGAGGGAAGTTGCCAGCAGCTACCTCCAGGCTGGCCCTGGTGAGGAATTGCATGTGTCTGGTTATCCAGAAACCCAATAAAACGAGCACAAGGGAAGAAAGCATAATTTCAAGGGCAGCTATACTCATTCCCTGGATAAGTAGAGTCCTTCGTGCGTGGAGAATACGGGTGAGGTTGAGGCCAAAGTGCAGTTCGCCCAGGGGCTGTTGCATGTATTCAATAGGTTTGACCACATGATAAACGGGGTCCTTCGCCAAGGCGAAAAAGGAAAATTCACCACTTGCTTGGGGCAGTGAACGGTAGTCCAGAAACTCGTTGGCGAATAGGCGATTTCCATAACGATCTAAAACGACAATATATTCCAGAGGGTCTGCAGCAAGGCTTTCAGCCAGCACGGCCCGGATCGTGGCGTAATCGCGTTGCGCCATAGGGGCGGTGAGTGCGGCAATCAGGATGGGGCTGATCTCTTTTGCCTGTGCCTGCACCTGATCAGCCATAGCATTGTGCAACAGCCGCAGGCTGTTGGCGATCAGGAGGGTGAGCATGAGAGCTTCCAGAACGATCGCCAAGCAGAGCAGGCGACCATGGACTGTTTTCCATGGAGGCAGCCTGTTCATTGTACATTTTTGAGGAGTTGCCTGGTTTCCTCGGCATAAACATCCAATTCTTCGAGTTCTCCGGGCCTCAGTGCGCGATATCCCTCAAGTTTGTTGGCGGCAAAATACTCTTGCGCCTCCCGTGTGTCAGCAAAGGCCCAAAGGGCAGCTTCAATCTTCTTTTGCTCACCAGCCCAACGATCCTGCAGCATATAAACCCGCCCCGCCATAGGGCCGCTCTCCTTCAGGGTCTGCAATTGGTGGCGAGCAGTGGCATCCAGGTTCTGGTAATTGGCCAGGGAAGTGAACGCCGCTGCCGCTTCCTTGGCAATAAGTAACTGGGCGACACTATCTGACGCACTGACGTACTTGATCGGGTTGGCCTGCACATTGTTTTTTTTGAGCCATTGCTGGCCCCACAGTGTGACAAGGGAAGTAGGGCTTAATCCGAGAACATCCTTATGATGGAGATCTTGCGGAGTGTGAATTGCGCCGCCTCGGAGCACAAGCACCACCGACTTGAAGTCCGCTTTATACGTTAGCAATGGACTGTACTGAGCATCAATCTGAAGCAGCCGCGCCTGGTGACCCGTAGTGACTGCGATATCGTATTCTTTGGCAAGGGCGCGTTTGGCGAATATATCGAAATTGGGGGCAGTGACTATTTCCACCGGCATGCCAAGCACCTTTTCCATGTATTGTTGAAGCGGTGCATACATCTGCAAAATGATCCGGGGGCTACTGTGTGGCGCAACGCCAATCACAAAGTTACTCCGCTCTCCGGCAAATACCGCGTTCGGAAACAATATCAATATCATTAATAGGATAGACATTTTTATCATGCTGTTGTCTCCGTGTGATTTTTTTGGCAAAAAAATTGCGGCCCAAAACAAAGGCAAAAGCACTTCCGCGAAGAAGTACAACAACCAGTTGCGGATACAAGAAAAGAAAGAGGCCTATGATGAACAGTCTCCCGTTCCTTCGGATACAAAAGGGAAATTCCTTGCATTTTCACGATACGAGAACCAGTTGTGCGTACCGCGTCATCTCGGTGCGCAATGCAACCAAGGGGCGACTGGAAGTGGACATCCTCACGCCGCGGGTCTGGGTTTGGCTTGATGACCAGAGTGATGTTCGGCAGTGGCGCCTTATCGTCAGGCGAGAAGTCGCTGCCAAGCAGACCATCAAATACAGCCTTTCGAACGCCCCCGCCGCAACCACGGTCGAGCGGCTCGCATACATGCAGGGGTAGCGCTATTTTGTCGAACGTTCTTTTCAGGACGCCAAGGGCACGGTTGGCTTAGATTATTACCAGACTCGCGGTTGGCGGGCATGGCATCACCACATGGCCATGGTGATGATGGCGACCCTCTTCATGCTGGAAACACGGCTTGCCCACAAAAACGAGCACCCACTCCTCAGTTGTCCAGATATTGTTACCCTCCTGGCTCATTTCCTGCCTCGCAGAGATAACGCAGAGGAGGTACTTCGCCAGATGACGGTCAGACACCGGCAAAAACAACATTCGATTGACTCAGCCTATGCCAGACAGGCGCTGACGAATCTGACAAAGTAGAACTGCTCTGGCAGGAGTACAAAGAAAAGCATCTGGATGGGTGCCAATACAGCTGGTTTTGCCAGCTGTACGAACGATGGCGTGGCACTGCAGTCCAGATCGTTGAGCGGCAGATCCTGGCCAAGCTGCGACACCAACGGTTCTTCTCGCTGGCGGAGTTGAACCAGGCCATCAGCCAACAACTGCGCGTACTCAACACCAAACCCTTCCAGAAACTTCCCGGTTCACGCCAAAGCCTGTTCCATAGCCTCGACCAACCGGCCCTCAAGCCTTTGCCGGCCACACCCTACGAGTTTGCCCTGTGGAAGAAAGCCACAGTGCATATCGATTATCACGTCGAAGTGGATGGCCATTGTTACAGCGTGCCCTCTCGACTGGTCAAAAAGCGGCTCGACATCCGCATCACCTCGTCCGTTGTCGAATGTTTTGACCGGGGGCAACGGGTTGCCAGCCATCAACGAAGTCGGGATAAGGGCCGCCACACCACGGTAACCGAGCACATGCCGCCGTCGCACCGGCAGTATCAGCAGTGGACACCGGAACGATTCCTTCGCTGGGCCGCCAAGATCGGTCCCCTGGCCATGCAACTCACGGAAAACATCCTGGCCTCCCGCGTGCATCCTCAACAGGCCTTTCGCAGCCTGATGGGCGTTCTTCGTTTAGGCAAGAGCTATGGTAATCACCGGCTGGAGCTGGCCTGCGGCCGGGCGCTGGTCATCGGCGCGGTCTCCTTTCGCAGCATTGACTCTATCCTCAAAAACGGCCTGGACAAGGCCAATGAGGTGGAAGAGGTGGCTCAGGATCCCGTGGTGCATGAGAATATCCGTGGCCCTCACTATTACCACCCCACGTTGCAGTAAGGAGGCACCATGTTGACGCATCCCACCCTCGACAAATTGGAATCGCTCCGGTTGCACGGCATGGTTCAGGCGCTGAAGCAGCAGTGGCAACAACCGGAGAGCAACGAGTTATCGTTTGAACAGCGACTTGGTCTTTTGGTCGACCGGGAGACCGATCTCCGTCAAACCAGGCAAATGCAGGCCCGGCTTCGCAAAGCCAAACTCCGCCAGAATGCGGTTGTTGAAGATATCGATTTCAAGCACCCCCGTGGCCTGGACCGGTCGCAGGTGCTGCACTGGCCATCTGTCAAAATGGCTCTGTATCAATCTCAGCATAATGCTTGTATTTCATAACAAGATCAAATTGATAAGCCAAATGAGGTCTTATTATGAAGATGCCTGGAATAACCTTGCTTGAATGGCAAAAACGGTATGGCAGCGAAAGGTCCTGCGCAAAGACCTTAATCAAGGTGAGATGGCCCAATGGGTTTCAATGTCCTGCTTGCGGATCCACGAAGGCCTACTTTATTGAATCGCGTAAACTGTACCAATGTTCTCATTGTCGGCATCAAGTGTCGATGACCGCTGACACTTTGTTTCATTCGACCAAAGTTCCTCTTGTGAAATGGTTTTGGGCAATTTATCTGATGGCTTCTGACAAAGGTGGTGTTTCGGCTCTCCGTATCGCCAAAAATGTCGGAGTTTCCTGGATTACAGCACGTAACATGCTGCGCAAAATCAGGAAAGCGATGGCTGACCGAGACAGCATTTACCGGCTTGCCAACTTGATTGAGTTTGACGACACCCTTGTCGGTGGGAAACGTGCCGGCAAAAGAGGGCGAGGGGCTGCAGGAAAGCGACCTGTTCTTGTGGCTGTGGAAACTCGCGAGAAAGGCGCTGGTTTTGTTGCCATGCAAGCGGTCGACAGTGTGAACAAAGGAACTGTTCGCCAATTTCTTGCCAAACACCTGAAAGATGGCCAGGCGGTAAAAACCGATGCCCTGTCCGCGCTTAACGCTGTCGGAGAGACGCAAGAGCATCAAAAAAAGGTGACCCCACCTGAACAGGCATCGGTGTGGTTGCCTATGGTCCACATCATGATCGGCAACCTGAAAACATTTATCAACGGCACCTTCCACGGTGTTTTTTCCAATTGCCTCCAAGAATACCTCGACGAATTTTGTTACCGTTTTAATCGGAGATTCTGGGAACCACAACTGCCACTCCGTTTACTCAATGCATGCCTTGCTCATGTACCCGTCAGGATTGCTGAGTTTCATGCATAGCCACATTTTTGTATTAGAACAAGACCTTTAACTGTCAAATTGAGAGTCAATTGCCACAGCATGGCGCAACTTCATTCCCGCTTCCTCCGCCAACGTCCAGCACTTCCTCCCAGCTTAATTCATTCTCAGGGAAATAAATGACCGCCATAGAATCGCTAGGCAGTCCCTTATCCTGAAACTCTTCCTCCAGACAAATAAAGCATCGAATATTCATGGAATGAAAGACTCGCACCAAGGCGCTGGCAACTGTCATGTCCACCGGCCCCATAGCTTTCCAAAGGTGATTGTATCGGAAAAGAACATATTCTCGTTCTATCGGGGGAACGTTGCATTCTTTGATTAGAAAAATTTCAGGAAGTTTTTCGCCAACCGTTTTTAATACGGCTTTTTTCATAGGTGGCCCCTTTCATTGTGCGGCTAGTAGTTATTCGTAAAAATGGCTATGAACAAAACTCAGCACAATTTGATGTGAAGCCGCGCCCGATTTGGCATTGCGACAAAAAGTTAATGCCATCTTCCCACCCAGGCGTAATTGTTGATACAAGGTGAGTGGGCAACGTATCAGGCTGAGTTTCATTCAGAGCCACATTTGTAAAAACGATACATCAAGCTAGCACGCCGCATGCCAGTACCCAGCGAACCGCAACATCCCTCGCGACAGCCAGGTGCGGGCCATCTTGGTGGAGATCCGGCTGATCTGCGACGGTGCTTCGGGATGTGTTCAGGTGGTGCAGCGCAGTAAACAGTTGGGCGTCGATGACGCTGCTGGACGGGCATTATATGGCCTGCGGCAATGGCCCGGGTTTAGCTCCTCGGCCAAAGCGTCGCACCCTTTTGCTCGAAGATAACGCATTGCAACGGGTGGTCATGAATCATCAACAGATGCCTGTCGCCGCTGCCCTGGTGCATCCTGATTATCGCAAGGTCATCCTTCTTTTTCAGCGGATGAATGCCCGCAAGGACGGTTTGAAAAAAATGATTGCGAGCGCTACGCCACTGCGTGCAGCCATCAAGCATGTCTTAGGTGTGCGGGCTCAGTGAGTTGGATATTTGTTTGTGCACACGGCAGGATTCGAGCGCCGGCGAAGATTTGGCGAGCAGCCACTTGCGCGTACAGGTTGACATGTAAAATGCTAGGAGTCTGTCGGAGTATGAGCTAGGTATCGCGCTCAATAAAATGTCAAATTGAATACAAGATACTTATTTAACAATATAAATATTGAAAATGCAGCCTGTTTTGGGTGTGTTGGCCGCAATTTCAAATAATTCTATTTCTAAAACAAAAGTGGTATAATATACCCGCCAAGGGAGGTGGGCATATGGCACGACCAGCAAGCGGCAAGGAGGTTTTAGCAAAGGCGAAAGAAGCATTGGCAAAAGCGCGAACGGCAGAAGAACTCCGTCAGGCGCAAGCAGTTATCCTGCCGTTGGAATTCGGCTTTTCCATGGAACAGGTGGCCGCTGTGATCGGAGTTTCGAGGGGTTGGGTATGCCAGTTGCGGATGCGGTTTATACGTTCCGGCGGCTCGCCAGCAGAAACAAAGCGGCAGCGGGGCGGCCGGCTGCGAGAAAATATGAGCAAAGAGGAAGAGGCTGCCTTCCTCGCTCCTTTTATCGACCAAGCGACCCAAGGCGGCATCTTGATTGTGAGCGAGATCAAAAAGGCGCTGGATGAACGAATAGGCCGTAAAACAGCGGTAGCTTTGGTCTATAATCTTCTGCATCGCCATAGCTGGAGGAAGCTGGCGCCGGACAAGAGGCATCCGCAGGCCGATGTCGAGGCGCAGTTGGAATGGAAAAAAAACTCCCGGAACTCCTCAGGTTAATCGACAGTCAGTGGCCGGGGACAAAGCCGCTCCGGGTGATGTTTCAGGATGAAGCACGTTTTGGCCGTATTTCCGATACACGTCGATGCTGGTGTCCGCGACCAATTCGCCCGTTGAGCTTGGCCATGGTAACCCAGGAATCTGCGGTTTCCTGCGAACAAGAGAGGTGAAGCGTACACAGGGAATGTTATAGGCCGTTTGGGGTCGCAGCCCCTTAGAGCTGGTATCGCTTCGAAAAGTTGTTCCGGATTGGTGAGCGTTGTAACGTGCGTGAAACCTAAATGAGCCAGGCGCTTTGGTGAGCCTGGGGAGAGCCGGCGGAGTTCTCAAGCTATGGCATGTAACAAGAGATGCGTCATGAACGCGGGA